>CAZQBZ010000001.1:0-48062 GCA_964592355.1 uncultured Candidatus Saccharibacteria bacterium
AGGGAATCGTCTTCCGGGAAAATAAAAAAATAGTCGAAACGGAAAAAAGACAACCTTTGATTGTGAAAGGATAACCAAAACATTATGTTAGGCAGTAAATAAAATTAACAAAAAAAATTATCGAAGAGGAAAAAATAATTGAAAACATGAGGAGGTGTCCTCAATTTTACAATTGCTCAATAAATTTCTGCCCTTTGGATTTAGAAGCAAATCTTAGAAAAGGAGAAGAAGAAAATCGCTGTCCATTTAGGATAAACAAAAAAACGAAAGATCAAAAAGGTATGAAAACCCTTGCCCCTACGTGCGTTTTAGAATTTGTACCTAAATCAAATCTAAAAATGCTTAATAAACGCAATAAAAAGCGTTGGGAGGAGGTTAATAATATTAAAAACAACAACAATGAAAATTAACGATGTAGAAATAACGGCAAAAATAAACTTTGCTGGGGAAAAGAAAAATCACCCAAACATATTGGCTACAGCATCAATAACCATAAAAGAAGAAATGGGAGAACACTTAACTATTAGCGGATTTACGGTTTGGAAGAGTTTGCATCAAGGGTTTAATGTTGAGCCACCGCAAACAAATAAAAAGTTTAGGTACTGTCAAGGAACGCTTTTGGGGAGAATTAAGCAAGAAATCGTAAGACAGTATGAATACGATTCAAGATACAGAGACATCCCGATTGTCGAAGATTCAATTTGATATCTATAGATTATTCTATAATGCTGTAAAACACTACCATTATAGTAAATACTATTAGAGATACTATAGTCTATATTATCTTCTAAAAAGAAGTTAAAACTAATAATGTTTATTTTTTGAAATAAAAAAGAAAAAAATAAGCTCTAAATTAGTTTAGTAGAAAAATATTGGAAAATATGGGATTTCACTGCTTATCAGCCAAAGAACAGCACCTGAAAAGCAGGTAATAACAGGTGCTAGCAAGTTAGTTTCAGTGCATCCAGCTAAAATGGGCAATAGCTGGCCTTAAATGGCTAAATTTGGGCAAAAATAGCGAGAAATAACGTATTTTCTGACATTATAGGGTTGAATTTTCCGACACTATAAAAAGCATGGAAAAACGTGGATTTATTTACACGATAAAAAGAATACGGAAAATTACGGATTTATTCGGGAAAATACCTAAAAAAACCTAATTGCGTATTGCTCCTAAAAACCAATATTTCCGGCACACACGCTTTATTTTAGACGAGTTTGGTGTTATAATTAAAACGTGACCCAATTTAATAAATCCCGTTTTTTAATGACATGTTGTTGCCTTTAAGGGGCATCTGCCAATAACGTGTCTTTCGGGATTACGAATTGGGTCACCGGATGCCCCTTTAAGTTGCAAAAAATATGAAAACAGTTCTATTCGCCAGAGTTTCTTCGAGAGAACAGGAGGAAACTGGCTACTCCTTGCCCTCCCAAGAAAAACTTCTCAAGGAATATGCCGAGAAAAAAGATTTTAAAATTGGTAAAAAGTTTTCAATTTCAGAATCGGCATCCGGCCGCTATCAAAGAAAATGTTTCGACGAAATGTTAGATTATGTCAAAAATAACGACATAAAAGTTATAATCTGCGAGAAAGTTGACCGTCTTACGAGAAATTTAAAAGACGCTGTTTTTATTAACGAGTGGTTGAATAACGATTCGGAGCGACAAGTACATTTTGTAAAAGAAAACTGCATCTTAAGTAGAGATTCTAAATCTAACGACAAATTTATTTGGAATATCAAAGTTTCAACTGCTCAATACTACATAGATAATCTTTCAGAAGAGGTTAAAAAGGGACAAAAAGAAAAATTGGCTCAAGGTTGGTTTCCTCAAAAATCTCCTCTTGGTTACAAAACAATGGGAGAAAAAGGCCACAAAATACATGTTGTCGACGAAGATAAATCTTTTTTAGTTAAAAAAATGTTCGAGTTGTATTCTAGCGGGAATTATTCTCTTAAAAAATTAGTTGAGAAAATGTTTGAGGAGGGATTGAGAACTAATGGCGGAAATAAATTATGCAAAAGTAGACTAGCGACCTTGCTATCAGACCCTTTTTATATGGGAAAGATAAGGTGGAATGACGCAGTTTACAGTGGAAAACACGAGGCGTTAGTTTCAGAAGAGATGTTCGAATTGGTACAAAGAACGTTAAAAGGCAAAAAGACTCCAAGATACACAAAACACTTATACCTTTTTAAAGGTTTTTTAAGGTGTAATGAATGCGGAGGACTCATAACATGGGAAAAGCATAAAGGAATCGTCTACGGGCATTGTAATCACTATAGGAGCTGTTCTCAAACGACATGGATAAAAGAGCCAGAGGCGGAGAAACAAATCTCGCACTTGTTTGGGAATTTGCAGATAAAAAATCAAAAATTAATGGAGTGGATTAAGCAAGCTCTGAAAGAAAGCCATCAAGACGAAATTCAATATCATTCTTCTGCTTTGAAGGAATTAAATTTAAGACTAGGACAAATTCAAAAGCGCATAGATAATCTTTACGACGACAAAGTTGACGAAAAAATTACAAAAGAATTTTATGAGTCAAAGTTTAAAAAGTATTCAGAAGAAAAAGAAACTGTTTTATCGTCAATTAAAAAACATTCTGAGTCTAGTGATAAATATCACGAGATTGGTTTGAATATCTACGAACTCTCCCAAAAAGCACCGGAATTGTATCAAAGGGCGAGTATAGAGGAAAAACAGCAATTAATGAGATTAGTTTTTGAAAATCTATCCCTTATGGGAGAAAAAATAAATTATTCTTATGCTAAACCTTTTGATTTACTGGTCGAAGCCGTAAAAGCTACAAATAGTTCTAAAGTGCTTAATTCTAAAGAATTGCCAGCCAATATTTTCGAACCTTCAGATTTTCGAATAAAAACAAACAAAAACAGGGCTTTTGACCCTGAAATTGCTTCTCTGCTCCGGTGGTAGGATTCGAACCTACGACCCACTCCTTACACATTATCCTAAAATTGCTTCTAGGGGTGGACTATATCATTGCCATATTCTTTCGAACTTAGGCACCTCGGTATCTAGTCTCTACGGCGCTCCTCCGCAATGCGGAGGTTCCCACGGTATTGCCCACGAGGGGTTTCACCGTTATCCCGAGATTATTCATCCCAAAATTTCTTTCGGGAGCTGCAAATTGTTTACAGGGAGTCGCTCTACCGCTGAGCTACACCGGAATATATTTTTATGTTTTCATAATACCCAACTTTTATTTTTTTTTCAAGTGCCGTCATTTTTATTTTGTGATAAGATATGTTTAAGAAATAAAATGTTTAAAAGGTTCACAGTTAAAAAACGCGAGCAGGCAAGGAGTTTTGTGCTTGAAAGGCTGGCTTACTTTAATCAATTCTATGGTTTTAAAATAAATCGGGTTGCTATAAAAAATACTTATAGAAGGTGGGGGAGTTGCTCTTCAAAAGGGAATCTTAATTTTAATTACAAGATAATTTATTTAAAACCGGAATTGGCCGATTATCTAATTGTGCACGAACTTTGCCATTTGGGAGAATTTAATCATTCGCCTAAATTTCATGCCTTGGTGGCAAGAACAATTCCGAATTATGTTATTATAAATAAAGAATTGAGAAAAACTTCGATAAAATTTATCTAAAATTTTTTAAATAAGAGGAGTCAATTTAAATGCAATGCAAACTTTGTTTAGAGGATAGGGAATTATGTAAAAATTCGCACATAATCCCGAAGTTTATGTATAAGGAAATTTTTGATGAAAAACATACCTTAGTTAAAAGTAATGTTTTGGATTTTGATAAATTAGTTCAAGATGGCGAGAAAGAAGGAAATCTGCTATGTAAAAAATGCGATAATGAACTCATTGGTTCTTTTGAAAAATACGCGTCAGAAGTTTTATATGGGGGCAATATTCAGACAAAGCAACTGTATTATAAAAAATCAGATGAATCAGATGAAGTTGAATATACTCGGGTAGAAGGATTAGATTATAGAAAATTTAAACTATTTCTTTTGTCTATATTATGGAGGGCTAGTATCTCAAGTAAAGATTTTTTTTCTTCAGTTTCACTCGGCAGATATGAAGAGAAATTAAGGCAAATGATTTTTACTCAAAATGCTGGCGAAGAAGGGGATTTTCCTTGTGTTTTGATATCTTATAGAAAAAGAAATTTTCCTAAAATAATAAGGTCGCCCATCAAAAAAAGGACGCAAGATAATAAAATAACATATGATTTTTTGATAAGCGCCCTATCTTACAGATTTAAGGTTTCAGAAAATGATTCCTCGGAGTACAAAAAATTAGCAATAAAGAGAAATGGTGAATTATACGTATATCATCCATCAGAAGATTTGGCAAAAGAAAGATTGGAAAAAATGCTCGGAATAATCATTCCGGTCGGTATGAAATTTAATTAAATTTATAGTTTTGTGGTAAAATAAATCAATGGAATTGGTAGGCATATCTGCTAGTCAAATTTTTTGGTCACTTTGGCCTCTATGGGCTGTTTTATTAGCAGTTCCTATATTTGAATTAATTACTCTTTGGATTCGCATAATTTTAAAAAAAAGGCGCATTCGTAGAAAATTTATAAAAGGTGGAGAATGGAGGTCGGATAATGAGCTTTTACATTGGCTTCGTGAAATGAAGCCTTGGGAATTTGAAGAATATATTGCTTATTTATTCACGCAACTGGGTTACAAAGCTAAAGCAGTTGGCAAATCACATGATGGAGGCATTGATGTTGTCATTGAAAAAGATGGCGTTGAAAGCTATATCCAATGTAAAAAATTTATAACTTCTAGTGTGACTGTCAGCCAAGTCCGCGATTTTTAAGGTTCATTGGTTGATCATCTTGCCAAGGGAAAAGCATATTTTATTACTACTAATAAATTTACCTTAGAGGCGGAAAAATTCGTCGAAGATAAGCCGATTGAACTTGTGGACGGATTTAAATTGATTGAATACATCAAACTTAGCAAAAAACAGGCAAGATAATTAACCGGCCTGTTTTTAATTGGCATAAAATAGATAGCTTATCCGGGTTAGGTCCATTGCAGAGAAGGGAAATATAATATAAGATAACGCATCTCGTTCTTTGATTTGAAAGGAGAATTGTGGTGCCGAAAAAAACCAAAAAGACCGATAAGAAGGTAAAAGCTCTGGTGGAAATTTATCTTAGCAGTATTGGCGAGGTGCCTCTGCTTAGCCTTGCCCAAGAAATCTGGCTGTCAAAGAGAATCGAGCTGGGCAGCAGTTGGGCCCGGCAATACCTTACCAAGGCAAACTTGCGGCTGGTGGTGTCGCGCGCAAAGCTTTATGTAAAGCGCTCGTTGAACCTCACCCTGTTGGGCCTGATACAAGAAGGCAACATCGGCTTAATGGGCGCTGTGGAAAAATACGACTGGCGGTACAATTGCCGGTTTTCCACTTATGCTGTGCCTCGCATCGACAGGGCAATTGAGCGCGCATTGTTTTACGACAATCGCGGCAGTGTTGCCCATTTTTCAATGGACGAACCCATTGGCCAAGAGGGTGATGAAAGCATGCACGGCCTCGTGGGCGACCAAAAGGCGGTTTGCCCAAGCGCCAAAGCCAATCAAGTGTCTCTGCAAAACATTTTTGATGAAGTTTTGCAGGAGCTTAAAGAAAAAGAGCAACAGGTAATCAGCCTTAGCTTCGGGCTTGGCAACGGAGTTGCTTACACAGACAAGGAAATTGCCAGGATTCTTGGCACAACCAAGGAAAGGGTGCGCCAGATCAAGGCAAAGGCGCTTAGACGCCTGAAAAACCACGAACGCATTGCCGGACTCAAATAGTTTGGCTATAGTCCCGCGAGTCGCCAAGGCGACCGCGGGTTTTTTGATTGACATTTTACGCAATGCGTGGTAGGGTTTTATTAGAACCTTGGACAATTCCACACTTTCCACTATCATGGAGAACTAATCGTGAAAAGGATTATTGGCAGAGCGGTATTCATTCGCCACGGGGAAACCAAGTATACAAATGAGTTTCCCGATCTCACTGATGCAGGCAAGGAGACCATCAAACGCGCCGCTGTTGAGATTCGCAAAATCCACAACTTGCGCCCCGATCCCTTGCGCATCATGTCGTCGCCTGCCCCCAGAGCGTTGGGTACGGCGGCTATCATCTCGCAAATCATGGGCTATGACCAAAGAGTGATCAGAACTTCTTTGCTGTCACCGGCCGACGTGAGAGACGCAAGGCGCGGCGCTGAAATTTTCAACGAGCACGTTGGCAATGGCGGATTCCGCCAGTTGTCGGCCTGCTATGGATCTGATCAGCGCTACGAGGATCCCGCCATCTTTGAACCGCGAACTCAGGTTGTCTCCAGATTTTACGATCATCTGGGTCAACTCGTTCGCAACTTGATGGCAGGCACCCGTCCGCTGTTTGTGGTGTGCGTGTCGCACTACGAGGTTTTGTACCACTTGGTGGAGACCTCGCTCAGCCTGGACTACGCCAAAGACCACCCGCTCACCTTTGGAGAAATGGCTTTGCTGTCGTTTTACGACATAGGCCCAGGCTCGACGGTGGAGGTGTGCCTGACTTTCCGCGACAGAAGCCGAAACATGGTTTTCGACTACAAGAAGAATCTTGTTGCGCAATAGCAATTTGCACGGCGCTTTTCTTATTGCGCGAAGACCCTTAACTCGCTCCCAAACTTTTGAACAAAGCAGGGAGCTTTTTGTTTATTGCGAAGATTTTTCATTTTGTGGTAAAATATAGATATGAAAAGGGGGATGAAAATATTTATTGCAATCGCAGTTTTATTTTTGGCTCTTGCTTTTGTTCTTGGCGCATATCTTTATCAAAAATCAATGGCAGATAAAACTGCCAAAGCAACCGAGGAGTCAGCTGTTAAAAACCTGGTTGAAAGTTTTGGGCAAAAGTTAAAAAATGTTTACTTGCTTTCAATGACGGCATCCGATGACATTGAGCAGAATTATAAAGATTTTGTTTCTGACGACCTTATAAATCGCTGGAAAACAGAGCCTTTTTCAGCGCCGGGCAGGGAGACTTCCAGCCCTTGGCCTGACAGCATTGTTGTTGAAGAAATCCGCCAGCAAAATCAAAACGCCTACGAAGTTTCTGGGAAAATAATAAACATGACAAGCTCGGGCGCGGCCTCCAGCCGAAGCTTTCAAGCCACGGTCTTGCGAATCGGCAAAAACAGGACTTGGCTTATATCAAATTTTATTTTAGGGGCCTACTTAAATTGATGAAAAAGAAAAATAAGCAAATAATAAATATAATAATTATTTCTCTTGCCGCAATCGCGCTTGCCGGAGCAATTACGTTTTGGATTTATAAAGCATTTTTGGGGCCTAAAACCGATATATATTCGGGCACATGGGTTTGGGAAAAGACAATAATGAACGACGACACAACAATTATGCCAAATCAGGCAGAAGCCTTCACTTTAACCTTTGTAATTGGCGGCAGGGTTTCCGGCGAAACGGACTGTAATGGTTTTACCGGCAATTTTGCGATCACGCAGGACGGGAGTATAACTTTTAACCAGTTGGCAAGCACAGAAATGTTTTGCCAGGATTCGCAAGAAAATATATTTTTAGACGAAATTCAAAATGTTGACCGATATCTTTTTGATAAATCGGGAAACTTGGTGCTCAATTTAAAGTTTGATTCGGGGAGCATTTATTTTAAAAAACAATAATATCGCTACGCTATAACAATTAAAAATTAAAAACCCGCCGACGCCCGACGTCGGCGGGAAAGATAAAATATGAATAAAAGTTTTCTATGGTTTATTTTTGGCATTATTATAATAGTCGCCATTGCAGCCGCTGTGCTGTATTCGCAAGGATATATATCTATTAAAACGTCCCAGCTGACAGGCACTATTTCTTATCGGGAGAAAATAGTATTGCCTCAGGGCAGCGAGATAGTGGCGCAAATTCGCGATATCACCTCGGGAGATCCAGTAGTGGTGGCTGAAACAAAAATCACAACGCAGGGAGAAAATGTGCCAGTTTCCTTTACCATAAATTACAATCCAGTCAAAATATCAGAAGACAGAAATTATGATATTTATGCCACGATTGCGGTTGATGGCCAGACAAAGTGGGTTAATATCGATTACACGCCTCTTTTGGAAGGCGGAGTTCCCAAGTCTTCCGTTGACCTTATGCTCGTGTTTGCCGAATCATCAAGTCAGATTTCGGCGACTGATTTGGCGGGAAAGGTTTTTCGCGCAGCCTATTTTAATGGCTCAGAGGTGCCATCTGATGCGGATTATACTTTAAGCTTTAATTCTGGCTCGATAGTGGCCCAAATATGCAATATGATGTCGGGTAATTTTACAATCAATGGCGGGGTTATCTCCGGCAGTTTGATAACAACGGAAAAGCTATGCACAAGCCCATCGGGAATCATGCAGGTGGAAGACGCCTTTAAGTCTATGATGGATTCCGGAGCCAATTTAGATTTTTCAAATGATGCCTTAACTCTTTCCGGCCAAGGCGCAAGCATAGTATTTATCCAGCAATAGAAACAGAGCATGAAAGCCTTAATTATTTTTGGTCACCCGGACACCAATATCGGTTTTGCTGTCAACATGTTGGAGGCGGTTAAAAACCGCCTGCAAGAAAGGGAGTGTGATTTTGAGGTCCTGGATTTGTATAAAATGAATTATGATCCGGTTTTAAAGTCAAGCGAGCTTTATACAGCGGGAAATAGGGAGATTAGTTCGGAAAACTTGCAAATACAACAGAAAATAAAAGAGGCAAACGGCCTAATTTTCATTTACCCTGTCTGGTGGGGCGGGATGCCCGCGATAATGAAAGGATTTATGGATAGGGTTTTTACTCCCTGGTTTGCTTTTAAATACAGAAAAGATAAGCTTATGAATTTTGTTCCTGATAAATTGCTGGATGATAAAAAGATTGCGGCTTTTGTGAGCTTTGGCGCGCCAAGATTTGTGTATGCGATGCTTTTGCATCCGGTTAAAATAATAAACAAGTTTGTTATATTCGGCCTTTTTTCTAAAAAATCCAAAACATTTTGCATATATAAGGCAAATTCGGCAACGGCTAAAGACAGGATGGCTCAAATAGCAAAAACGGCCCGGCAGGGAGTGGACTGGCTTATAGGTTGACAAAACCGAATAAAATACTAAGGTAAAGCAGTAGCTCTTTTTGTTAACCTGTTTCTATCAGATCCGCCAGAAAGGAGGAAGGACGATGTTGCTTAGCATTTCGGAGCCTTGCGTTGAGTCAATGCAGGGCTCTCTGTTGTTTGTGGACTTTGTTGCCTTGTGCAGCAAGGTTGTTGACGTCAACAAAGATAGGCGGTACTTTATCCGCGATTCTTCTGACAACAACACCCAAGAGGGTCCCACAGGCAAGAATGGATGCCGGAAATACTCCATTTGGTTGGAGTACGATGGCCAGCCTTTACTCAAAAGTGTGAAGGCTTCCAACTGGGAGGCAGAAGCCGACCGCCAGCTTGACCGCGAGGTTCAAGAGAGGATTTTTCTGCTGCAAGAACACGAAGAAGCCCGGCGCATATTTGAACTGGCAAAACGTTTCTTGGAGCGTAAAAAGCCCTTGTGCCAATGTAAGTAGCCGGAAGGCGACATTTTTTAAGGCCCCGAGATAATATCAACGGGCCTTTTGCTTTTGCGGTGTTTTTACAGTTGCAAAAAGTTTTAAAATGTGTATAAAATAAAATATCTGTTTTTAAAATAGAAATTACGTTTTATATAAATGGAAGAGATTTCTTTAAAGGCGCAACAGATTTTCAGTCTTGGAAACTTTCAAGTGACCAACTCTTTTTTTTTAACTCTTGTAGTTTGCGTTTTTTTGTTGGGATTTGCGATTTTGCTGAATAGAAAAATAAAATTGGTGCCGGGCAGGCTTCAGGGGGCAGTTGAAATGGGAGCCGAGGCCCTGCTTAATTTGATGGAATCCACCCTGGGCAGCATGCATAACGCCAGAAAATATTTTCCCCTTGTCGCAACGATATTTTTATTTATCCTTACCTGCAATTTGTTTGGGCTTTTGCCGGGAGTCGGGTCAGCTTGGATAGAATTTAACCATCACGAGGTGCCATTATTCAGATCGCCCGCCGCCGACCTTAACTTTACATTAGCGTTTGCCGTGATTTCCGTTTTGGTGACAAATGCCTTGGGAATGGCGGCAACAGGAGTATTCAGCCATCTTGGCAAGTATTTTAACTTTAAGGGTCCGATAGAATTCTTTGTTGGAATTTTGGAAATAGTGTCGGAAATTGCCAAAATAGTCAGTTTGTCTTTCAGGCTGTTCGGGAATGTGTTTGCGGGAGAGGTGCTGCTTACGATCGTAACGTTTTTAGCGCCGTATTTTATACCATTGCCATTTATGTTTTTGGAAGTGTTTGTGGGAATGATTCAGGCATTTATATTCGCAATGATAACACTGGTTTCAATATCGCTTCATACGGCAGAACATCACTAAATTTGTCAATAAAATTAAAGGTCAAAAATAATTAATTTAAAAAAAACATGGAATTAGAAGGCATTAAAACATTAGCAGTTGCAGGAACAATCGTTCTTGGCGCAATATTGCCAGCCATTTCAATCGGCTGGATCGGATCATCGGCTTTGAAGGCTATTGGCAGAAATCCAGAAGCTGCTTCAAAGGTACAGACAATGGCAATTTTGGCCATTGCTTTCGCTGAAGCCATTGCTATTTATGCATTGGTTATCGCTTTGATTATCAAATTCGTTGCCTAATTTAAGGCTGAAAATTGCCCCGATTTTCGGGGCAGAATTTAGTTTTTAATTATGGAAAACGAACTATTATCTCAACTCGGAATAAATTGGGGAATATTTTTAAGCCAGGCTTTTAATTTTGCCATACTTTTGGCGGTCCTGACTTTTTTTGTGTACAAACCCCTTATGAAAGTGCTGGACGAAAGGGCAAAAAGGATAAAAGAGGGGTTGGACAAGGCCCAGGAAGCCGATGTCAGGCTTAAAGAGGTTGATGAAATCTCCAAGGAAAAAATAAAGACAGCCGAGCAAAAATCAGTTGAAATTATCAGGCTTACCGGCCAAAAAGCCAAAATATTGGAGCAAGATATGATGCAGAAAATGGAGGAAAAGCAAAGGCAAATTGCTCTGGAAACCGAAAAAATGGCTAAAAAACAAAAAGAAGACGCCGAGAAGCAGGTTTTAAGCAATGCTGTGGCTCTGGTAAGAGACCTTATTATAAAAACAGTTGAGCTTAACCCCAAAGACATTGACGACAAGTTAATTAAGAAAGCGGCAGATGAAATACAAGGTTAAGGATTACGCAAAAGCCTTGGCCGAAGTTTTATCGGCCAAAAACCCGCCGACGTCGGGCGTCGGCGGAATTTCAGTGGGGTTTATAAAATTATTGGAAAAGCAAGGAGACCTGGGTAAAGCCAAAGAAATATTGGAAAAGACAGAAATTTTTTTGGCAAAAAAGCAGGGTAAAAAATCCATAACATTTGAGACGGCAAGAAAATTGACAGACAATCAAAAGAAATCTTTTTCAAAATTTATTGAAAAAGGCGACGTGGTGAAAGAAAAAATAAGCCCGGATTTGATTGCAGGTATAAAGATTGTGATTGATGGCGACAGGCAAATTGATTATTCAATGAAAAACAAAATAAACAAAATATTCTCATGAGCCAGGAAATAATAGAAAAACTTAAAAAATCAATTGAGAATTACAAAGAAAATCCTCAATGGGAAGAAGTCGGAAAAGTTGTTGAAGCGGGCGACGGAATTCTAAAAATTTCGGGGCTTAGCAAGGCAGAATCTTTGGAGGTTTTGGCGGTTGAAACAGAAAAAGACATTGTAAAAGTTTTGGCTTTAAACCTTGAAGAAGATTCTATCGGAGCTTTGGTTTTGGGTGATGCCGGACATATTAAAGCAGGTCAGACGGTAAAAAGAACAAAGCAATTGCTTTCTATTCCAGTGGGTGAAAATTTGCTGGGCAGAGTTGTAGACCCCCTTGGGAATCCTTTGGACGGCAAAGGCCCGATTTTTTCGGCCAAAGATAAATTTGAAAGCTATAACTTGGAAAACTCTGCTCCAAATGTTTTAAGCAGGGAAGGGGTTAATTATCCCATGCACACGGGGATTAAAGCCATTGACGCTATGATTCCGGTTGGACGAGGCCAAAGGGAGCTTATTATCGGCGACAGGCAAACAGGTAAAACAGCTATTGCCCTGGATGTTATCATAAACCAAAAAGACGAAGAAAAGAGGCCGATTTGCATTTATGTGGCTGTGGGTCAGAAAGAGAGTAAGGTGGCTAAAATCGCTGAAACTTTGAAACAGCAGGGCGCCTTGGAATATTCAATTATCGTGTCAGCATCGGCTTCAAGCCCTGCCGCATTTTGGTATTTGGCGCCGTTTGCAGGATGCGCCATTGGTGAATATTTTAGAGACAAAGGCAAAGATGCTCTTGTGATTTATGACGACTTGTCAAAGCATGCTTGGGCATATAGGCAAATTTCTTTGTTGCTTCGCAGGCCGCCAGGAAGAGAAGCATACCCGGGAGACGTGTTCTATTTGCATTCGAGGCTTTTGGAAAGAGCCGCCAAATTGAGTAAAGAAAAAGGCGGGGGCAGTTTGACTGCTTTGCCGATTATTGAAACTCAGCTTGGAGATGTGACAGCATACATTCCAACAAACGTGATTTCTATTACAGACGGCCAAATTTATTTGGAATCAGATTTATTTTACCAGGGAACAAGACCTGCTGTTAATGTGGGATTATCAGTGTCTCGCGTGGGTTCATCTGCTCAAACAAAGGCTATGAAAAAGGTTGCGGGCAAACTCAGGCTGGAATTGGCGCAATTCCGCGAGCTGCAAACATTCGTGCAGTTTGCATCAGATGTTGACGAAGCAACCAAAACAAGGATCAATAAGGGCAGAATCATCACAGAAGTGTTAAAGCAGCCGGATTTGGCCCCAATTCCTTTTGAAAAGCAAGTTTTGGTTTTGTACGCGGCTTTGAATGGATATTTCAACAAATTTGAGCCAAGCCAGATGCAAGAAATTGAAAAGAAATTTATTGAATATGTTGACGACTTGCATGGCGAGCTGATTGGAAAAATCAAAAAAGAAAGGGCAATTTCAGAGGAAACGGAAGCCGAAATAAAACAGGTTATAGAAAAATTTATAGAGGCCCAATAAAAGCTACGCTTATATAAATGGAAAGTCCGCAAAACATCAAAAAAAGGCTAAAATCAGTCAAAAACATCGGCCAAATCACAAAGGCGATGGAGCTGGTTTCGGCTACAAAGATGCGAAAAAGCCAGCAAGTGGCGCTGGACAGCAGACCCTATAGCTTTGCGGCATTGGATTTATTGGCGACAATTTCTGAACTTGATGTTAAATTGCCAGAGCTTTTGCAAACAAGGCCGGTTAAAAAGGTTTTGTTTGTGCTTGTGGCATCTGATAAGGGTTTGGCAGGCGCATTTAACAGCTCGGTTTTCAAAAAGTTTGAACAGCATTTAAAGATCCATAAAGCAGAATGGGACAAAGAAGAGCATTCATATATTGCCGTGGGAGAAAAAGCATATAACTATTTGTCAAAACGTGGATTTAATGTTTTAAAAAAAGTAAATGATATGGGAGACTTTACGGATTTGGAAGAAGTTTCGCCAATGGCAAACTTTTTGGTGCAAGGATTTTTAGATAAAGATTGGGACAGAGTAATTGTCATTTCAACTCATTTTATAACCGCCTTAAAGCAAGAGCCGCATGTTCGCAGAGTGTTGCCTATTGATTTTGACCATATCGCCCAAACCGTTGTTGAAACAATTCCCGAAAGAGGAAAATTTGCCGAACTTTTAAAAGAAAACGATGTCAGCTTTGTGCCCAATAGGGAAAAAATAAAAGAATATATTATTGAACCGTCACCGGAAAAAGTTTTGGAAAAATTGGCGGAACATTTGTTTTTGATGACAATTTACCAATTGGTTTTGGAGGCAAATGCATCAGAACATTCGGCCCGCAGAATGGCAATGAAAACAGCATCGGATAACGCATCGGATTTGGCAGAAAAATTAAATTTGCAATATAACAAGTCGCGTCAGGCAAAAATCACAACAGAGATTTCAGAGATTTCGGCAGGAGCCGAGGCCTTGAGCTAATTTTTTGATATTAATTTTGCTTTTGCGCCACAATAATTTATATTATTAAAATAATTTTTTCAGAATATCCTACTTGATTATTTAGTTGAATGGTTGTGGTTGGCAATAACGCAGCGCAAAATCAACATCAAAAAATTTTTACAACAATACAACAAAAACAAAAACTATGAACAAAGGAAAAATTATACAAATTATAGGTCCGGTGGTTGATGTGGAATTTGGAGAAGGCGTATCCCTGCCAGCCATTTTTAATGCCTTGAAGGTGAAAGGGCCGAATGGCGAAGTTTTGCTTGAAACTTTAAAGCATTTGTCTGCCACGCAAGTTAGGGCAATCTCTTTGCAATCCACTGACGGATTAAGCCGAGGAATGGATGCAGAGGACACAGGAAACCAAATTTCAGTGCCAGTGGGGCCGGAAGTTTTGGGCGGATTATTTGATGTGGTTGGAAATTCGCTTTCAGACAGCAAAAAGAAGTTTTCAAAGCATTGGCCCATTCACAGAGCCTCGCCAAGCTTCGCCGACCAGGCCACAAAAACAGAAGTTT
The DNA here is from genome assembly GCA_964592355.1 of uncultured Candidatus Saccharibacteria bacterium. Taxonomy (GTDB): domain Bacteria; phylum Patescibacteriota; class Minisyncoccia; order Minisyncoccales; family Staskawiczbacteraceae; genus XYD1-FULL-39-28. The sequence goes on from CAZQBZ010000001.1 coordinate 14,683, forward strand.
TTCAGACAGGAATTAAAGTGGTTGACTTAATTGCTCCATTTATTAAGGGTGGAAAAGTCGGGCTTTTTGGAGGAGCAGGCGTTGGCAAAACAGTTTTCTTGCAGGAATTGATTAGAAATGTGGCCGAGGAATCGGGCGGAGTTTCTGTGTTTGCCGGCGTTGGCGAGAGAACAAGAGAGGGAAACGATTTGCACAGAGAAATGACAGAGTCGGGAGTTATAAACAAAACAGCTTTGGTGTTTGGCCAAATGAACGAAGTGCCTGGCGCCAGAGCAAGGGTGGCCTTGTCTGCTCTTACAATGGCAGAATATTTTCGCGACGAAGAAAAGAAAAATGTTTTGCTTTTCGTGGATAATATTTTTAGGTTTTCACAGGCTGGTTCTGAAGTTTCAACTCTTTTGGGCAGAATGCCATCGGCAGTGGGATATCAGCCGACTTTGGCATCGGAGATGGCAGAATTGCAAGAGAGAATTACCTCAACAAAATCGGGGTCTATTACATCGGTGCAGGCGGTTTATGTGCCAGCTGACGACATTACAGACCCTGCTCCCGCCACAACATTCTCACATTTGGACTCTACAATAGTTTTGAACAGGGCGCTGACTGAAATTGGAATTTATCCTGCCGTTGACCCATTGGCATCAAACTCATCTGCTTTGGACCCAAAAATCGTGGGAGAAAAGCATTATCAGGTGGCAAGAGCCGTGCAGCTCACTTTGCAAAGATATAAAGATTTGCAGGATATCATTGCCATTTTGGGCATGGAAGAATTGTCAGAAGACGATAAAAAAGTTGTCGGCAGAGCAAGGAGAATCCAAAGGTTTTTGTCGCAACCATTTAATGTGGCAGAAGTTTTCAACGGAATGCCAGGCAAATATGTAAAGCTTGAAGACACAATCCGTGGCTTTGACGAAATTTTGCAGGGCAAGCACGACGATGTGCCCGAAGAGAATTTTTATATGAAAGGCTCAATAGACGAAGTTAGATAGTCGCTCGGCCATTGCCTTTGCAAATTGACGGGATAATTATCCCGCTCGGCAACAGATTTGAAAGTGTACGCTCGCCCTTCCAGCGAAGGGCTCGCTCAGGTCCTCGCGCCTGGCGCGCCGCATAGCGGCGACCAGCCGCCAGGGCTGCGGCAGCCACTTTCAAACCTATTGCCTCGCTATAAAATATCTATGAAATTATCAATTTACAGCTTAAAAAGAGTTTTGTTTCAGGGCCAAGCCCAGCTTTTAAATTGCAAAACAGCAGTGGGCGAGATAACGGTTTTGGATAACCATCATCCTTTGATTGGTATTTTGACTGCGGGAGCCGTGAAGGTAGTGGCAGAAGAAAAAGAACATTTTTTTGATGTAAAATCAGGCTTTATTGAGGTGCGCCACGGCAACGAGGTCCGCTGCCTTGTTGATGAGTAGAAAAAGCGTATAATTAAAATATATGCAGTGTCCAAACGACAACGAATATTTGCAAAAGATGTTGTTCCACGATGTTGAAGTGGACTATTGCCCAAAGTGTTTGGGTGTTTGGTTTGATAAAGACGAGTTAAGGCTTGCCAAAGACGAAAAAGACAAAGATTTAAATTGGGTTGATATTGATTTGTGGCGCGACAAATCAAAATTTCAAGTTGCGCATTCAAAAAGGCTTTGCCCGGTGGATAGGACAATGCTTGTGGAAACAAGATACGATAATTCAAGGACAAAAGTGGATTTCTGCAAAATGTGCAATGGAATTTGGCTTGATAGGGGAGAATTCAAGCAGATAATAAATTACTTGAAAAACAAGTCGGATTACGAAGTTTTAAATCACTACACCAAAAACTTGGCGGTTGAGTTGTGGGAAGTTTTCTCCGGCCCCGAAACATTTCGTGAAGAATTGGCAGACTTTTTTACATTATTAAAATTATTTAATTACAAATTTATCACGCAACATCCGCGTATTACGGATTTGCTTGAAGATTTGCCAAAATAACTATGATAGGATATATAATTTTAGCCGTTGTCGTGGTTGTCGCCCTGTGGGTGATTGCGGCATTTAATGGCTTTGTAGTGTTGAAAAACAGGGCAAAAGAAGCTTGGTCGGATATCGATGTGCAACTAAAAAGAAGGTATGACTTAATTCCAAATTTGGTTGAAACAGTAAAGGGTTATGCAACACACGAAAGGGAAACATTAGACAAAGTTATCCAGGCAAGGGCAGCCGCAATGGGAGCAAAAGATATTCACGAAAAAGCAGGAGCAGAAAATATGCTGTCTGATACATTAAAAAGTTTGTTTGCAATCTCTGAAAATTATCCGGACTTGAAGGCTTCAACAAACTTTTTGGAATTACAGCGCGAACTTACAGACACAGAAGACAAAATTCAGGCAGCCCGCAGGTTTTATAACACAAATGTCAGGGATTTGAACATTAAAGTTGAGCAATTCCCCGGCAACATAATCGCAAACATTTTTGGATTCAAGCAGATGGAGCTTTTTGAAGCAAAAGGAGCCGAAAAAGATCCCGTTGCAGTAAAGTTTTAATGTCAACATTATATACGCAAGCAGATTCAAACACGCGAAAAACCTGGTTCTTGTTAACTGGGTTTTTGGTCTTTATCATCGCCATTGGCTGGCTGTTCAGTTACGCCTTAAACGATACAACAATTCTGTATGTCGCTGTTTTTATAAGCATATTTTCAAGTTTTGGCAGCTATTGGTGGTCTGACAAAATTGTTCTGTCAATGTACAGGGCCAGCCCGATTGAGAAAAAAGACAACCCAGAGCTTTATCGTCTGGTTGAAAATTTGTGCATCACGGCAGGCCTGCCAGTGCCCAAAATATATATTTTGCCCGAAGCCCAGCCCAATGCCTTTGCAACCGGACGCAATGCAAAACACGCCGTGGTTGCCGTTACCCAGGGGCTTTTACAAAGATTGGATAAAACAGAGCTTCAAGGCGTTTTGGCGCATGAGCTTTCGCACATAGGCAACAAAGATATGCTGCTCAGCACAATCGTTGCGATTTTGGCGGGAGTAATTGCGATATTGGCAAATATGTTTTTGAGAGTTGGCTCTTTTGGCGGGCATAGAAATTCTGACGATAACAAGGGAGGTGTGATATTTGTGGTTTTGGCAATCATTGCCGCCATTCTGGCTCCGATTGCAGCCAGTATGGTACAACTGGCAATTTCTCGCAAGCGTGAATTTTTAGCAGATGCCGACGGGGCGCTTCTAACAAGGTATCCGGAGGGCCTGGCTTCTGCTCTTGAAAAAATTTCGCAAGACGCCACACCAATGAGGGTAAAAAATGAAGCAACGGCGAGTTTGTTTATTGATAACCCCCACAAGGGAAAGCAAAAAACAAACTGGTTCGTAAAATTATTTATGACCCATCCGCCAATCGAAGAGCGCATCCAGGCCCTTCGCGGAATGGATGTTAATAATTAAAATAATCATTATGAATGATAAAAGAATTTATAGGGACGAGTTCAATAATATTATAAAAGAGCTTTTTCCTTTCAGCGACAAAGAAAGGGATTATCTCAAGGCTATTTTTGACAAAGACCTCGTTGACGGCTTGACAGAATGGGAATTAAAAGACAAAGTAATAAAGATGCAGACAAATCAGACCGACGAAGTGGACACATACGAGGCTCAAAAGATAAAAAATAAGCTTTTAGGAAAGCTTGGCGGATAACCGCTGATATACCCTGGAGAAGTCGCATAGCGGCTATTGCAACGCCCTGGAAAGGCGTGCCCTTAACGGGGCCCGTGGGTTCGAGTCCCACCTTCTCCGCTTTTTAAAGCTTAATATAACCCATATCTGTTAAGGCAATCTGGACATTGTCCAGTTTTAGCGTAGACTAAAACTTGTATTAACATGTCTGGTAATAATCAAGAACAAATTATATCTCTTAGAAATTCATGCCTAGCAAATGCCGAAGCCTTATTGTCAATGGCCGAGAGAGAAATAGGCAAAGGAGTCGATCATGTGTGCTTTCATTTGGGTCTTTTGGCATTAGAAGAAATAGGAGAGGCTGTAATCGCCACCATAAATTATACTAACGATGTTGCAGGTAAGCGAAATGAGGATTTATATGCTGCAATGTATGATCACGTAAAGAAGGCGTTTTGGGCGATATGGGGTGAAAGCGTTATTGACAGTCAGGGGCTTCTTAAAAAGAATTTAGAAGATAATATTCATCTCGCTACGACCCTTCACAAAAGGAGACTCGAATCACTTTATACAAACCCAGATAATCCTCTTCCTTTAGATAAACGGGTTGAGGATAAGGAGTTAACCATGCTTATAAACCTTACAAGGGCTCGGTTAGAGTATGAAAAAAGTAAGGAAATAAAACCATTAGATGAGGTTGATACCGAAATATTATTGTGGTATTTTAATGCTTTAGAAAATCCTGATATTAGGAAATATATATTTAGTAAGCCATCATTGGATAAATTTGTAGAATTACAACAGGGCGGTGAATGGATAAAGTGGTTGCGGCAAGAATTTAAAAAGCATGAAGAGGAAATGCGTAAGCTTGCAAAGGAAGAAATTGAAAGACGAACACCCGAAGAAAAAGATGCTCTTAAACCAAAATATAAAATGCGAGTGCGAATACAAACACCATCTCATTCTATTAGGAATGGCGCTTTCGCAAGTTGGAATTCCGGTATAGACAACATTAAATTGTACAAGTCGGACAAAAAGGGTGCAAAGAAGCTATCAAAGGGCGAGATAATAATTGATTTTACTTTTCCAAAAAAGTTGCTGGTTCAGGGTCTCTGGGAACACGGTCTCTACATGGCAAAGACGCTCATCGTTGCTCTTAATGTAGCCACACTCGGTGTTTTTTGGTGGAATGTGCAAAAAGATATTGAAAAATATTATGAAGAAATTTTAGACCTGGAACGAGATCCGAAGGGAGGAGTAAAGATTGGTATTGTTCCCCCAAAAAGGTTGAATGTTAATTTTGACCAAGGGATGTTTGTTCTTGACGATAAAGAAATGCAAAATGTAAATTACATGGCAGCTTACCTCCTTCGTAATTCCAAAAAGCTAGAGGAGTATTTGAAATCTTATGCAATGGCATTGACTCTTTTCAGTAAGACTGACATTCATCTGCGACTGGAAGTTAATGCGTTTGATGAGTTTTATAAAGCGTTAAAGCATGCCATGATAGCCTTAGGAGATTGGGATAGTAAGGCCGATTTTATGAATGCCGTTAAAAACAAGTTAAAGGAAGTAGGGGAACTAAAAGAAATCGATCGTACACTTCAGCTGGGAAAGATGTTGGACGAGGATGAAAAAAGAGAAAAATATCATCCTATTACATTGACAGAAGTTATTGCTATGAAAGTGTACTGTGATTATTATGTACAGCTTAAGGCTCGTGATTATTTCAGAGAAGAAGAGAAAAAAGTCAGTTAGTTAGTTGCTTAATTGCTTTTATTGCTTCGCGAACGCTCTCTATGTAGGGAGTGTCTTGGAGGGTTATAATAAGCGTCGGGCGTGCCCGCTTGTATTAAAAAGCATCCACAATGTGGATGCTTTTTAATGAAAATTGGTGGGGCGAGAACCTCAAATCACTCCGTGTCGGAAAATATTAAAAACCGAGGGTTTTTAAAGCCGGGGGTCGGGGTGATTTGGAGGGGTTCTAGCGAGCCGTGGCGAGCGGAGTCCCACCTTCTCCGCAAAATTAAATGCCCACGATAGGGCTTTTAATTTGCAGATACCTGGTAGGAGGGTTGGTGAGGTAAAAAGGGTTCTTATAATTATTTTTACCCTATGTCGTCTCAGAATTTTTGTATATGTTGCCATGAACAGAGTTGCGTTGCCAGCGCGCGAAAAATCAAGACTCCTTGCAGAGATAAAATGGCCGGGTGTATTATAATAATATGAACAAATACCTACTATTAACTCTATTAATTATATTATTCGTAATTATTTTTGCCTCGTTTCAATATTTTTATCCTGGGAGCCCGGAGAATATTAATTCTAAGAATTTTGAAATACTTGCTCATCGAGGCGCGCATGTGATGTGGAAGCAGGGAGAATATGATTTGGCGACGGGATGCGAGGCAACCCATATTTATAAGCCGACAGAAGATCAAACATATATTGAAAACACTATTGAATCAATTAAGAAGGCGTTTGAGTTAGGAGCAACGATTGTCGAAATTGACATCAGATCAAGCAAGGATAATGTTTTAATGATAAGCCATGAAGAAAATTTGGAATGTAAAACGGATGGACATGGAAAGATTGGCGACTACACGGCAGATGAGCTTAAAAAACTTGATGTCGGTTATGGTTTCACTTATGACGATGGGCAGACATATCCATATAGAGGAAAAGGCATAGGGAAAATGCCAACTCTTCAAGAAGTTTTAAAAGAATTTCCCGATAAAAAATTTTTAATTGATCATAAGGATCGCACTAAGGAAACGACCGATTTGCTGATTAGTGTATTAAAAGAACTTAAAGAAGAACAAAGACAAAAGATATTTTTTTGGAGCTCTAAAGAAATGGGGGACTACTTGCAAAAAGAGGTTCCAGAAACAAAGCGCTTATTGGCTAATCGTTCGGAAATGAAATCTTGCATAATTAAATATGTTGCCAGTTTTGGCATATTAGGCTTTGGGGATGAATGCAGTGACTTGGCTATAGTAATGACTAAGCAATACTCTAAGTATATGTGGGGCTGGCCTTATAGCTTCATTAAAAAGGCCCAAGATAACAATAGCGCCGTGTTTTTAATGGCCGATACTGCAGAGGAAATTGAATGGGCGAAAAATTTGCCAGTTGACGGAGTAATAACAGATTATATTGAATTAATTGCCCCTGCTTTTGGAAATAAATAATATATGAGAGAGATTATAAACTGGATGCGAAATAAAGACAAATAATAACGAAAAACAAGATATAGATCAAAAATACGCGATTTTTCGCGTATTTTTAGTTGAGAACCCTTTATATTCCCTTTTTTCGTATAGGCTTTTAGAAAGGTCGGATATTAAAACCAAAAAATGTGAATATAAATGAATAAGAAATATTTTTTGTATGCCATAGTTCCGGCGCTGCTTCTGGCCTCTGTCGGGGCGGCTGCTTACGCTTCCCAGGCGCAAGACGCTAACCCAATGGCCGGCATAGTGGCAAAAATAGCTCAAAAGTTTAATTTGAGCCAAAATGATGTCCAGGCGGTTTTTGATGAATACAGAGATGAAGAAAAAATTGAACGTGATGCAAAAATGCAAGAGACACAGGCGCAGATGGAGCAAAAGGTTAAAGACGAATTAACCCAAGCTGTATCTGACGGCAAATTGACACAGGCTCAAATGGATTTAATCTTGGCTAAACGCGCAGAGTTGCAGGCCGAAAAGCCAGCAATGAGCCAGCAGGCGCCTGGAAAGCCTTCAACTTCAAAAACAAAGGAAGAAATGGAGGCCGAAAGAACTGCCCGACAGGCAGAAATGAAATCCAAGCAGGATGCCTTAAAACAATGGGCAACTGATAATGGAATTTCAGAAGAATACCTCAAATTTGTAGGCAATATGCCAGGGTTTGGGGGAGAGCGCAAAGGTTTCGGCAATATTAATAATCAATCCGATGCTAAATAGCATTTGAGGTTGCGCCCCTAAAAGGAGATAATTAGATCTCCTTTTTGGCGCAATATGATTTTGAATAAATATAAATCCACGAGCTTACGCTCGCAGTATTATATCGCTACGCTAAAAACGTCAGAAATAATAAAAATTATGGACAATAAAACCAAAAAAATTATAACATGGCTGTTAGTGGTTATCGTCGTGTTTGCGGCAGGATTCGGTTCAGGATATTTGTTTGGAAAGTCATCTGGTCCGGGAAGATTCTCTGAAATACCAGATGGATTTGGGGGTGTCAGGAATTCCGGAAATAATGTTAATTCCGGATCAAATTCTGAAACGGAGAATGATGTTAATTCCGGATCGGATTCACTAAACAGAAATATAAGACAGCAGCCTGGAACACAAGCTCCGGAGGGCCAAACTCCAGAGGGTCAAATGCCCCAGGATATTCAGGCCGAGTAGCTTTGATAGAAAAACAACAAAAAAACGCCAGGATATGCTGGTGTTTTTTTGTTTGCAAACAAGGTGTGGTTATGATATTGTTTGCCATAAGCACCTTTCCAAATTCCTCATTCCCTTCAGGGAGGTTGATAGCGATGAGAAAAATAAATCCGAACTGGCTGACCGCTTCACGCATGGTGGTGTTTGCCCCATTGGCTCTTGGCCTTTTGTGTCTGGATACTCAGCTAAGCCTGGCATTATGTTTGGTTGTGATGCTGCTGGCCGAGCTGACAGATGCGCTTGATGGCGCGCTGGCCCGCGCCACGGGGCAGGTTACAGACCTGGGCAAGATATTTGACCCTTTGTGCGACTCCGTCTATCACGGCCTGGTGTGGATGGGATTTGTGGCAGCAGGCTGGATGCCGGCCTATGTAGCCGCCATCTTTTTGTTTCGCGACCAGATAGTGGCCTACATCAGGGTTTACCTGGCGCAAAAGCAGTTTATAATGGCTGCCCGGTGGTCAGGCAAGGTTAAGGCCGTTTCGCAGGCAACTGCTCAGATAGCAGTGGTTGTGCTGCATTTGGCATTGCCCGATACCGAGGCTTCCCGCATAGCTCAGCTGTGCCTGATTGGCGTGGCAGCGGCTGTCACTCTATATTCCCTGATTGACTACATTAAGGGAGGGCTTTTGCAAAAAGCAGACATTGCGGCGCATTTTAAAGCCGCAGCGTAAGGCTTTTGCCTGAGTTCCATCCTCGTTTGTTTGTCCCCATCAATATTGCGTCTTGCATTGTTGCTGGGGACTTTTGTTTTGTGGCATATATCTTAGAAACCATATATGCCACTGCGTTCGTAAAAAAGCAACAAGCTCGCTTTGTTGCTTTATCTTTATTTGTGGTATAATAATATAAAGAAACAAAAAATCATGAAATTCAAATTTTTAGATAAAGATTATTCTGCCAGTTTTATAATAGGCATCGCCCTGATTTTGGCGGCAGCCGTGTTTGGCTTATTCTATTATTATGGCCAGCTGGCAAACACTAAGGATGTGCTGTCAGTAACCGGATCTGCCAAAACAAATGTGACCTCTGATCAGGCAAAACTGGTGATCTCATTGTCTAGAACGGTCGCAATTAGCGATTTGTCTTACGGATACGGCCAAATTTCAAGCGATTTGTCTTTGACCAAAGCGATGCTGCAAAACGCCGGCGTGGAGGCTTCGGCAATAACAGAAAGCCCTGTTTCAATGTATCAGAATTACTATAAGGAAGGCAGTTCCGAACAAAGCTATCAGCTTTCTCAGATAATAACCGTGCAATCAGGAGATGTTAATAAGATAACAGAAGTTTCTAAAAAAATTCCGGATTTGGTCTCGCAGGGGGCAGTGGCAACAGTGCAGTCATTGGAATATTATTATTCCGGATTGCCCGATTTGAGAATTTCTTTATTGTCTGATGCAATAAAAGACGCAAAATCCAGAGCCGAGAAAATTGCCGAGGGTACAGGCAGGCGAGTGGGCAGTGTTCAAGAGGCTTCAAGCGGAGTGGTGCAGGTTTTATCGCCAAATTCCATTGATATTTCTGACTACGGCAACTATGATACCTCAACCGTTGAAAAAGAAGTCATGGTAACGGTAAAAGCTTCTTTTAGGCTAAAATAATAAAGATAAAAAATATGAACAAAACAGCAATAAGTATCATAATTAAAGTTTTGTTGTTGGTTATAGCCTTGTTTTGGCTGATTTTTTCTTTGATGTCGGGATTTGAAAGCAGCGGGGGATTTAACAATTTGCCCAACGCTTTGCCATGGCTGGTCCTGTTAATTGGGGTTATTATCGCTTTCAGATGGGAAATAGTCGGCTCTGTGTTGATTATAATGTATGCTATTTTTGCCATGATATTTTTTGGATTCGGCATAGTTGTTTTTATTATTTCTTTGCCGTTGGCCGTATTAGCGGGGGCATTGTTGCTTTTTAGGATTATTTTATAATATTTATATAATTAAATTTTAAAAGTATGGCACCTGAAACAAAATCTAAAAAATTTGATCTATCAAACAGGCTATATGTTTTGCTTGTTTTAATTCTTGTGATTGGTATTGCATATTTTGCCTGGATAGTATTTTACACATACAAGGCGGGAGATATTGAAGATGCAAATCAAATCACCATTTCCGCCACAGGAGAGGTTTATGCTGCTCCTGATATTGCAGCCTTGACTCTTGGCATCCAGACCGACGGCAAGGATGTTAAAAATATAACCCAAGAGAATACCGAGACAATGAATAAAATCATTGACGGTGTAAAAAGCTTGGGTTTGGAAGCAAAAGACATTCAAACAACGCAATATTCCGTTTCGCCTCAATATAATTGGACGCAGGATAAAGGACAGGTTCTTGAGGGGTATAGAATAACGCAAAACATAGACCTTAAAATAAGGGATTTTGATAAAATTGGAGACATTCTCAGTGTTGCCACCGAAAATGGCGCGAATATTGTAAGCGATTTGAGATTTTCAATAGAAGACGAAGAGAAGGCTAAAACACAGGCCAGGGATAAAGCGATAGCTGCCGCTAAGGCCAAGGCGCAGACGATTGCTCATCAGGCCGGCATCAAGCTTGGCGACATAATCAATGTTTATGAAGATTATTATTATGCGCCTGTTCAATATTCTTCAGCAAAAGTGATGAATGATATGGCATCCTCTGAGTCTGCCAGAGAAATAGCTCAGGTGGAATCCGGCGAACAACAGGTTCAAATTACAATAAATTTGGTGTACGAAATCAGGTAATGGATTGCATTTTCTGTAAAATTTCCAAAGGCGAAATTCCTTCCAAAAAAGTTTTTGAAAGCGACAATGTTTTCGCCTTTTTGGATATAAACCCAAAGGCCAAAACCCACATTTTAGTTGTGCCTAAAAAGCATATTGAATCAGTTAAAACCTTGGATGTTCAAGACAAAGACATTGTGGCAGAAATGATTTTTACTGCCAAAGAAATCGCAGAAAAAGAGGGGTTGCAGGGCTATAAGCTGGTTTTCAATGTTGGCCGCGACGGCGGGCAAATTGTTGACCATTTGCATCTGCATCTGCTAAGCGGCGATGTGGCTGATTTGCCCGTTTAAAATTAATGCCAACTAAATGGACACAAAAGAACTACAAGAAGAGTTTAGCAAAGATTTTTTTCAACCCGACTATTTTTCGCAATTCAAAATCAACGGCAAAAAGAAAAAAGCAGACATAAGCGTCATTATTCCAACTTACAACAGATGTCCCTTTGCCAAAGATTCTGAAAATTATAAATACAACCCTTTATATTTGTGCATCATCTCTATTTTACGCCAGAAACTGCCTGTGGCAGAGATAGTTGTTGTAGATGACGCATCAACAGATTATACAAAAGAAGTCGTTGACGATTTGGAAATCCAGGCATCTTCCAAGAAGGGTGTAAAAATAAAATATCTTAAAAACGAAACCCAAAAAGGCAGTTCAACCTCCAGAAACATCGGGGCAAAGCTGGCTGGCTCAAAATACTTGTTTTTCTTGGATGACGACTGTGTTTCAGCTCCTTATTTGACATTTACGGCAATGCTCGTGATGAAAAAGTTGGAAAAATCCGACAGAAATTTTTCTGTGCTTGTGCTGCCTGTTTATGACAGGTCGTCTTTTCCAAAAGCGGCCTTGCCGATTGCCGACCTCACAAAAACGTTTATAAAAAGAGGGAATTCCAGCGCATCTTTTAATTCTGTTCCGACAGAATATATAACCTCAAAAAACAGGTTTTTAAATAAAACCTTAAAGATTTTCAAGCCCATAGAAGTTTACCAGACTTGGGGCCATTTTATAATAGACAGAAGCAAATATTTGGATGTGGGAGGGTTTCCTGATTTTGCAACATGGCCAAACAAGATTGGGGAAGAGCAGGAGTTTGCCTGCCGTCTTATAGAAAACTCATATAGCTTATATTATTTGCCAGACCCGAAAGCGTCGTCGTATCATGGAGCCTATGGGGCGCATATAGGCAATTTTACCGGCAGGGATTGGTTAGCAGATGAAAGCGACGGGGAATATAGTTTAGTCAAATTTTCTGAGCTTTGTGAAAATGGCATAAGATCGGGCAATAGAGTTTCGGCCAGAGAATATATTTATTCAAAAATTATTGCCTGTTTTTGCATTTTATACAAAAGAAATATAAAAGAAGCCATAAATTGGGCTCAGCATACGTATAAAAGTTTTGTGCAGGATAACGAGCAAAGGTGGTATCCCGCGTATGCCAGAGGAGAGGAGTTTTTGCGCGAAACCAGAGATAAAATTTGGCATGATGCCATAACGGACGGGCTTTTATTACTTGAAGAAACTGAGCAGAAAAGGCTTAACAAAATTGAAGGCTTTATAATTTCACTTAAAAAGAAGGGTCAGCTCCAAGAATATAACAAAAAACACTGGTTGCCAATTTTATTAAAAAAGCTCCTAAAATGAAGTTGCTTTTTTGGGCATTTTGTGGCAAGATGAAGCCACTAAGTTTTTAACCGTGGATCCGCAAATAGAGGAAATAAAAAACAGGCTGAATGTTCTGGATGTTGTGGGTTCATATGTGAAACTCACAAAAACCGGAATAAATCACAGGGGCGTCTGCCCTTTTCACTCAGAAAAGGGGCCGTCTTTTTTCGTTTCACCCGCCAGGCAAATGTGGCACTGTTTTGGATGCGGCGCAGGAGGCGATATTTTCGAATTTATTAAAAGAATAGAAGGAGTTGAGTTTCCCGAGGCATTGCGTATCTTAGCTCAAAAAGCTGGCGTAGAGTTAAAACATTATAATAAAAACCCAAAGGAAAATACAGAAAGACAAAGGCTTTATGATATTTGCGAGTTGGCGGCCGCGTTTTTTGAAAAACAGCTTTCAGGTCCCGGTTGGGGACAAAAAGCAAAAGAATATTTGCTGGGCAGGGGATTGGAGCCGGAAACGATTAAAAAGTGGAGGTTAGGCTATGCTCCTGACACTTGGCAGGGATTGTCGGATTATTTGGTAGGCAAAGGATTTACCAGGCAGGAAATTGTAAAAGCCGGCTTGGCGGTGCAGTCTGACAAAGGTGGGCAGCCTTATGACAGGTTTCGCGGCAGGATTATTTTTACGATTTTTGACGCAAATTCAAAACCAATAGGCTTTGGCGCCAGAGTTTTTAAGGATGCAGACAATAAAGAGATTGCCAAATACATAAATACGCCCCAAACTGCGCTTTATGATAAAAGTTCGGTTCTTTACGGGCTTAACTTTGCCAAGATTCCCGTAAGAAAGAATAATCAGGCGGTTTTGACAGAAGGTTATATGGATGCCATAATGTGCCATCAGGCGGGCTTTGATAACACGATTGCGGTGTCTGGCACGGCTTTGACAGAAAAACACCTGCCAATTTTAAAAAGACATACTGATAATTTGCTTTTGAGTTTTGATATGGATGCAGCCGGCGACAATGCCACAAAAAGAAGCATTGCCTTGGCAGAGGCCCAGGGGTTTAATCTGAAAGTGGTGAATGCCTATGATAATGCCAAAGACCCAGCTGAAATTATTTTAGAAAACCCGCAAAACTGGCAAGAAGCTGTTAAAAACGCAAGAGGCATAATGGATTATTATTTTGACACAGCCTTTTTGCATTTTGACAAAAATACGCAGCAGGGCAGGCTGGCAATAGAAAATATAATTTTGCCTGCTATAAAAAGGTTGCCAAACAAAATAGAGCAATCTTTATGGATAGGCAAATTAGCGCCCAAGTTGGGAGTCAAAGAAGATGCTGTAATGGCAGAACTGGCCAAAGTAAAGATAGAAGCCGTTGCCCAAGTGGCAGCTAAGGCCGACGTCGGAACAAAAGTAATAAGAGCCAGCACACCCGAGGGAAGAATAAAAATGCTGCAAGAGAGAATTATTTCTTTGATATTAAAAAGCCCTTACAGCCTGAATTTGGTAAAAGCACAGGATATGTATTTGTTTTCGGGAAACATTAAAAGCTTTTTAGAAAAGGCCAAAGAGGCTTCAATGCCGATATTTGCCAGAGACGACGAGTCAAAAACAGAAGAAGATCTGAGGACGGTCTTTGCCGACATTTCCAAGGCAACAGAGCATAAAGAATTTTTTGACACACTGGCTTTAAGGGCCGAGGTTGAACTGGAAAATGAGGGCCCCGAAGAAGCAGAGCTTTGCTTAGCTCAGTTAAAAGATATAAAATTAAGAAGTACTCTGGAAAATTTATCCATGCAAATCGCGGCAGAGGAAAATGCGGATAAAATTGAAGAATTAAAAAAGGAGTTTAATATTAAAGCCAAAGAACTGCATTATGGCAATAAAAAAATCTAAAAAGACAGTCGCTAAAAAAGCAAAAAAAGAAACAAAAGCGGCAAAAAAGACGGCTGTAAAAAAACAAAAAAAGCCCGTTTTTGACGCAGAAGGAATTGCAAAATTGCAGAGAAAAGGCGAGGAACGAGGCTTTGTGACAACGGCGGAGATTTTGTATGTTTTTCCAAATATTGAAAGAGATATAGAGGGCTTTGAAAAGATGTATGACGACTTCAGGGAAAAGGGCATAGAGATAAAAGAAATGCAGGACTTTTTGGAAACTAAAAAACAAAAAGAAAAGAAGCAAAAAAAGGCCCTGATTGGCAAGATAGATCCTATTCAAATGTATTTGAAAGAAATCGGCAAATCAAGCTTTTTGTCGGCAAGGGAAGAAAAAGAATTGGCAAAGAGAATCGAAGCAGGCGACGAAGAGGCAAAAAACAGGCTTGCTTTGGCAAACCTCAGGCTTGTGGTTTCTATTGCCAAAAAATATGTGGGCCGCAGCCCAAATTTAACTTTATTGGATTTAATCCAAGAGGGAAATTTGGGGCTTTTCAAGGCTGTTAAAAAATTTGATTGGAGGAAGGGTTATAAATTTTCGACTTATGCGACCTGGTGGATCAGGCAATCGATTACAAGGGCTTTGGCTGACCAGGCCAGGACAATCCGTATTCCTGTGCACATGATAGAAACAATTTCAAAATACACAAAAGTGCGCAAATCTTTATTGCAAGAGCTTGGCAGAGAGCCTCTTGCCGAGGAAATTGCGGCTGAAATGGGATTAGAGGTGGATAAAGTCCATCATATCAGAAAAATTGCCCAGAAAGCCGTTTCCTTGGAAACCCCCGTAGGAGAAGATAAGGATAAACAGGATTCGGTGCTGGCCGAGTTTATAAAAGACGACAAGACAATAGCCCCAAATACAGAAGCTTCAAGAAATCTATTAAAAGACAGGCTGAAAGAAATTTCAGGAGAGCTTACTCCAAGAGAATTGAAAATTTTGGGAATGAGATTCGGTCTTGAAGACGGAGTAATGCATACCCTAGAAGAAACAGGGGAGGAGTTTGGCGTTACAAGAGAGAGAATCAGGCAAATCCAGGCAAAAGCATTGGAAAAACTCAGAAAACACAAAGAACTCAAAAAGGTTAAGGATTATTATTAATCGCGAATAAAAATAGGCTTCCTGTTTGACGCTCATTCCGCCCAGGTCGGGAAATCCCGCTTCGCGGGAATTTCTCGCGACCAGAAGCGACGAAATTGGCTCATGTCCTCGGCAAATTTTGCCTTCGGCAAACCATGCAATTTGCCTCCGGATCCTAACAGGAGACCTATTTTTTTATTTGTCTTGCCAAGGATTTTTTCTATGGTAAAATAAATAAATATGAAGGCTCCAAAAAAGAACAAAATAGAGGACGAATCAATTTTTGATATTTTTATCACGATTGCCGCTACGATAATTATTGTCATCCTGTCTTTTTTGTTTTACTATTACGCCCTGAAAGCCAAATCCATAGAGGCCTATTTTCCGAACCTGCCAATTATTGCAGCCAATGAAATCCAAGGACATCGTCGATAAAATAAAATCTCTTAAAAATCCTAAAAACATCGCGGGGATGCGCAGATTTGGCATAAGGCCAAAGGCTCAGGTTTACGGCGTTTCTATGCCCGATATAAGGCGAATGGCAAAAGAGATAAAAAAAGATCATGAGCTTGCTCTCGCGCTTTTTAAATCAGGCGTTCACGAGGCAAAGATATTGGCCACAATAATAGCAGAACACGAAAAGCTGACAGAAAAAGAAGTAGATGAATGGGTAAAATTATTTGACTCATGGGATATTGTGGACCAGTGCTGCATGAATCTTTTTTGGCAGTCAAAAATATGCCGAAAAAATATTCTTGAATGGACAAAATCCCAAGAGGAGTTTATCAGAAGAACGGCATTTTCTTTAATGGCGGTATTGGCAGTAAAAAATAAAGAAATGAAAGATGCGGACTTTTTAAAATTTTTCCCTTTAATTAAAAAATATGCGACAGACGAAAGGAATTTTGTTAAGAAATCAGTAAACTGGGCATTAAGACAAATAGGAAAGCGGAACATGGCTCTTAATAAAGAAGCCATAAAATTATCCCAGGAAATACGCGAAATGGGCCAAAAGAAAAGTTCAAAAGCTGCAAAATGGGTGGCATCAAATGCTTTATCGGAGCTATTGTCCCCTAAATATCAAGCTAAACTAAAATGAATTTATTTTTTAAAATAATTATTTTTTTTGTTGTTGTGGGAGTTGTCGTCGGGGGGATTTATTTTTTGATGCAAAATTTGCCTCCGTTGATTTCTTCGAAATCGGGAATTTCAAAAGTATGTTTTTATCAAGACTATGAGAGGTGTTTTTCGGTTGAGCTGGCAAGAACTTCCACCGAAAGGAAAAACGGGCTTATGTTGCGCGAAAGCCTTGATGAAAACTCCGGAATGCTTTTTGTCTTTGATAGAGATGGAATTTATCCGATGTGGATGAAAAATATGGAAATTCCCTTGGATTTAATTTGGATGGATAAAGATGGCAATGTTGTGTTTATGAAAGAAAATGCCCAACCTTGCGGTGAAGGCGAATGCCAAAACATCACCCCGACTGCCAGAGCTTATTATGTATTAGAGATTAACGCCGGCCTTATCGAGGCCTATAGATTGGAAGTCGGCGGCAGAGCTTCGTTTAAGTAATATTAAAAGCGGGGATTTTAACCCCGCTTTTTTTAGTATAAATATCCCCAAGTTTGCAATTTATCAGAATCTTCGTACCAGCCCAACCCAATGTCGGTACGGTAAAACATATTTTGCAATAAGATATTCTCAATTCTGCCATAAACTTGTTTTCTGGCGTCCTCAACGGTTGTGCCCGAGCCGGTCACCACTAAAACATATCCTGATTCTCCCGCAATTTGCCAGTTGCCATCCGTCATCTTTACGTCTCCTAAATGCACCCCATCCAAACTCGGTTTCTTAAAGATAATCGACAGGTCTCTGTAAATTTCCATTTCGGCCTTGTCAAAGTAGGGGAATGGGGGAACCACGCAACACACACCTATTTGAAATCCTTTTTTGGTTTTTAATTCAAAGGATTCGCCCTTTGCCAGCATATATAAAAATTCTCCGATATTGGCGGTTATGCCCTCCATCGCAATTGAGATATGCGGATATCCGAACCTGCAAGTGAATTCAAGAGGATAAATTCCTCTTGCGTTTGCAATGCAATTTATATCCACATAACCCACATAGCCGGACTTTCTGATTTCCAAACCCATTTTTTCAAGAGTCGTTCTAAAAATTGTGTTGGGGCCTGACCAGTACATTAAGGTTCCCATTTCGCCGGTAAACGGACCGATATCGCCGGGGAACAATTTTTTGTGCTCGAAGTTTATGTTAACAGGATAAATGAAGTCTTTGCCATTAAAAAATGCTCCAACAGCCACCTCGACTCCTTGGGCAAATTTTTGCAGTTGAAATTGTTTTACCCTTTTTTCAAGAACTATTTTGTTTGATCTTAAAATTTCGTGAATATCCTTGCCGTCTTCATCTTTGCCTAAAAATAAGATGCCTTTTGAATCCGACCCCAAAAATCCAGATGGCTTAAAAACATATCTGCCGGGGTTTTGTTCTATAAATTTTAGAGCTTCGTCATAGTTTGAAAAATCCCAATGAGCCAAAGTAAGCATCCCCATTTTTTTCATTTCTGACTGGCCGAACTCCCTGTCTTCTTCAAGCCTGTCGGTGTATGCGGAACCGCCTACAACAAGCTTGCCCTTCTGCCTAAGCTCATCCGCTTCTTGTCCAAATCCCACGTCATCAAAAACAATAACATCGGCCCAGTCTATAAATTGCTTGTAATCAGGAACTTTATCTAAAAATCCGTCGTATACATCTTTATCCCATTCGGCTTTAATGTAGACCTTAACCTCATGACCCTCTTTTTTTATTTGATAAGCTATGTCTCCCGATAAACTTTCCCAGCTTACGAATAAAAACTTTTTTGGCGTTATTGGCGCATGGTTGTTTCCGTTTCCATTCATTTTATTTATACTTGTCGTCGTAGGTTGAATAAGAAATAGTTAATTCCTCACCCTTTTTTATCGGCCTTGCCGCTTTAAAAATAAGCGCTTCGTCCTTACCATTTCCGACAATTTTTAAATTTGGATTTTTTGAATTATTTACAAAGAAAGAAATGTCAATTCCGTTTAATCCCGTTTCGGGGATATATACCGAGCCGTCTTTTTCTATCACAAAAAAGTCATCAATCATTCTTAAAACCTCTTTATCCAACTTTTTTATCTCTTTTGCTTCAAACTTATGCCACTTGCCCTGTTTAATGCCGGCAAAGGGGTCTTTTCCTTTTGGAATATCCCTGACCGCAAAAACTCCAACACCTTCTATCTTTGAAGCCCTCAATCTGCAATAAGTATTTTTTAAATTTTTAATAATTTCTTTTTTCTTTTCCATCTTTTATATTAACAATTATTATAGTATAACACTTGGAAATTTTTATGCAAAAAAACACCGCATTTCTGCGGCATTTTTTAAACAAAAGATTAGTATCTGTTTGTTCTTGGAGGTCTCTTTTTTGACCAGCATTCTCTGCAATAGATTGGTCTATCAGGAGATGGCTCAAAAGGCATCTCTGTGATTTCTGTTCCGCATTCGGAACATTTCCAGTTTCCTTTTACCATTTCTCTTGGTGCAAAACCTCCTCTGTTGTTATTTCCGTTAAACATTGTGTTTTTCTTAAATAAGAATAAACGACCTTTCTAATAGGCCGTTTTTATTCGTACTATTAGCTTGATTTTATTATACTTTACTGATAGGATAAAGTCAATACTATGAAGAAAATTATTCTCTTGCCAATAATCTTGGCAATTATTATTCTAATTTTAATTGGCATATTGGTTTTTTATAAAACACCGCAATCTGAGGTTCAGGCTCCGACAATTCAGGGGGGGATTATTGTGAGTTCTCTGGTGGAAGATCAGGAAATTTCTTCGCCGTTGAAAATTGCAGGATACGTTAACGGACAAGGATGGACGGGCTTTGAGGGTCAAGTTGGCACAGTCACGCTGCTTGATTATAAAGGCAACGAATTAGCCACAGAAGTTTTAAAAGCTACAACAGATTGGACCCAGCTTCCGACTCAATTTGAAGCGGAACTCGAGTTTGTGCCAGCAAGCAGCGGACCGGCAACACTTTTATTTAAAAATGAAAATGCCAGCGGTTTACCGGAAAATAACAGAGAATTCTCATTGCTGGTGTCAGTAAAACAAGAACAGGAGCCGGAAACAATGGAGGTGAGCGTATTCTTTAATAACAACAATCTCGACCCCCAAGTCAGCTGCAATAAAGTTTTTGAGGTAAAAAGAACCATTCCTAAGACGGGAGCAATTGCGAGAGCGGCCATTGAGGAGCTTTTAAAGGGGCCGACCCAGCAGGAAATAAAATCAGGATATTATACGAATATAAACAGCGGAGTGAAATTGAATAACATAAGCATTCAAAAAACCAATCCGCCCTCCGCGCTTGTTGATTTTGATGAACAACTGCAGTTTCAGGTTGGGGGGTCTTGTAAAGTCGGAGCAATCAGAGCGCAGATAACCCAAACCTTAAAACAGTTTCCATCAATTGAAGACGTGATTATTTCAATAAACGGCAGAACAGAAGATATTTTACAGCCTTAAATCTTACCGCTCGGCAACAGCTTTGAAAGTGTGCGCTCGTTCCGCCAGCGCGGAACTCGCTCAGGTCCTCGCTCCTGGCGCCCCTCGCCAAAATGGCTCGGGGAACCAGCCGCCAGGGCTGCGAAGCCACTTTCAAAGCTGTTACCTCGCTATAATTCATTAAATAATGCAGTTTAAAATTTCAAAAAAATCAAATAAAAGCCAGGCCCGACTTGGATTTTTAGAAACCGAAAACGGAGTTGTGGAAACTCCTTGTTTGGTTGGCGTGGCAACTCAGGCGGCCGTGAAAACTTTAACATCCGAGGAGGCCTTGCAGGCAAAGTCGCAAATGCTAATTTGCAACACATTTCATTTGCATTTAAAGCCCGGCCAAGACATTGTGGCCAAGGCGGGCGGTTTGCATGATTTTATGAATTGGAAAAAGCCCCTAATGACAGATTCTGGGGGCTTCCAAGTGTTTTCTTTGGGGTTTGGCCGAGATTATGGAATGGGTAAAGTTTTATCCGCCAAAGGCGGATCCGCCTCTGGCGGAAAAGTTGTGGAGGCAGGAGCCCAACCAAGTAAAATAAAGATTACAGATGATGGAGTATTTTTTAGGTCGCCGGTTGATGGGGCGGAACTGTTTTTAGGCCCCAAAGAATCAATAAAGATTCAGGAAAAATTGGGAGCAGATATTATTTTTGCCTTCGATGAATGCACCAGTCCTATCGCAGATTACGAATATACTAAAAATTCTTTGCAGAAAACCCACAAATGGGCGAAAATCTGCCTAAAAGCCAAAAAATCAGACCAAGCCCTATTTGGCATCGTGCAAGGCGGGAAATTTAAAGATTTGCGCGAGCAATCAGCAAAGTTTATCGGGGGCTTGGATTTTGACGGATTTGGCATTGGCGGTGAATTTGGCGACGATAAAAGCCAAATGGCAAACATGATAGGCTGGTGCTTGCAAGAATTGCCGGAAAAAAAGCCAAGGCATCTGCTGGGCATCGGATATTTGGAAGATATGGAGCAAATTATTAAGGCTGGAATTGATACATTTGATTGCACCGTTCCCACGCATTATGCCCGTCATGGAATTGCCTTTACTAAAGAGGGCAAGCTTGATTTGAATAAGTCTCAGTTTTTAAAAGACCGAGAGCCTCTGGATTCGGACTGCATGTGTTTTGTGTGCCAAAATTACAAAAGAAATTACATATCACACTTATTAAAAGCCAGAGAAATTACGGCCTTAAAGCTTTTAACGTTTCATAATCTTTTTTATTTTAACACTTTTGCCGAGAAATTAAGACAGGAAATAAAAAATGGAAAAATTTGAAGACGTAATTCAAAAATACAATTACGAACTGCCCGAAAAATTGATTGCCCAAAAACCCGCCTCTCCTCGCGACGAGGCGCGTCTTTTAATATATAACAGGACGGAAGATAAGGTTTATTGCGATAAATTTTTGAATATTGCGAAATATTTACCCAAAAACGCGGTTTTGGTTTTTAACGAAACAAAAGTTTTGCCCGCAAGATTGAATTTAAAAAAAGAAACAGGAGGAAAAGTTGAAATTTTGTATTTAAAAACCAGGGGAGGCCTGTTGGAAGTTTTGGCTGACAGAAAATTAAATGTCTGCGCAAAAATATTGTTAAATAAAAACATTGTTTTTGAAGTTGCGGCCCGCGACCAAAAGATTTATTTGTTAAAACCCTTGTTTGATGTCAAAAAAATCGATGCAGTTTTAGAAAAATATGGAGTGGCTCCGATTCCGCCATATATAAAACATTCACCTCTTTCAAAGGGTCAGTTAAAACAGCAATATCAGACAATTTTTGCAAAGCATTCTGGTTCTGTTGCTGCCCCCACGGCAAGTTTGCATTTTACGAAAAGAGTTTTGGCAAGCCTCAAAAAGGCGAAAATTAACGTAAAATTTGTTACTTTGCACGTTGGGCTTGGCACTTTTTCCCCATTGACCCAAGAAAATTTAGAAACTAAAAAGCTTCACTCTGAATTTTATAATATAAACAAAAAAACCGCGGAATTCCTGAATAAATCAAAGCATCAGGGCAAGCCAATTATCGCTGTTGGCACAACTGTTGCCAGAACACTGGAGGCTGCATCCAAAAATGGCCAAATTAAAAATTTGTCAGGTCAAACCGATATTTTTATTTCAGAAGGGTACAAATTTGGTTTCATTGATGGAATGGTCACCAATTTCCATGTGCCCAAATCCAGTCTCTTGATGTTGGTTGCGGCGCTTGTCGGCAGGGAAAAAATTATGGAGATTTATAAATTTGCCATTGCTAAAAAATTTAAGTTTTATTCTTTTGGCGACGGGATGCTGATAATATAGTCGCTCGGCCATTGCCTTTGCAAATTGACGGGATAATTTTTGCCAGCGCAAAAATTTCCCTCAGAACTCGCCCCGCCAGTCGCCCTTCGGGCGACACCGTGCTGGCGGGGCTCCGTTATGCATTTGCAAAGGCAAGGCCTCGCTTGTTATAAAATTATCGTATGGTAAAGCCGAAAATATTAGTTCATATTTGCTGCGCTATTTGCGCTGTGGCGCTTATAGAAAAGCTGAAACAAGATTTTGAGCCTGTTTTGTTTTATTACAACCCAAACATTTATCCCGAAGATGAATATGAAAAAAGAATGCAGTCGGTTGTGAAAATGGCGGAAATTTACAGTGTGGAATTTTTTGAGGCAAGTTATGAGCCGGAAATATGGCAGAAGAAAATAAAAGGAAAAGAAGATGATCCGGAAAGGGGAGCCAGGTGTTATGATTGTTTTGAAATGAGATTGCAAAAGACTGCCAAGCTGGCAGAAGAGCAGGGTATAGGGATTTTTACAACTTCTTTATTTGTTAGCCCGTTCAAAGACGAAAAACAGGTGGATTTGGCCGGAAAAAACATTGCTAAGGCCGAAAATATAAAATATTTGGCAATGGCGGATATTTTGGAAAATAAAAGCGAAAACTGGAAAAAGACGCGAGAGCTTGCAAAAAGGCATAATTTCTTTTTTCAAAAATATTGCGGTTGCAAATTTAGCATATGGTAATATAATAAAGGTATGAGAGGAAAACTTAAAAAAATTCAAGAAGAGCAAGAGAGGCTGGCCAGGGAAGTGCAGGTTAAGGTTATAGGTTATTTGCTTACGGCATTGGGATTTGTAGCGGGTCTTGCGATGAATGACGCAATAAAATCAACAATAGAATACCTTTTTCCGCTTTCCGGCAACTCGGTGGTGGCAAAATTAATATATGCGATACTGCTGACAATGGTAATAGCCGCAATAAGCGTATGGTTGATAAGGATATCAGAAAGAATTGAAGGAAAAAACAAAGATGAAAAAGCCGCTTGATAGAGCGGTTTTTTGTTGTGGATAAGTGCCAGTTGACCGATGTTTTTTAGGGGAGTAAAATTAAATCCCACGAAGAAAAAAATATTTTTATATAATTAAATATCCGCGTTACGGCGGAAAAAAAATATGGAAAAAGAAAAACAAAATTTTTGCCACGATTGCGGCAAAATAATAGAAATGGAAGGAGAAGAAATTAAAAACGGGGTTTTTTTGTCCTATGACAACGCAGGCGAGAAAATCCATGTGTTCAAATGCAGTGACTGCTATGACACGAACAAAGCTTTGACCAATTTCCAGCCCTGCGAGGTTTATAGCAGAGTTGTGGGCTATATCAGGCCCGTGCAGCAATGGCACAAAGGCAAAAAGCAGGAATTTGAAGAGAGAAAAGAGTTTGTAGTTAAAAACGAAGGCTGTTGCTAAGTTTTTTTGACCGAATAATTTAAAGGCGAGGCAATAGGTTTGAAAGTGGCTTCGCAGCCCTGGCGGCTGGTTCCCCGAGCCATTTTGGCGAGGGGCGCCAGGAGCGAGGACCTGAGCGAACTCCGCGCTGGCGGAGTGAGCGTACACTTTTAAAGCTGTTGCCGAGCGTCTATTTTAAAACATGGAAAAATATATTTTGCCCGAGTTGCCGTTTGGTTATAAAGATTTGGAGCCATATATTACAGAAGAAACTTTGCGTTATCATCACGATAAGCATCACCAGGCATATGTTAACAATTTAAACACCGCGGTGGACAAGCACCCCGAACTTTTTGAAAAATCTGTTGAAGAATTGCTGACAAATTTAGATGTTGTGCCAGAGGACATTCGCCAGGCCGTAAAAAATAATGGCGGGGGAGTTGCCAACCACACATTGTATTGGAATAGCATGGCAAAGGGCTCAGGCCAGCCTGTTGGCGAATTGGCCGGTGCGATTAATAAAACTTTTGGCAGCTTTGAAGATTTTAAGCAAAAATTTGAGGAAGAAGGCTTAAAAAGATTTGGCTCAGGCTGGGTGTGGCTGGTGAAAAATGATTCGGGTGAGTTGGAGATTTTATCAACCGCAAATCAAGACACTCCTTTGTCGGATGGAAAAATTCCAATTTTGTTGAACGATGTTTGGGAGCATGCCTATTATTTGCAATATAAAAATCTGCGGGCAGACTATTTAAAAGCCTGGTGGAATATAGTAAACTGGCAAGAAGCCGAAAAAAGGTATATAAATAAGTAATATGATTACACTTGAAAAGGTAAGAAGCAATCCGCAAATTTTGAATTTTATAAAACAGGCCGACACCTCAATGATGGCCTTAGAATACACGAATCATGGGTTAAGGCATGTTAACTTGGTGGCGGAAAGGGCCAAGCAAATCGCCAAAACTTTGGGCCTGTCAAAAGAAGACCAGGAATTAGCGGCTATTTCCGGATTTTGTCATGATTTGGGAAATTTTATGACCCGCACATACCACCACTATTTTGCGGCTTTAATATTTCATCAGATTTTTCAAAATGAGGCAGAACCCCAAGAAGTTTCAACAATAATGCAAGCCATCGCCAATCACGACAAGCAGGAAATGGAGTTTACCACTGCTGTTTCAGCTATTTTGGTGCTTGCCGACAAATCCGACGTTGACAGATCAAGGGTAGCCGAATCAAGCCTTGAAAAGATAAAACTGGATATTCATGACAGGGTAAACTATGCAACAACAGAAAGCAGAATCAAGATAGACAACGCAAAGAAAAGGATTACTTTGGTTTTGAAAATCGATACCAATTTTTGTCCCATTATGGAGTATTTTGAGATTTTTACCGAAAGGATGGTATTTTGCA
This sequence comes from uncultured Candidatus Saccharibacteria bacterium, assembly GCA_964592355.1. Taxonomy (GTDB): domain Bacteria; phylum Patescibacteriota; class Minisyncoccia; order Minisyncoccales; family Staskawiczbacteraceae; genus XYD1-FULL-39-28. The sequence goes on from CAZQBZ010000001.1 coordinate 39,910, forward strand.
GGCAAGCAGCCGAATTTTTGGGTTACCAGTTCGGAATTGTGATAAACAAGGTCAGGCTCCTTTAATTTTGTAATGCTTTTCGCTTAAACATTGATATGAAAGATTTTTATGTGATTTGCGATAGCATTCGCAGCTTGGAAAATATAGGGTCGATTTTTAGAACGGCTGACGCATTAGGGGTGACAAAAATATATCTTTGCGGAATATGCGGAACTCCGCCAAACCCAAAAATTTCAAAAACGGCCCTTGGCGCCGAAAAGAATGTTCCCTGGGAATATGTAAAACAAACAGGCAGATTGATAGATAAATTAAAAAAGCAGGGAATTGAGGTTGTGGCACTGGAGCAGGCCGAAGGTTCAATTGATTACGCAAAATATAGGCCCAAATTTCCGGTTGCCCTGATTGTTGGCAATGAAGTAAAAGGAATTTCTCCCAAGATCTTGCAAAAATGCGATAAAGTAATAGAATTGCCAATGTCGGGAAAAAAAGAAAGCCTAAATGTGTCAGTGGCTTTTGGGGTTGCTGGCTACGAAATTGTTAAGAGTAAATAATATCGCTACGCTAAGTAAAATTAAAAACAAATTAATATGATAAAAGTAGAAGATTTACAGGGGCTTGCAGATGTTTTGAATGATCCGGTTTATATGTCAATTTATTTGGCTGGAGTATAATCTGGAAAGGTTTTGCCCTTTGGAAAGCGGCCCAAAACGAAAGCAAACCTTGGTTCATTGTGATGCTCGTGGTAAACACAGTCGGAATTCTGGAAATATTATACGTTTTTGTCTTTTCAAAGAAAAAAGAATCAGAAAAATAATCTGTTGACAAGATAAAATTATTTTGATAAATTAAAAACAGACGGAATTAGTCTGTTTTTAAATGCAAATATCAAAGAAAACACAATATGGAATGAGGGCAATGGTTTTTTTGGCAAAAAAATATAAGTCAAAAAAATTGTCTTCGCTTAAAGAAATCTCAGAAAAAGAGAACATTCCTTTTTCGTTCTTGGAAAAAATAGTTGCGGACTTAGAAAAGGCCAAATTAGCAAAGGGTAAAAAGGGGATTGGCGGGGGGTATGTTTTAACGAAAACGCCTCAAAAAATCACTGCTTTTGATATTGTAAGAGTTTTAGAAGAAACCCAGTCTGTTAACTGCGCGCTATGCGGACAAAAATCAAAATGCGCCTCAAAAAACGTGTGGTCAAAGGTCAATACGGCGATTGAAAAAGCCTTAAAATCAGTTAAATTATCAAGCCTTATATAGGAGCTTGGCCGATATAACATGAAAAGAATATATTTAGATTATGCAGCTACGACACCGATAGACAAAATGGTTGCAAAGGCCATGCAGGATTCGCCATGGGGCAATACGATGTCTTTGCACTCTTTCGGCCAGGAAGCGAAGCTCGCGTTGGAAAACAGCAGGCAGATTTTTGCCGATGCGATAAATGCCAATGCAAATGAGATTGTTTTTACGGGCTCAGCTACGGAAAGCAATAATACAGCTTTAAAAGGTGTGGCCTTCGCCAAAAAATCGGGCCACATAATCATTTCTTCGATAGAACATCCGTGCATTGTAGAATCAGCCAAATGGCTTAAAAAGCAGGGTTTTGAAATCACAGAGTTGTCGGTTGATAGTTTGGGCAGAATTAATCCTCAGGACGTGGCAAATGCAATAAAGCCAGAGACGATTTTGGTGTCTGTAATACATGCAAACAATGAAATCGGCACAATTCAGGATATTGCCCAAATTGGAAAAATTTGCCGCAATAAAAATGTTTTATTTCACACAGATGCCTCTCAAAGCTTTGGAAAAGTGACCATTGATGTTGAAAAGATGAACATAGACTTGCTTACAGCCTCTTCACATAAAATTTACGGGCCAAAAGGGGCAGGGCTTTTGTACGCGAGAAAGGGAATTGTTTTGACGCCATTGTTGCACGGAGGCGGCCAGGAAAACGGGCTTCGCGGTTCCACTGTTAATTTATCGGCAATCGTCGGATTTGCCAAGGCCTGCGAAATTTGCCAAAAGGAAATGAAAAAAGAGGCGAGAAGGCAGATATCTTTGAGAAATAAACTGATAAAAGGAGTTTTGAAGATAGAAAATTCATATTTAAACGGCCATCCGACAGAAAGATTACCCAATAATGCCAATTTCAGATTTGATTTTGTGGAGGGCGAAAGCTTGCTGATGCAGCTTGATATGGAAGATATTGCTTGCTCAACCGGATCGGCCTGCTCGTCATTCAAGCTTGAACCCAGTCATGTTTTGCTGGCAACCGGCTTAAAACCAGAGCAGTGCCATGGAAGCCTGCGCGTTTCGATAGGAAGATTCACTACCCAAAAGGATATAGATAAAATAATCAAAGTTTTGCCAAAGATCGTGGGAAAAATAAGGGCAATTTCACCGTATGGGAAATAAATCCATACCCTACAGATTTGAAGATGTGATTTCGTTATATATATTTGCATCTACCGATAGTCGTTTTGCCCAGCGGCAAAACGCTATCTGCATTCTCGGCAATTTGCTCCTCGCCCGCGGGCGAGGAGACCATGCCAAATTGCCTGCGAAAGCTAGATCCAAATATATATAGCGAAATCTAATAAAACCATTTTCAAACCTATCGCCTCGCTATTAAATTTAAAAACATGAAAACAAAAACACCAAAAACCTGTGCGGCATTATACACCCCAAAAGTAATGGAGGCTTTTAAAAATCCGCATAATTACGGAAAGATAAAAAATCCATCAGGCATCGGCAAGGTGGGAAATTTGGTTTGCGGCGATGTAATGTGGCTGTACATAAAAGTTGACGAAAAAGAGAAAATAACAGACATAAAGTTTGAAACTTTTGGTTGCGTGGCCGCAATTGCCACCAGCTCAATGATTACAGATTTGGCAAAAGGCAAGACAATAACACAGGCCTTAAAGCTCAAAAAAGACGACATTATCAAAAAACTCGGGGGGCTGCCATCTATAAAATACCATTGCTCAGTGTTGGCAATAGACGCCTTGGTTGAGGCTGTTTACGACTATTATTTAAGCCAGGGAAAGGATTTTCCGGAAGGGTTGCAGGAAAAGCACAAAGTCATTGCCAAAGAAAAAGAAATGGCAGAGAAAACATTTGAAGATTAAATGAAAAAAGATAATTCCAAAATCAAAGTGGTTTGTGCTATGTCCGGCGGAGTGGACAGTTCGGTTTCGGCGGCCTTGTTAAAGCAAGCCGGCTTTGATGTTGTGGGAGTTATGGCAAAGTTTTGGAAAGATGGCCAAAGCTCGGCAGAAAACAGGTGCTGCTCAATAGAAAGCGAAAAGCTTGCCAGGCTTGTTTGCCACCAGCTTGGAATTCCATTTTATGTCGTTAATTTGGAAAGAGAATTTAAAAAAGCGGTTGTTGATGATTTTTTGGCGCAATATAAGAAAGGGGCTACGCCAAACCCGTGTGTTGTGTGCAATAAAGAAATAAAATTCGGCCTTTTGCTTAAAAAAGCCGAAAAAATGGGAGCTGATTTTTTGGCGACAGGGCATTATGTCAGGATAGAAAACGGAAAAATGATGAAGGGAAAAGATAAGGCAAAAGACCAGAGCTATTTTTTATGGCAGTTAGATAAAAGCCATCTTAAAAAGATTTTGTTTCCCGTCGGAGGATATGCAAAGGCCGAGGTTCGCCAGCTGGCAAAAGAATTTGATTTGCCGGTTGCAGAGACGCCGGAATCTCAGGAGGTTTGCTTTGTGCCGGATATCACAAATAATTTTTTGGCAAAATATTTAAAGCAGAAACCGGGAAAAATTATTGATAAAACCGGCAAGGTTATGGGTTCTCATCAGGGGCTGTGGTTTTATACGATAGGGCAGAGAAAGGGGCTTGAATTGTCGCAGGGGCCATGGTTCGTTGTTGCCAAGGACTTTAAGAAAAATGTCTTGGTTGTGTCAAAGAATAAAAAAGATTTGTATAGCAAAGAGTTAAAAATAAAGAATACAAACTGGATTGGTAAAAAATCGGCCTCCGTGGATGTTAAAATAAGATACAAAAGCGGGTTTGCAAAGGCTAAAATATCAGGGAATAAAATTATTTTTCGGGCTCGTCAGCTGGCAATTACTCCTGGACAATCGGCCGTATTATACAAGGGAAATGAATTGCTTGGCGGGGGAATAATAGAGTGATATCGCTCGGCCATTGCCTTTGCAAATTGACGGGATAATTTTTGCCAGGTCGGGAAGTCCTGCTTTGCAGGAACTTCTCGCGACCAGAAGCGCAAAAATTTCCCTCAGAACTCGCCCCGCCAGTCGCCCTTAGGGCGACACCGTGCTGGCGGGGCTCCGTTATGCATTTGCAAAGGCAAGGCCTCGCTTAAAGCAATAATAAAAATACAATGGCAAAAATCACAGCAAAAACAACATTGGGAAAAATCTTAGAGCTTAAAAATGGCTCTGAAATTTTACATAAACACGGGGTGCCTTGCATGGGTTGCCCGATGGCGCAATTTGAAGTGGATAAGCTTCAGATCGGCCAGGTTTGCAAGGTTTACGGGTTGCCCCTAAAAGACATTTTAGAAGACTTGAATAAATCATAATTTTAAGTTTTAATAAAGATAAAACCCCATCAATGGGGCATGATAATCAAATGGAAAAGAAAACAATAATTAAAATAGCGGTTGCCGCCGTTGTTATAATAATAGCTATTTTTGCGGCAAATTCAGCGGGATTCTTTAAGCCCCAACCCGAAGTTACGCCAGAAATGGGTAAGATAACACTATTTTATGGTCACGATTGTCCGCATTGCAAAGACTTGGAGCTCTGGATGACAAACAATGGCATTAACGATAAATTCAGCATTGATAAGCTTGAGGTACAGTATAATAAAGATAATCAAAATCTTTTGAGGGGCGCGGCAAAATTTTGCAACATAGCAGAGACATCTATCGGCGTGCCGCTTCTATGGACCGGCCAAGGGGATTGTCTATTGGGGCTGGAGCCGATCCAGGAATTTTTCAATCAGGAAACCGAAAAACAAAATGATTTGCAAAATCAAGAAGTTGATACAGATAAAGCCAATGAAATTCCAGAGTAAAATTTTAACATTATTTTTAGCGCTGTTTTTTGCCGCAGCTGGCTCAGTTAAAGCCGTATGCCCGGTTTGCGTGGTGGCAGTGGGCGGAGGGCTTGGCATTTCAAGATGGCTGGGTGTTGATGATGCTATTTCTTCTCTGTGGATTGGCGCATTGCTGGCGGCAATGTCGCTTTGGACAATAGACTGGATCCAAAAGAAAAATTGGAAATTCGTTTTTTATAAAGCCGTCACATGGGTTTTGTATTATGGGCTTACCGTCGGACCCTTGTATTATTATGGGCTGATTGGCCACCCATTAAACAAAATTTTTGGCATAGATAAAATATTGTTCGGAGTGATTTTGGGGACAGCAGTGTTTTTGGGCGGGGTGTGGCTGAACTTATTTTTGAAATTAAAAAACAATGGTAAGCAGTACTTTAATTATCAAAAAGTGGTGGTGCCATTTTTGTCGCTTGTAGCGGCCAGCTTAATTCTTTATTTGATAATAATATGGAAATAAACAACCAAAAAATAGACGAATTTGTAAAAAAAGTAAATTCAAGCAAAGACAATCAGCTTGATTTGTCTTCGGACGAAGATTTGTCCATTGCTATAATGAATTTAATTTCTATAGAAGAACACTTCTTTTTTACCGCGAATAAAACAGGAAAATCAGAATATTTTGATTTGCTCAATACCGCCCGAGAAATGAGGAAAGATTTGCTTAAGAGAATCATAAAAGACCCGGAAGGAGAAGTTTGGTGCATTTCAAAGCATTTGCTGGCCTCATCAATGAGGCTTATGGAGGTGGGCACGAAGGCTCAGGGGCGTGGCAACAAGAAGGATGCAGAGGAATTGTTTAAAAAAGCCTACGAGCTTTATAGCCTGTTTTGGGGCATAAACTTAAAGCTTATTGATTTGGGCGAAGTCAAAAAAATAGACGAAAACCAAATTGACGCAAAAGACCAAGATAAGAAAATCGGAATTATGGCAAAACTCGGCCAAGTGGTGCAAAAGGTGATTGACTGCTGTAAAGAGTAAAAAGAATTTAAAAACCGTCCGTGGGCGGTTTTTATTTTCAAAAAATTGAAATTCTTTCACAAAAATGGTAAATTTTGCATAGTTATCGTTTGGTTCCTGAACAACTAAATAGGAGAATGCAATGAAGCTTCACGGAATTGATTTTGGAAATATTCTTGGCGCTTCAGGCGCGCAGGGATTTTTTGGGGAAGGCTACTGGTTTCACAAATTCTTTAAGCCTTTTGGCTTGGATTTTTCCGGGATGACCTTTGTGTCAAAAACCGCCACGCGTTGGCCGAACGAAGGCAACATGCCGCTCACGCAAGACTACAGGCCGCGTGATTTTTTTCCCGGGTGTGTCAGGGTAAAGCCCTGGCGCGGAGCGATACTAAACGCCGTTGGCCTTAGTAATCCTGGTCTGGAAGCCTTGCTGGCTACGGGTTTTTGGCAAGAAAGGACGGACCCCTTTTTTATATCCGTGATGTCGCTGGCCGATACGCCAGAAGGCCGTCTTGAAGAATTGGGCCAAATGGTGGACTTGATCGGGGAGCAAAAAGACAGGTTTTCTGCGCCTTTCGGTTTGCAGATTAACTTATCGTGTCCCAACACCAAACACAACCCGCGCCAGCTGGTTGGCGAATCCGAAAAGTCGCTCGCCGTGGCAAGCAGGCTTGGGGTGCCGTTGATGCCAAAGTATAGCATTGCTTCGGCATCCGTGGCAGCAATCAGAGAATTGGATGACAATCCACTTTGTGATGCCATTTGCGTATCTAATACGGTGCCGTTTGGTTCGCCATGCATTAATTGGCAAAGGGCATGGGGGAGCAAGAAGTCTCCGCTTGAAAAATACGGCGGAGGCGGACTTTCCGGGTCTGCGCTTTGCCTTTTGGTGTGTGATTGGATTGCATATCTGCGTGACGCCGGGTTTTCTAAACCCATTAATGGCGGAGGGGGTATTATGCATCCAGATGACGTTTTGGTTTATTATGAAGCCGGGGCGTCTTCGGTATTTATCGGTTCGGTTGCATCGCTTCGACCGTGGCGCGTGAAGGCCATTATCGATCAGGCAAACGACCTGAAGTGGAAAAGATAGGTCATGTCCTCGCGTTTTTGGCAGTTGCCGGAACGCGAGGACTTTTTGTTTATACAGCGCAAAAGTGATATAATATTAAAATATCATTAACTTTTACTAAATATGTTCGGACTAAATAAATCAACGCCAAAATTTTGCAACTTATCGGGGAAAGTGGCAATTATAACAGGCGCAGCCAAGGGAATGGGCAGGGCTCATGCTTTGACTTTGGCCAAAGCCGGAGCAAAGGTTGTGGTAACTGATATTGATGTTGATGGAATTCAAAAGGTTGTTGAAGAAATTAAAAAAGAAAGAGGCGAGGCGATAAACATTAAGTGCGATCAGAGCCAAAAATCAGATGTTGATAATGTTATAAGCCAAACCATGGGCAAATTTGGGAAAATAGACATTTTGGTGAATAATGCAGGAATTTTTCCCACAAAGCCATTTTTGGAAATGGAAGAAAGAGATTTTGAAAAAGTGATTGATGTAAATTTAAAAGGATATTTTTTAATGGCCCAGGCCGTTGCCAAAGAAATGCAAAAAAATAGCAAGAACGAGAAAGGGCAGAGAGGGGTGATTGTGAATATCGCATCTATTGCAGCCATGGTCGGATTTCAGGGGCTTTCGCATTATTGCGCCTCAAAAGGCGGAATTGTTGGAATGTCCAGGGCGATAGCGCTTGAATTGGCCCCCTTGGGCATACGCATAAATACAATCAATCCAGGGGCAATAGACACACCGGGCGCTTCCATGAGCAATATTCCAGAAGAACAGAGAAAGGCAATAATGGCGCCAATCCCGATGAAAAGGCAGGCGGACGCCCAAGAAGTTGCCAATGCGGTTTTATTTTTAGTGTCGGACGAAGCTTCTTATATGACAGGGTCTGAGGTGGTTGTCGACGGAGGCTGGACCGCTGCGTAAGCAGCGGGACAGGCGCCGCAGGAAGGGGTCGGGAGGGAGAGTTCCCTCCCGTGTAGGAAATTATTCAAAACCGAGGGTTTTGAAGGAGCGA
>CAZQBZ010000002.1:0-39650 GCA_964592355.1 uncultured Candidatus Saccharibacteria bacterium
CAAAAAATGTTCGAACTTCGTTCAAAAAACACCGCCTTAAAGCATTTATTATAACGTAATAAAAATAGCCCGCTTGGGCTGTTTTTTAATTGACGATAAAATCTTAAAAGTTTACAATAAGTCAATTAACATAAACCAAATATGTCTATATCTGAAAAGGGTCCAAGTTTAAATAGCGAATCCATTGCCGACGAGGCGAGCAAGGCTGTCGAATCGGTCAATGAATTAGCGCAAGAATTAACGCCAGAGGAGCAAATTAAGAGTGTTGACTTAAAAATTGAGGATGGTCGTGGTCAAATGTCAAAATTATTAGAAGGGGAATTGTCTGAAGAGGAAGAAATGTCTCGAGCCCGGCAGGAGCTGGGCTTGCCTCCTATAAAAGAAGATGCGCAGCACAACAAAGAGAAAACAGATGACCTGCTTCAGCAAAAAAGTTTAGAACAGGAAAAGGCAAGGTTGGAAAAGGAGCGGCTTATCGAGGAAGAAAGGCAAAAAATCCTGCAAGAAATAGTTAATGAACTATTTAGTGAGTTTGAGTCGTTTTCAGACGCTGATAAAAGTAGCATTATGGCAAGCGGTTTTACATCCGAGGGCAGCAGATTTGGAGCAACGTCAAGGGGAGATCTTTCGCCAGAAAATGCTATAGCTTTGGCAAAAGCATTTAATGAGGGAATCAAAATGCTACCGCAAATATTGTCGGCAATCCCCGAAATGGTCAAAGCATTCAATGATGCCCTGACCGACGAGGCAACAAGGAGGGTTGAAGAAAAGATGTTAAAAAATAATGAAGGCAAGGATGAGGAAAGTTTAAAGGAAGACGACAAAGAAGCCAATAATATGTCAAAAGAGGCAGAAACTGTGAAGGAAGAAGGGGTTTCGGCCAGCGCGCCAGAAAGCGGGATTGAAAACGGACAGGCAGGCGGGATAAAGACAGAATAATCTCAACGTTACCTTTTAATGGGGTTGTCGTAGTTCTTATATAGAGACTTTTTATATGATTGAAAACGAACTCTTGATAATTGCCGATGTAAATGCGGGTCATACTGAAAAGTTTGGCCTTCTTTATGATGGATATTTTCCGAAAATTTACAATTATTTTTTTTATCGCCTTAAAAACAAACAGGCCTCGGAAGACCTGACAAGCATTACATTTATAAAAGCGATAAAAAATATCAATAAATTTGATGCTCAAAAGGGCGATTTTTCGGCCTGGATTTACCGAATTGCAAGAAACAGCCTTTATGATTATTACAGGACACGAAAAAACACGGATCAACTGATTGAAACAAAAATAAAGATTGAACCGGAAGACTTACACAAGGAGGTTCTTGATAAGGAGATGGCAGAACATGTTCAGAGGTTTTTAAATAGTTTGACGGAAACCCAAAGGGATATGGTGATTATGAGGATTTGGGATGATTTGAGTTATCAGGAAATATCGCAGATTATTGGAAAAAGCCAATCAGGGTCGAAGATGGCTTTTCATAGAGCCATTGAAAAACTAAAGTCTATAGCAGCTCCGTTTTATGCTGCAAAATGATATGGAACAAAAAGACATCAAGAAAATTTTATCAGACCTGTATGCAATTGATCCAAACCTTGAATCCAAGGAGGCCGACTTGGTTTTGGCTGTAAAAATAATGCAGGGCAGAAAAAATAACGAATATGATAAAGAATTTTCCGCCGAGCTTAGAGAAAGATTGCTTTCAGAAATCGGTTATAAAAACAAAAGCCGTAACAGGTATTTTGTGCCGGTTTTAGCGACATCGAGCCTGGTTTTGCTGTGTTTTGTCGGAGTATTTGCATTTAATTATTTTAATTCTCCGCAACGTCCCAAAATTGCGATGGAAAAAGTTCAGGATAATGCTTTCGGAGATTTTTTCTCCGAGAATGAGCTTAATGACACAAGATTGCAAACCGCCATGGAGCAGGATAATTTTGTCCAGCCAAGTGTTGCGACTGGCGGAGGCGAACACGCCGCCGAAGCCTTGAGCCAGCCGATTCTTCCAGGAGCAAGCGCATCAGAATATTCGGCAAAAGCCGCGGTGTCGGCAGGCCCTGTTTATAAATATACCTATATCGGGGATAATTTTATACAAAGCGAACCAAAAATGGATGTGTTAAAGAAGATTCCTCAGCCTCTTTCATCTGATTTTAATTTAAAAAATTTAATTGATGGGGCCGATTTGAGCACATTTTCTGGCGGTAATATAGCCACGGTCACGTTTCAGCAAGATGAGCCGTTTGGGTACACAATCAATGTTGATTTTAAAAACGGGGCGGTTTCTTTGAACGAAAATTATGAACAATGGCAGTCAGCAGAAATTAATGAAGAACCTTCTGTAGTTATTGATAAAAATCAAGCGATAGACATAGCCAACGAATTTTTAAAAACCCATAAGATATCGGTCGCTAATTATGGAAGCGCAAAAGTTTTGGAAAATAGCTATTCAGATACGGCGCAGGTTGTTTATCCGATGATTATCGACGGAAAAAATGTTTATGGCATAGACGGGACCGATATTGGCATCTTTGTCGGCGTAAATATGCGTTATAAAAAAGTTTCAAGCGTTTATGGATTAAATTCAGAAAAATATCAGGCATCTTCGTATCCTGTAATTCAAGACACAAACGAAATTTTATCAATAGCTGAGAACACGCGCTTTTCGGGATATATGGAATATGCAGACGGCAGGCCGAGTGATGCAGACATGGAAAAGCAAAAAAATAATAGTGGTATAATAGAGATAGATTTGACAACCCCCCAGCTGGCCTATGTCCAGATTTCAAAAATTGACAATGGCGCATATGGCGAATTCTTGGTTCCGGCATATTTTTTCCCGATAGAAAATCCTGTTGATTCAAAAAACAAAATAGTTGTTCCGCTGGTTCAATCGCCAGTTGTGCCTTCTTACGATAAAGATATTATAAAATAATATAAATATAATTTATTTTGGATTTGGAAGAAAACGCCAAATCCAAACAAAAAAAGTGGAAGAAAAAACAGCAAAATTTTTAAGTAAAACATTTGTGCTTGCGTCTATTTTGGTCGCAGGAACATTGGTCTTCTTTGCCGGTCAGATGATTTTGGAAAACAAATCAATCAACCAGCAAAATAATTACCAGATTTCGGTCTCAGGCGAAGGCAAAGTTTATGCAAAACCTGATGTTGCCATAGTCAGTCTTGGGGTAACAACCCAGTCGGAAACAGTTGCCGATGTCACAAAAACAGGAACGGAAAAAATGAACGCCGTTATTGAGGCCGTAAAGGGCTTGGGCGTCGACGAAAAGGATATTCAGACAACAAATTATAATCTGTCGCCGGTATACAGCAGTCCGGATAAAATATTGATTAGTCCGGTAAGTTTGGAAAGCAGTTATAGGTCTTCAACAATAATCACCGGCTCTTCGATAGCGGATTCGTCCCAGGAAATTATTGGATATAAACTTATCCAAAATGTCCAGGTTAAAATAAGAGATTTTACAAAAATAGGAGACATATTATCAAAGGCAACCGATTCAGGGTCAAATCAGATTGGAGACTTGCAGTTTACAATTGATAATCCGGAACAATTTAAAGAGCAAGCAAGGGCTCAGGCAATCGCCCAAGCAAAAACAAAAGCCGAAAGCTTGGCCCGCGAGTCGGGAATAAAGCTTGGCAAGCTGATAAATGTTTATGAGAGCAATTATTACTCTCCATCAGTGTATAGCTCTGCAAAAGGCTTGGGGGTGGATTCAGCGGCTTACGGAGGAGCAACCCCGACAATTCAGCCCGGAGAACAAGAGGTGTATATTTCAATAAGCTTGGTGTATCAGGTTAGGTAATATAAAACAGGTAAAACTCAGTTAAAAGCGCGCCTTCGGGCGCGCTTTTAATGTCTTGCTATTGACAATAATGTTAGAAAGACATAACATCAAAATAGTTAGATATTTCTAACAATATTATTAACAAAAATAAAAATGGAGTTAACACTAAAACAATATAATACAATAAGGCTTATAATAGTATTCATTTTAGCGATGTTTATTGGTAATATGATAGTTTTGAAAAACTATTTTTTACCGTTAATATTGATTGCGGTGGCGTCTATCTTGCTATTTAGCTTAAGAAAAAAAGTAAAAGGCGTTCTGGCGGATGAAAGGGATTATGAACTTGGAGGAAAATCTGCGCTTTTGGCGATGCAAATATATTCATGGACAGCAGTAGTTGCCATGTTTGTTTTCCTTGCCTTTTCAGATATAAACCCTGTTTATAGCGCAATTGCCCAGACTTTATCTTTTTCGGTTTGTTATTTTATGCTTTTATATAGCGTAATATTCAGTTATTATAATAAAAAAAATTTAAAAGATAGGAGGTTTGTTTTAACAGCTTTTATTCTTGCTTTTTTCTTGGCAATATACTTGATTGCAGGAATTTATGTCTTTATCTTAAAATAAATATCGTTCATGAAAAATAACATAAAAGAGCTTAGGCAAAAGTTAAACATAACTCAAGAAGAACTTGCCGAAAAAGCTGGAGTTAGAAGGGAAACAATAGTTTTTTTGGAGCAGGGAAAATACAATCCCTCTTTGAATTTGGCGCATCGGGTGGCCAAAATTTTGAAAACATCGATTGATAAATTATTCATTTTTGATTAGAATCAAATAATATTATTTAATTCTAATCTATGTTTAAAAAAGTTTTGTTGCCGATTGCTGTCATTGGCGTGATAAATTTTTTGGCATCAATGTTAATAAGCCAAATTTTTAACATATTATCCCAGCAGGTGGCCATGGAATATCAAAATCCAAATTTATTCAGAGCCAATTCTGACCCGTTGATGCTTTTGTTCTTTGCTCATCCGTTTTTGCTTGCCCTTGTTTTATTTTGGATTTGGAAGAAAGTCAAAAATATTTTTGGAAACAATGGGTTAAAATTTGGTTTTGCATATTGGATTATAGCCGTAATCCCCGGAATGTTTGCCACTTACGCTTCAATGCCATACTCATTTTTAATGGTTTTAAGCTGGACAATCTCGGGATTGGTTCAAGCAATTATTGCGGGATTAATATTAAGTAAATTTGATAAAAATTAAAAAACTATGAGTTCAGATAAAAAATTTGCCTGTGCTATAAATTGCATGGATGGCAGAGTGCAGGACGCTGTTAAAAACTATATTAAAGAAAATTATCAGGTTGATTGGGTTGATCAAGTTACGGAACCGGGACCAATTAAAATATTAGCAGAAGGCGTGAATACTGTGATTATTGAAAACATTAAAAAAAGAGTTGATGTTTCAGTTAATCACCACGGGTCAAAAGTTGTTGCCATTATCGGACACCATGACTGCGCAGGGAATCCAGTTGGCAAGGAAGATCAGATTAAGCAATTGAACGAATCAAAAAAAGTTGTTGAGGGGTTTGGTTTTAACGCAGAAATTATTCTTCTATATGTTGAGGGAGACTGGAAGACCGTAGAAAAAATTTAGTCTTCGCGAGCAATCGTAATACCCGACACAAACTTTATTCCGCTTTCTTTAAGGACTTTTGCGCATTCTTGCATTGTGGACCCAGTTGTATAGACATCATCGACTAAAAATATTTTTTTGCCCCGAAGTTTCTCGGGGTTTTTTGTTAAAAAGGCGTCCAATAGATTTTTTTCTCTTTCCGCTTTGCTTAATCCAATCTGGGATTTTGTGTCTTTTGTTTTTATTAAGACATCAGCCAAAACAGGGACTTTCAAAATAGGACTTAGTTCTTTTGCCAGTTCTTCTGACTGGTTGTATCCGCGTTCGGCCAGCTTTTTGGGATACAAGGGGATTGGAATCAAAACAGAATTTTCCCAAATTTCGTTTGTGTTTTTTCCTGTTTTTATAAAGTGCTCAATTAAAATATCAGCCATAACGGGAGCCAAAGATTTCAAATAAGGCGGATATTTAAAGTTATGGATAAGTTTTTGGCAAAGCTTGTTTTCTTTATAGGAAAGGGCAAAATACAGCCCATCAAGGGATTTATTTTTCTCGGAAAAATCAACCTCCAAAATATCCAAGAGGTGTCTGCAATCTTGGCACAAAAACACCCCTTCTTTGTTGCATCCGAGGCAGAATTTGGGGAAAAGGAGATCCTTTAAAAATGCCTTAGTTTTAAAAAAGTTATCCACAGCGATATTGTTTTTGTTTATTGCATATTTATTGTATAATAGAAAAATAAATGGACCAAAATATTTTAGGAAAATTTAATTTAGGGAAATCGATTAGCAAGCTGAACTTTTTTAATAATCCGGCCAAGATGTTTTTTCCCCAAAAAATGCTCGGCGTCGATATCGGGTCTGCTTCAATAAAGGTGGTTGAGGTTTCGCGTTGGGGCCAGGGAAAAACCTTGGAAAATTATGGAGAAATAAGATCAGCTTCTCTTTATAAAGAACCATTCAGGTCCGTGGAAAGGGGCAGTTATTTGCTTTCTAATTATTTTGTTTCAAGAGCAGTTAGAGCTGTTTTAGACGAAGCAAAAATAAAAACAACGGCAACTGTTTTTTCTATTCCTGATTTTTCCACATTTTGTGTTTCTTTTGAGTTGCCCCCGATGGGACAAAAAGAAATTTCAGAAGCCATTTATTATAACGCTCCTCAGTATATTCCCCTTCCTATTACAGAAACCACATTGGACTGGAAGCTTATAGGGGGAACTCCAGGAGATAAAAAATCGCCACTAAAAATTTTACTCGTTGCTATTCCAAATGAAACCGTTCAAGATTATCAGACAATTGCCCAAATGGCAGGACTCGAGCTTTATGCTGTGGAGGCTGAGGTTTTCGGCTTATCGAGGGTTTTGGCGACAGATAATAAAAAATGCGTTTGCCTTATAGATATTGGCGTGCAAAGCACCACCTTAAACATCGTGGACAAGGGAAATTTAAGAAAAAGTTATAGTTTTAATTTCGCTGGCTCGCAGCTTACTTTTGCGGTTGCCGGGGCCTTGGGGATGGGAAATGTTGAAGCAGAGGCCGTTAAAAATCAGCAAGGCCTTTTGCATTCCTCGGAAAACGTGGCAAAAACCCTTTATTTGCTTATAGATCCATTGCTTTTGGAGGTTAAAAAGTTCCTTTCCGATTTTTATCTTGAATCAGAAAAAGACGTTGATGAAATTTTACTCACTGGCGGGACTTCAAATTTGCCGGGATTAAAAGCATATTTTGAAGAAGTTTTAAGAAAAAAGGTAGTGGTGCCAAATTGTTTTTCAGATTTGCTTTATCCCCCGATATTAAGCGATGGCTTGCTTGAAATGTCACCAAGATTTTCGGTTGCAGTGGGAGCGGCTTTAGGGGGCCTGGAGACGCAGCAGTAGTAAAGCAGAAAGCGTGATATAATATAGAAACAGCAAATAAATGGATTTTAGAACCATTTTCCAACTAAGAAATAAAAAAGTCTGGTGGATAGATGTGATTTTTTATTTTGTCATAGCGTTGCTCACAGCAACTATTATTTGCTATCTTGTCTTTTTGGTTAAAAATATTTTTCAAAGAAGAGACATAGCCGAGGCTGAATATAAATTAACAACAGTCGGAACCGCCGACCAACTAACTCAAGAGCAAAAAGTAATTTTATACAAAGCCAAAATAAAGGACTTCGGCAATCTTATTCAAAACCACGAGTTTGCCTCAAATATTTTCTATTTGATGCAAGACAACACTCAGCCGAAAGTATGGTTTTCTCAATTTAATTTAGACGCAAAGGCAAAACAAGTCCAAGTTAGCGGAATTGCGGAAGACATGGATATGGTGGCAAGGCAAACCTCAACCTTTGAAAAAAATGAATATATTCAAAAATTTGAAAACCTAAATTCAACATTATCAGAAGACGGAAGGATTGCGTTTAATTTCAGCCTTTCGATGAATCCTAGGATATTCAGTTATGCGGTTAACAGGGCAAATCAGGCAGTCCAAGAAGAAAAAGAAAATGTAGTTGTGGTTTCCGGCTCTATTTCTCAGGTTGAAAATCAGCCAGAAGAAGGGTCGTCAGAAAATTCTGAGGGATCGACGACCCCTGTAGAGGGAGGAGAGGTTTTGCCCAAGAGCAGCGATAAAATGATTTTTTCTTTTTCCACACCAGTCGGTTCAGAAGAAATAATCGGACAAATAGACCATACCGGACATACGATTCTGTTAAACTTTACCTCAGGAACAGATATAACCAATTTGACTCCGCTGATAATTATTTCAGATAAGGCCAGAGTATATCCAGAAACCGGAGTTCCGCAAAATTTTACCAATCCTATTGACTATCAAGTAACCGCCGAAGACGGAACGACACAAAATTATGTTGTCAGCGCTCAAATAGTAAAATCGGCACAAGAAATAGCCGAAGAGCAGAAAAAAGAAAAAAATATGGGATTGGTGATATTCCTTTTGATTGTGGCATCTGTGGTGCTGGTTGCCGTATCCGGCCTGATGGCATTCATATATATAAGAAGAAGACAGAATAAAAAACAAAGAAGCGTCAAAAAATAATTATGCGAATTGATAAACCAATTACAATAGCCCTGATCCTCTTTGCGATAGTGTTTTTGATATTCTTTTTGGTATACCCAGAGTATGAAACATTTAAAGCCCTTCAACAGGACCTTGGAATAAAAAGAGCTGAGTACAACGCGGAGTTTGCTTATTACAGCGAGATTACGAGAAACATAGTTGAATTAACCGCCAAGTCAGATAACATAGCCAAAGTTGACTCTGCTCTGCCGTCAGATCCGGAATTGGGCAGTTTGGTCTATTATATGCAAGACCAGGCATCAAAAAGCGGCCTTGTTTTAAGGAGTCTGTTTTTGTCAAAAGTTTCGGGTTCGGCGGCCAAAAACACGGTAAAGGATCTTACATTTTCGCTTAATTTGACGGGAAACTATGCTTCCCTCAATCAGTTTATTTCTTATTTAGAGAATTCTGCAAGGATATTTGAGATTGAAAACATTAACTTCGGATCAGGGGACACTTCAAGGGACACGTCTCAATTCGCCCAGGATAGTATATTCAATTTTACAATACAGATTAAAACCTACACTTATTAAAATATATCACTTGGTTAAATTAAACTTATGGCAGTAGTATTCATATCCCCAAAACAAAGACAGAGGATGTTTATCACGGGCATAGCCTCCATATTTGGTTTGATTGTTGTGATTATCGCTGCCATAGTGTTTTTTTCTCAACCGGGAGCAGTCGCTCCAGAATTAGTTTTTAATAAACCAAAAGTCACAATAGATTTTTCTGTTCTGGACTCCGAACAATTTGGCAGGCTTAATAAATTTGAAAAAATGGAAAACAGATACAGCTATGAGGCCACAAAAGGAGAAAATAACGAAAAATCAACGGGATTTATCACCGGTTCATCCATTACCGATGCCAAAAAGAAATTGGAAGACATGGGATACAGAGTTGATAAAATAGAAGAGGTGGACGTTGGCAGAGAAAATCCTTTTGAGCCTTATTATGGGCAAAGTTTAGAGGAAATTATCCAAATTCAAGGAGAGGAAGGGTCTCCACTGCAGGGATTGGATCAACAGCAGTACGAAGAATATATGCAATATCTTAACGCAATCGAGGGCAGGGAATCTTAATAAAATATACCAAATTTATAATGAAATTATTACAAGAGTTATTTGCAAGCGGACTGATTTCTGAATCCAAAATGGATGAGCTTCAAAAAGAAGTCGAAAAAACTGGCAAACGCGAGGATGATATTATTTTAGAAAATAAAATTCTTTCAGAGAACGATTTGTTTGACCTAAAAAGCAGGACATTAAGAGTTCCTCTGCAAAAAATCAAGGCCGAAGAAGTGCCGGTTGATGTTTTGGAAATAGTCCCAGACGAAGCTGCGAACAATTATAAAATGGTGGCTTTTGCCAAAAAGGACAATGTGGTTCAAATAGGAATGGTTTATCCTGAAAATTTAGCCGCCCAGAATGCTTTGAGGTTTTTGGCCAGCCAACAAAGGTTTTCATATCATGTTTTCCTTATAACTCCGACCAATTTTTCGGAGATGCAAAAGCAAAGGAAAAATTTGGCAGCAGAAACCAAAAGAACTTTAGAAGAGCTGGCGCAAGAAAGAAAGAAAAGGCAAGGAGTTAATTTAATAGGTCAAGAGATTCCCGATGAGGAGCAGTCAACAATATCAGAGGACGCCCCTGTTATTAAAATGGTGTTCGTGATATTGAGGCATGCCTTAGAAGCCAAGGCTTCCGATATACACATTGAGCCGAGGAGAGATAAGCTGGATGTAAGATTCAGACTTAACGGAGTTTTAAAATCGAGCCTTACATTGCCGTTAAAAGTGCACTTGTCTGTTGTTGCCAGAATTAAAATTATGTCCGGGTTGAAAATTGACGAAAGCAGGGTTCCTCAAGATGGAAGGTTTTCAACCAAAATAGACGGGGCGAATATAGACTTTAGGGTTGCGACGTTTCCAACGCTTTTTGGAGAAAAGGTGGAGCTTAGAATTTTGGACCCATCTACGGGCTCGAGGACATTTGATGACTTGGGGTTATCGGGAAGGAATTTGGAAGTTATAAAAGAAGCGATTAAAAAACCCTATGGACTTATATTGTTTACCGGTCCAACCGGCTCAGGAAAAACAACGACCCAATACGCCATATTGAGAATTTTGAATGACGAAAAAGTAAATATAGTCACTATAGAAGACCCTATTGAATATTCTATTGACGGAATAAACCAGTCTCAAATAAAACCGGATATCGGGTATACTTTTGCCTCGGGGCTTCGCCAAATTCTTAGGCAAGACCCAAATATTATAATGGTCGGAGAAATTAGAGATGAAGAAACGGCCGATCTTGTCATGAACGCCGCTTTAACGGGGCATATTGTGCTTTCAACGTTGCACACAAACTCATCTATTGGTGTGGTCGCCAGGCTTATAGATATGAAAGTGAGGCCATTTTTGATACCATCAACATTAAGGATAGTTATTGCTCAGAGGTTAGTGAGAACACTTTGTCCCAATTGCAAGATAAAAATTAAACCGGAAGAAAAAATAGCAAAATTTATTACAGATAAGGTGGGGAACATGCCGCCCTCGGAGCGGGAAAAAATAAAAATTCCTGACCCATTTAATATTTATGCTGCTAAGGGGTGCGAAGAATGCTCCTTTACGGGATATTCGGATAGAACCGCATTGTTTGAAGTTTTATCTATAAACGATGAAATTTCCGAGCTTATTCTAAAAGATCCTTCTGAACTTGCTATATTTAAAGCAGCTCAAAAACAGGGAATGATAACAATGGAGCAGGACGGTATTTTGAAAGTTTTGAAAGGAGAAACCTCGATAGACGAAGTGGTCAGGGTGACAACAGAGAGATAGTTAAACCGAGGGATTATGTCGGCGCGAATAAATTTATGTTTTTTATTTAAAAATAATTATGGATTATTTAGAGTATTTTAAAAAACTTTTGGATATAGTTGTAAAGCAAGAGGCCTCTGACCTTGATATTTCAGTTGGACATGTTCCAAATATCAGAATTACCGGACAATTGGTTCCCCTTGGGCAGGAGGGCATAATATTGCCCAAAGACGCAGAAGGATTGGCAGCTGCCGTAATGTCGGAAAGCCAGTACAAGCGCTTTATGGAAGATAAAGAAATTGACTTTTCTTATCAGCATGAAGAAAAGGGGAGATTTCGCGCAAACGTTTTTTTTCAGCGTGGGAACATAAGCTTGGCGTTGCGTTTTATTCCGGCCAAGATTCGCACAATAGAAGAATTAAATTTGCCCCCAATTCTGCATAATTTTGCAAGCAGGACGCAGGGATTGGTGCTTGTTACAGGAGCCACAAGCCAAGGAAAATCCACGACATTGGCGGCAATGGTAAACGAAATAAACATGACCAGGGCCGTGCATATAATCTCCATTGAAGACCCGATAGAATATACATATCCCATCAGCCGCGCGATTGTAGACCAAAGGGAAGTTGGAATAGATACCTTTAATTTTAACAATGCTTTAAGGTCCAGCCTCCGCCAAAATCCCGATGTGATTATGGTTGGAGAGATGAGAGATTTGGAAACAATAGGCACCACAATAACCGCGGCCGAAACGGGACACTTGGTTTTTGCGACACTGCATACCAATTCGGCGGCGCAAACAATACACAGAATAGTAGATGTTTTTCCGGCAGAGCAACAAGAACAGATAAGGTTTCAACTATCCAGTTCTCTTTTAGGAATAGTTTCCCAAAGGCTTGTTCCGAGAATCCAGGGCGGATTTATTCCTGCCTGCGAAATCATGGTATGCAATAATGCAGTGGGAACATTAATTAGAGAAAATAAAGTGCATGAAATACCGGCTGTCATAGAGACTTCATCAAAAGAAGGCATGGTGTCTTTTTCCAGGGCATTGGTGGATCTTGCCAGAAAAAAAGAAATATCAATGAAGTCGGCAATGGATTATTCGCTTAATCCTTCCGAAGTTAAAAATTTATTAAAGTAATGAATGCGTCATTGCGAGGCCACAGGCCGAAGCAATCTAAGCTCGATGTTGAGATTGCTTCGCTGATGCTCGCAATGACAGAATAATTTGAAGTATATCTATCAAGCCAGAACCAAGGAGGGAAAGATTGAGACAGGAACTGTTGAAGCTTCAACCAGAGAGACAGCTGCTCTTTTGTTGCAAAAATACGGCATATTCCCGACATCACTCAAAGAGGAGCAGCCATTGCTTTCCAAACTGAAAGACATTCCTATTTTTGAAAGAGTTTCTAAAAAAGACCTTGCTATTTTTTCAAGGCAACTCGCAGTTTTGCTTCAATCAAGGGTTCCGGTAACGCAAAGCTTGAAAAGCCTTGCCGTGCAAACAAAAAAGAAAAGCTTTAAGGAAAAAATAGTCAAAATATCTCAACTCGTGGAGGAGGGAAATTCATTGTCTGATGCTTTTGGAAATTATCCCGAAGTTTTTAATGTATTTTATGTGAGCCTTGTCAAAACAGGAGAAGCGTCGGGAAAAATATCAGACTCTTTATATTATTTGTCTGAACACTTGGAGAGAGAGGCTGATATATCCGCCCAAATAAGGGGAGCCATGATCTACCCGATATTCGTTATTTTGGTTTTGTTTGTGGTGGTGCTGATAATAATGTTTTTCGTGATGCCAAGGGTTACAGACCTGCTCAGGGAAACAACAACCAATCCTCCGCTTATGACAAAGCTGGCAATAGGATTTTATGACTTTTTGTTCCACTATGGATGGATAATTGTGGTGGCGTTTGCGTCTCTTGTGGTATTCATAATATATTATTTTACAACCCCGAAGGGTAAAGAAAATTATGACAGGTTGATTTTGAAAATCCCATTTTTGGACAGTTTTATGAAAAAGATATTCCTTATCAGGTTCGCCGAAAACATTTCAACGCTTATAGGCGCGGGGTTATCGATTAACAACGCTTTAAAAATTACAAAAGACACGGTTTCAAATTATATTTATAAACAAATAATCGGCGAAACGGAGCAAAGGGTTTCTGAGGGAGAAAAAATATCTTCTGTTTTGGTGAAATATCCAGATTATGCTCCGCCCTTTGTGGTGCAAATGATACAAGTTGGAGAAGATACTGGAAGACTGGATAAAAACCTTATGGAAATCGTGAATTTTTACAACAAAGAGGTAAAAAGAACCGTGGAGGTTTTTACTGCGATGCTGGAGCCCATATTGATAATCTTTTTGGGAGTTATAGTGGCATTGCTTGCTGTAACGGTTTTGGAGCCATTGTATGGGTCGTTAAGCACGCTTTAATCAATAGTATAAACTTCCTTTTTACAAATTCTCGCCCACAAAACTTCAATTTTCGCTACGAATTTTATTAAGCAACAAGTCTAATATAAAACATATGAAAAAAGAAAAAGGTTTTACGCTTGTCGAGCTTGTGATAACCATTGCCATTATTGGGATTTTATCAACGATTGTCATGTTCAGCGTAGTGCAATATGTGAATAAGAGTAAGGATGCTAATATAGTGGGAAACTTGGCCATTTTGGTTTCGTCCGGAGAAGTGTATTATAACAGCAATCAGGATTATGACGGATTTTGCGCTTCCAGCGTTGTCACAAACTCGTTTGCAGAAATGCCAAAAGTGGGAAGCTCTACTTATGGCTGTATCGAGGGGTATGACAATGATTCTTGGGTTGCCTACGCCCAAATGTTTTCCAATAATGATTATGCTTATTGCGTTGACAGCAGGGGCGTTAAGAGGAGGATTGATTGGACAAGCGTGGGTTCTATAAATCAAAACTCTTCGGAGTGCCCGGCCGCCGCCAGTTAAGCTTGTATAAAAAAATGTCTTTGTGATATAATAAAAAATAATAAGTTATCTTATATTAGGTCGACCAAATTACGGATTGACAACAGAATAATTTATAAAATATAATAAAATATAATAAAATAAAAAAACATGAAAACACAAAAAGGTTTTACAATTATTGAGTTGATTGTGGTTATCGCCATTATCGCGGTTTTGGCCACAATCGTTATGATTAACGTCACCCAATATATCGCCAAAGGAAAAGACGCTTCCATAAAAGGAAACATGTCCTCTATCACCACATCCGCCGCGGCTTATTATGATTCACAAAGCCCAAACACCTATACAAATTTGCAGAATAACCCGGTTGTCATAGCAGCCAACACTCAGATAAATAAAGCTTCCGGAGAATTGAATTATCTTGCAGCCAATGATTCAAGCTGGTGCGCTTGCGCCAATTTGGTAGCAAATAGCGCCAATTATTACTGTGTTGACTCAACTGGATTGAAAGAAGAGGCAGCAGGAGATTGCGCCACAACTACACTTTGCGACACTACTCAAGCTTGTCACTAAACAGAGATTTTAAAACACCTGTCGCATTGCGACGGGTGTTTTTTTATGGCATCATAATTATATATAGAAATAAAATCCGTAGGCGTCGGCCGTAAAATCCGCGGAAGTCGCGACTCCCGCGGGCTAAAAAAAATGAAGACCATAGATAAAATTCGTGGAGCATCAATTATTGTGGGATTTTTAAAAAGAAATATAGTATTTATCTTTTTAGTTGCCATTTTTATTTTTGCATTAGCCATAAGAATATTGCCATCTTGGAGCATTGTTTTTTCCGATCCCGTGAAATATTCTTACGACGACGGAATTTATCATATGAGGCTTGTGGAAAATATGCTTTTGGGGGGCCATAGCAGAATTTATTTTGACCCGTTTACCAACTTTCCCCATGGTTCATATATGCACTTTACACCTCTTTTTGATTGGATTTTTGCTGCGGTTGTTTGGATTATTTCATTGGGAAAACCAACTTTGGATTCCATAAATAAAATAGCCCCTTTTGTGCCGGCTGTTATGGGTGCCGTCATAATTTTGCCGGTTTATTTTCTGCACAAAGAGATTTTTAAAAATAAATTGTCGGCTATTTTAGCGTCATTTTTTGTCGTGATTTCGCCGGTTTTTTTGTTCAGATCTGTTTTGGGGTATGCTGACCACCACGTTTTGGAAGTGTTGCTTTCTACCCTTTCAATATTGTTTTTAGTTTTGGCCTTACAACACGGCAGGGCCAAGCAAGACAAAAAATTCTGGATATTGGCAGTTTTATGCGGATTTTCTTTAGGGCTTTATTTTTTGGCATGGACGGGAGCCACGATGTTTTTATTTTTATTTTTTTGTTTTCTGGTTTTTTATTATTTATCGCAATATTTTTTTGGACACAGGGAAAACTGGATTTTGTGGCTTGGTTTAACGATATTTTTTGTTTCTTTCTTAATGATTTTGCCGTTTTTCGGCCATCCGGATTTATTTAATACATATATGTACAATATAGTGCATGTATTGGCGTTTTCTTTGGGCGTGGGCGCATTTTTTATGCTTTTGCTTATTGATAGGCTATTTTTAGAAAAGGGAATCAATCCCAAACTGATGCCCTTGTTTTTTGCGGCGGCCATAATATTGCTTTTAGTTTCAATTAAAATATTTTTTCCGTTTTTGTTCGGTTATTTAATTTCCGGCGTCAAGGAAGTAAATACGGGAATGGTGGAATATGCTATGGCCAGGGAGCTTGTCAGCGAAATGCAGCCGTCTTCGTTTGGGGGATTGGCGCAGGGATTTCAAATGGTGTTTATAGGTTCCTTGATGGCGATAATCTTTGCGGTTTATGAGTTTGTAAAGACAAAAAAGCCGGAATTTCTATTTTTGTCCATATGGGCGATATTCATACTGCTGATGACGGGAATGATTCCGCTTTTCGGCCAGACCAGGTTTGCTTATTATCTTGCCCCTATCTTTTCAATATTGCTTGCCTATCTGTTGTCAGAGATGATTGCATTCGGATGGGAGTCTCTCCAAAAAGCCAAAGAATTGTCGAACGACAGTCCATATAAAAAGTATGTCAATTACGGGGGCTTGTCTATAATTTTTATCGCTTTTTTTGTCTTGCTTTATCCTTTTCCATTTAATTTGGATTCGTCGTTTCCAAAAAGCCTTCCATACATTTTGCAACCTGTCGTATATAATTCTAAGCTTATGCCGGCAAGCAAAGACAGGTATGAATTAACAACTTGGTTAAAAAACAATACGCCAGACCCGGGGGTTGACTACTATGGGTTTTATCAAGAGCCAGGCATTAACAAAGAAACCGGCGAGGTCAATGATTATGAATATCCTGATTCTTCTTACGGCGTTCTGGCCGTGTGGGATTTGGGGCATATGATTACTTATTATGGTCACAGAATGGCAATTGCAAATCCTTTTCAGGATGGCATCGGACGAAAAAAATCTGACGGCTCAATAATTCCAGGATGGACAACTTTCTTTTTGGAAAAGAATGAAAAAACGGCTACGCAGTATTTAGACGACTTAAAAGCAAGATATGTGATTGCCGATTCGGCTTCGGCCAATACAGATGGAATCTATCAGCACATGATAAAGTGGCAACAGGATAATCTTGATGGTTTTTTGGCCCAAGACGGAAAAAGCATAGATATGGACAGATATTATGGCTCAATGATTGCAAAACTATCCCTGTTTGACGGAAAAAAAACAAATATTGACGGGTTGGATATCCCGGCGCTAAGCCATTTTAGGCTGGTTTATGAATCTGTCACAACAGATTTTTCATTAAAAATAGACGATAATCAGGATATTAAAAAATATAAGATATTTGAATATGTTAAAGGGGCCGTTATCAGCGGATCGGTTATTC
This sequence comes from uncultured Candidatus Saccharibacteria bacterium, assembly GCA_964592355.1. Taxonomy (GTDB): domain Bacteria; phylum Patescibacteriota; class Minisyncoccia; order Minisyncoccales; family Staskawiczbacteraceae; genus XYD1-FULL-39-28. The sequence continues at coordinate 17,205 of CAZQBZ010000002.1, forward strand.
CCGGAAGCGAGGTTGAAATTTCCATTAATATAAAAACAAACCAGGGCAGGGATTTTACATATAAGAACAGCGCAATTTTTCAGAAAGAAGGATTTGAATTTACGGTTCCCTACGCCGGAACATATACAATTAAAACGGGCCGCCAAACAAAAGAGGTAGAGGTTTTGGAGGCCGACATATTAAACGGAGAAACAATTAAGCTATGAAGCTGTCAATAATAATTCCCGCATATAACGAGGAAAAAACAATAGAAGAAATCATTAAAAGGGTTTCCCGGGTTTTATTGCCTGTCTCCAAAGAGATAATAGCGGTTGACGATAAGTCAACAGATAAGACTTTGGAAATTTTGGAAGGATTGCGGGATAAATACAGCCTCGTTATTGTCAGGCATTCCGAAAATTCGGGAAAAGGGTCGGCAATACGATCAGGCCTTAAAAAGGCATCGGGGGATTTTGTTATAATACAGGATGCCGACCTGGAATATAACCCGGAGGATTACGAAAAATTATTGAAGCCATTTTTGGAAAATAATGCCCAGGTTGTTTACGGGTCTCGCATCATGGGTGGCAAAAAACGCGGCAAGCTTGCGTTTTATCTTGGAGGAAGGGGTGTAACCTTAATGACAAATATAATTTGCGGAATAAATATCACTGATGAGCCGACTTGTTATAAGGTTTTTAAAAAGGATTTGTTGGATTCGCTTGATTTGCAGTCCAAGGGTTTTGAATTCTGTCCCGAGGTGACGGCTAAAATCGCCAAACGCAAGATTAAAATTTTTGAAGTGCCGATTTCATACAATCCCAGGGGAAAGTCAGAGGGCAAAAAGATAAAATGGAGGGATGGATTTGTGGCGATATGGACTTTGTTAAAATGCAGGTTTTGGTATAATAAATAAATGGATTTGATTTTGTTTTCGGGGTATTTTTTTGTTTTTATTCTGGGCTTGTGCATAGGCAGTTTTTTAAACTGCGTTATATACAGGATGGAGCAGGACAAAAAAATAACAGGACGAAGTTTTTGCCCCCATTGCAAGAAAACTTTAAGATGGATAGACTTGATTCCTGTTTTAAGTTTTATTTTTTTGGGCGGAAAATGCAGGCATTGCAAGAATAAAATCTCATGGCAATATCCTGCGGTTGAGCTGGCAACGGGACTGTTATTCCTGTTGATTTTTAATTATGTTATTGCGGGTTTGACCCGCAATCCAGGCGACTGGACTCCAGCTTTCGCGGGAATGGCATTTTATTTTTACATTGTAGCTTCGCTCGTCGTCATTTTCGTTTACGACCTGAAACATTATTTGATTCCTGATAAAATTTTAATTCCCGCCACGATAATTGCCATAGCTTATATAATTTTAACGTCTCAAAATTTCTTAAACTATCTTTTTGCATCCGTTGCGGCTTCCGGATTTTTTTTGGCAATATATTTGTTTTCGGGTGGCAGAGCAATAGGCTTTGGCGATGTAAAACTGGCGGTTTTAATGGGTTTTTTGCTGGGATTTCCCGATATTCTGGTGGCCCTATTCTTTGCTTTTGTAATTGGTGCTATAATAGGAGTAATATCCATACTTTTAAATAAGAAAAATTTAAAAAGTGAAATTCCGTTTGGTCCGTTTCTGATTTTTGGCACCTTCCTTGCGCTTTTTTTCGGCCAGCAAATAATCGTCTGGTATTTCAATATTTTTGCATAATGTCATTGAATAAAAACAAAAAATTTAGCAAGGGCTCAACCTTAATAGAGGTTATTGTTTCTATTTCCATTATTGCAATATTTTCTGTAATTATTGTCACGGATTTTCCAAAAATAAAAAGGCAATTTGCGATTTCCAGGGCTTCTTACGCGGTGTCGCAATCAGTGAGAAAGGCCGAGGACCTTGGTTTCTCCGGGGCGCAAGTTACAGATAGCGATGGCGACATAGTGGAGACAAATGGATACGGATTTTATATCAATACTGCCGAAAATGAAGAGGAGCATATAATTTATGCCGACACTGATGGCGGAGAAGATCAGAGATTCAGCGGAGGAAGCAGCTGCTCTAATACTCAAATTCCATCCGGAGAAGATTGCATTGTCGAGCTGACTAATATTGCGGAGTCAGAACAAGAAGTTTTTATAAAAGGGGTTTATAGCCTTACCGCCTGCGGAAATAGCGACATCACCCTTTGTCCAAGAACAGAATGGGTAAGTATAAATTTTATGCCCCCGAATCCCACGGTAAAGATCACCAATGACCTGGGAGAAACCGAAACTAAAATAGGCATTGTTTTGGGGGTCAAAAATGACGAGGCGGAAAGGGTTATTTTTGTAAATTCAACAGGTTTGATTTATGTCAAATAATTCAAATAAAAACAACTCCAGAGGTTTTACTTTAATAGAACTTATTATATCTATTGTTGTTTTGTCTGTTGCTGTGATAGGGGCGTACAATGCTTTCACCACAATGGATATTTTAACCGCCAGTTCCACTGACAGGTTTGTGGCGGCATATTTGGCTCAGGAGGGAATAGAAATAGTAAGAAATATACGAGACACCAATTGGATACGCAATGATGATTGGAGAGAGGGCCTTTATGAAGAAGGGGTTGTAGACTGCACCACAAATGGATGCCAGGCCGATTATAAAACCTTTGGCGAGTCTTCAACTCCGCTCGTGGCATACGCCGGTCAAAATTTATATATTGACGAGAATGGGTTTTATAACTACGCCTCGGGGACGCAGACAAAGTTCAGGAGAAAGATAGTTATAATTCCCATGCAGACGCTGGAAGAAAAAGACGACATACTTAGGGTTATAGTGACAGTTTATTGGGATGAAAAGGCCAACATTTTCAGTTCTAGTCCATGCGCCAACGAGGCTGATTGCAGCATAGAGGCCGAAGAATATTTATATAATTGGTATTAAAAAAGTTATAGACGCACGACGTCTGTCAAAAATCCGCCCGAGTTGCGACTTGGCGGGAAATGTGATGAATAACAAAGGTTTCACACTTATAGAATTGATCGTTGTAATGTCTGTTTTTATGCTTATAGTTGCTGTTGCGATCGCGATTTTTCTTTCAATAATATCAAGCCAAAGAAGAATTTTAGCCCAAGAACAAATGCTCAGCCAGGTCAGTTATGCCATGGAGTATATGTCAAAAGGCCTTAGAATGGCGCAAAAAGATGAGGACGGAGTTTGCCTTGTGCACACTGACAGCAATGGCGAGGTTACGCAAAGTTTTCCAGGATATATGTATTTATATACAAGACCAGATTCTCAGACTTCTGTGTATAAAGGAATTAAATTCATAAACGCGTCTAATGATGCCGCCTGCCAAGAGTTTTTTTTAGCCGACGGCGATGGAAGCAATAATACCATAAAAGAGCTTAAAGATTCCACAAGCGACAATGACGCCTCCCTTCTGACAGCAGATAAATATAACATCAATTATTTCAGATATAGCATTAATGGAGGAAGCGGATTGAGCTCAGAGGGAATATATGGAGCCTCAGAAGACAACACATTGCAACCAAGGGTTACCATAATTATGGGTTTTGAATTGCCTGGAGACGAGACCCAGCCTGAAATTAAAATCCAGACAACAGTTTCGCAAAGAAATTTAAATGTTTCCCAATAAAACTTCAAAAATAAATAAGGATCAAAAGGGAGTTTCGCTTATTATTTCTTTTTTCATAATGGTGATTATTGTTGCCATTGTTTTAGCAATTACAACTTTGCTTTATAATGAAATAAAGATGATAAGAAATATTGGAAATTCGGTTGTGGCTTTTTATGCGGCCGACAGCGGGATTGAAAAGGTGCTTTATTATGACAGAAAGGTGATCCCTGTCGGGAGCAGAGGGCTATGCTCTATGGTTGAATATAATGCAACGACAAATGACACAGCTTGCCCGACCAAGGCTCAGATTTCAAGCATCAATTCGGCTCTTAATTGTAACCAGGTTCCGGGAGTTGATTTTAAAGTTATTAACGATGCGACAAAAACAGAAGGATGCGATCCGGAAGTATGCAATAACTGCACGATCACATTCGCCACCGATTTCCCCTCAGAAACCGCAAATAATGGAAAAAAATATACCGTATCCGCAAGGGTGGCGCCGAATTCCGAAGGTGAGATAGAACTTACAATAGATTCTTTGGGCGAATACAAAAGGTTGACCAGAAAAGTTGAGTTGTTTAATGCCGGAACGACAGCTCAAGACCTTTTGGCCATAACAGGAGCTTATGCGGAGCCGTTGTCATATCCTGTCGCAAGCTGTACAGCCGGCCAAGGCGTAAACATTGTGGTCAGGGCTAAATCGGTGAATGTCATCAGCAATGCTTCAGCTTATATTAAAACCTCATGGGATCAAGACTATAGCACAATACCATCGGATAGGATTGTCAGTTTGATGCTTTCAGAAGGAACCATCAATGATGGAGAATTTTCGGCAATATGGTGCGGGCCGGAGGGAAGCTATTATGTGGACGTAGTTGTTACCGACGAAGCCGGATATTCTGTGAGCGTGGAAAACATTCAACCATTTTATTTTGAGTGGTAATATTAATAAATGCGGAAACATTTTTTAAAAATATTTTTTGGACTTTTCGCGGCATTCATCGGATGGTTTTTGATGCCCCAGATTGTCGGCGCCCAATTTCCCAGTTTTGAATATTATTCTGAACACGCGTATCCGGACGCTGCAAATTTTTCAGCTGTAGATACTTATACATCCGTAGTTTTTACAGCCACGGTAACGGATATTTCCGGCGTCAATTCAGTTAACGCCATTATAGAAGACGCTAATGGAAACCAAATTGGAGACTGGGAAAGAATGTATGACGACGGATACCACGAGGATATGATTGCCGGAGACAACATTTATGGAGCTTTCTTCAGCCTGGACGGATTAAATGTAAACGGAACTTATTATCTTACTCTTCGCACAACAGACAATCTTTACAATAGCAGTTACGTAAAAAATCCCGATGGCAGTTATACCGAAGTTTATAAAAGGGCCGCCCTGGTCACAATGAGGCCGGTTTATTGCAACCCAGAATCGGAATCCGCATCACCCAGGCTTTGTATTAAGATAGACATAACAAACCCAAAAACAATATCAACCTTCACCGTAACTCCTAATTCAATTGAAGATCCTCAAGCTGTAACCCTTACCGCCACTTTGTCTGTTGCTTTGGCGGGACAGCTGATAACTTTTAAGGATTTAAGCACGGGCCAAATTATAGGATATGGCTTCACTGACTCCTCGGGAAGCGTTTCGGTGGGTTATGTGCCCGCTCAAACGGCCACGCTTCAAGCAGTGTATATGGGCGACGCTTTGCGCAAAATTCCTCCATCATACAAAGAAGCCAGTGTAACAGTTGCGAATGCTGGCTCTTGTCAGACTTCTGGTTTAGTTATATTGTGTCTTGCCCCGATAGGCCCTTCCAACCCAGACACACTGGAATCTTTAACAACAAATGTATCTGGCAATATTGTTGCAGGCCAGGAGGTCACATTTACTGCGACTATGTCCAGAAGCGTTGCAAGGGCTGGGCAAACAATTTACTTTAGGGATAATGACACAAATGTGCTTTTGGGTTCGGCGGTTACTGACTCGGTCGGGCATGCATTTTTCACATACAGGCCGGCTTTTGCGGCCACTCAGGGCCACAGAATAGACGCAATTTATTCTGGGAATCCATTGCTGGGGCTTGCCCCTTCTTACAAGAGCGTTATGCTTTTTGTCACAGGTTCTTGCGCTGATTCAAACAGTGCCAGCCTTTGCATTGAGCCGACTGTTTCGAATCCAAACACCATTTCATCATTTACTCTTTCTGCAACAAACAATGAGATGATGCTTTCTGAATATGTAACTATGACAGCCACCTTGTCTACGCCAATAGCGGGCCAGACAATTTACTTTGTGGATAGATATACTAATGTCACCATAGGCACAGCCACCACAAATTCATCGGGCGTTGCCACAATCACATATCAGCCGGTCTTTACTGGCCCCCACGTTTTGGAAGCCCTATACTTTGGCAACTATCTTTTGGATATGGATCCAAGCTTTAAACAACAAACTCTTACGATAACTAATGAGGGTTATTGCTATATCTCGGGACTGGTATTGCTCTGCGAAGAAGGTTTACCGATGTGGACGCAAGCAACAATGACGTTTGAGTTAAGTGATTACGATGTTACCGCCGAGGACACAATTACTTTAACTGCTACAATGTCGGCTCCGTTGGCGGGAATAAACATAACATTCTCAGACAGCACGGCGGGCATAACAATCGGAACCAGACAGACCAACAGTCAGGGGGTTGCGTCAATCACCTATCAAATTCCAACGACAACCGTCACTTCAACCCATGTGATGAGAGCCGTAAACGGCAGCAATGCCCAGACATTAAACCAAAACTTAAATATCACAGCCTTGCCATTAATAGGGTCTCTTGTTCTGGCTCCAACTTCAGTCACTGCCGGAGAATCTGTTTTGATGACGGCCACAATGGCTCCGGCAATGCAGAATGTATCAGTCACTTTTTATGATGTCACTGCCGGAACGACAATTGGCACCTCGACAACCAATTCATCTGGAGTAGCTACGCTTACATACAATACCCCATTGAGCCTTACCAATGGCAACCATACAATCAGGGCCCAGAGAAACGACAGCCTCAGGGAAGGAACGGCTACCCTTGTGGTATCAGCAGTGTGCCAGGTGTCTGGTTCCGCAACACTTTGTTTGCAGGGACCGCCTGCGATAGGAAATCAAAACACGATTTCGTCACTTAATTTATCAAGCAGTACTATTAATATATCAGAATGGGTAACGATGACGGCCACTCTTTCTACTCCAATTCCGGGACAAACAATCTATTTTATTGACAGAAATGCCAGCCAGATAGGCACGGCTGTTACTAATTCAGACGGAATAGCTACATATTCATTTCAGCCTGCATTTACCGGACCCCACACAATAGAAGCCCTTTATAACGGCAGTTACTTGTATGGCCTTGCTCCGTCGTATAAACAGCAAACACTTACCGTAAACGCCAATGCGAATTGCCAGATTTCCGGCTCAACTTTGTTGTGCATAACTGCCACTCCCGCAATCAATAATTCCACAATGGCCACCAGCTTAAGCGTGCCGTCTGTGCAAGCCGAGGGCACCGTAACAGTGATAGCCCAAATGTCTGCCGCATTGCCAGGCATAATGATTACATTTAGAGATGTTACAAGCAGTACGGCCTTAGGCACAGTGCCAACTGATGCAACAGGCAGAGCATCAGTTAATTACAGAATTCCAACGGGTACGGCCTCGGGCACTCATACAATTACCGCCGTTAACGCAAGCAATGGTGAAACTGACACGGTTTATCTGGAAATTTCCGACCTTCCGCTTATAGGTTCCATAACATTAAATCCGACGACAATATCAGCCGGAGAATCCACGACAGTCACAGCCGTTACCGCGCCAGTTCTTGCCGATGTGTCAATTACCTTTTTTGACGATACGGCTGCCACAACAATTGGCTCTGCCACCACAAATTCATCGGGCGTTGCCACAATCACATACAACACCCCAACAAGCCTCACCAATGGCAACCATACAATCAGGGCCCAGAGAAACGACAGCCTCAGGGAGGCAACCGCCACTCTTGTGGTGTCAGCATTGTGCCAAAATTCAAACTCGGCAACGCTTTGTTTGCAAACCCCGCCAGCAATAGGAAACCAAAATACCTTGTCGTTTCAGCTTAGCCAGTCCACGATTACTATTGCAGAATGGGTGACAATGACAGCTGCTTTATCAAGTCCAATTTCAGGCCAAACAATCTATTTTATGGACAGATACAATAATACTCAGATAGGCACTGCTATAACCGATTCTGATGGAGCTGTTTCATATTCATTCCAGCCAAACTTTACAGGAACGCATGTGATAGAGGCCACATTTAACGGAAACTATATGTATGACCTTGCACCATCATATAAGCAACAAAACCTTACCGTAAATGCCAATGCGAATTGCCAGATTTCCGGCTCTACAATGTTATGCCAATCGGCTGCTCCTACAATCAATAACTCCACAATGAGTTTTACATTAAGCGTGCCGTCTGTGCAAGCCGAGGGCACAGTAACTCTTATTGCTCAGATGTCAAGCTCAATAGCGGGGTCGGTTATCACATTTTCTGACACAACATCGGGCGTAACCATAGGCACCAGGCAAACCGATTCAACAGGCAGGGCAACAATTGACTATACAATTCCATCCGGAACATCAACAGGAACCCATGTGATGAGGGCGGTCAATGCCAATAACGGTGAGACCAAAACAGCTAATTTGGAAATTTCCGACCTTCCGCTTATAGGATCTTTGGTGCTTAATCCCACATCAATTACTGCCGGAGAATCTGTTACCGTCACTGCCACAATGGCTCCGGTGCTGGCAGATGTGTCAGTTACTTTCTATGACGACACGGCTGCCACAACAATTGGCACTGCAACCACCAATTCATCCGGTGTTGCCACAGTTACATATAACACCCCCACAAGCCTTGCTGATGGCAACCACACAATCAGGGCCCAGAGAAACGACAGCCTCAGGGAGGCAACCGCCACTTTGGCAGTTTCAGGACTGTGTTTGACTTCAAACTCCGCAAGACTGTGTTTGTCCAGTCCGGTGACAGCGTCAAATCCGGAAACCATATCTTCATTTACACTTAGCTCTTCAACAATAACCCTTTCCGATTGGGTGACTTTAACAGCTCAATTGTCCAGCGCGGTCGCGAATGAAACAATAACATTTATTGACAGGACAACCGGAACCACTTGGGGCACCGCTAATACCGACTCAAGCGGAGAAGCCGTTTTCTTGTTCCAACCAAACTATACAGGCACTCGCACTATTGAGGCCGTATATACAGGAAAATATTTGTTAAATTTGTCGCCCTCATACAAACAGCAAAGCCTTACAATAAACGCGCAAGACGGATGTCAGATAAACGGTTCAACAATGCTTTGCATAGACCCGCCGGAAGTGGGATATCCTTCGGTAAGTGAATTTTCAGCCAGCCCATTTTTCGTGGAGGCGGGCTCACAGACAACACTTACTGCCACATTATCCATACCTATCCCATATCTTACGATCACATTTACCGACACCACGCTATCAACAACAATAGGCACGGCTATCACTAATAAATCCGGAACCGCCACCATAAATTACGTGATTCCTTATGACGCCCCCACAGGCACCCGCAATCTTACAGCTTCATTCCTGACGGCTTCAAAAACGGCTACAATGCAAGTTTTGGGTCCGACAATAGAAGGCTGGCCATACAGAAAATCCATTACGATAAGCACAGCAAATGCAGACGAAACATTTAATGATTTTCCGCTGTTGGTGAAGATAACGAATGACGCGGATATAGGCACCTATTCAATGGCATCTGGTGACGATATCAGGTTTGCCGATGCTTCGGGCAATGCTTTGCCTTATGAAAGAGAATCTTGGTCTGGTGGCGGTGGTAATCCGGCTTCTGGAATATTCTGGGTAAGGGTGCCAAGCATAAGCGCAGACAACGACACCACAATTTATGTTTATTATGGCAATGCAAATGCCCAGAATGTAAACTCGGCCAAATTTGTATGGGAGTCAAATTATAAAGCGGTTTTCCATTTTGGTTCTGGATCAACATTTTCAACCCTGGATTCTACCGCAAATAACAATCACGCCACAAACATTTCAGATGTGACCGCCTATTCTTCAGGAAAAGTGGGGGCTGCAGGATATTTTTCCGGTTCAAACTATTTGACGGTTCCAAATATCTCTTCGCTTGTTAGCGCCCAGAAGTTTACGGTTTCGGCATTTGTGTATCCGCAGACACTTGTTTCAACGGCCTGGTTCTCAAAGGGAACCGCCGGAAGCTATACAGACAATATTTTATTCTGTCTGGACGGAGAGCCAAGATATGGAGTTAAAAACGGGCTTGATAACATGGCAGTCGCCCCTGCGCTTACAACAAACAGCTGGTATGGATTGTCTGTAGTGTTTGATGGCTCACAGACAGGCAATGATAACAGGCTTAAAATATATCAAAACGCAGTGCAACAATTAGCCGACTTTATCATAGACAACTACACGGTGCCGGCTACAACATCTGCCAATACCGGCCTTGAATACATCGGCACGCATGGGGTAACCGCCAGCTCGTGGAGATGGCTGGGATATATTGACGAATTCCGCATTTCCAGCGTTGCAAGGTCAGCGGCTTACAATAAATTTATGTACAACAACATAAACAGCGCCACAAACGAGCTTACTTTTGGACTGCATTCAACCCCGTAGTTGTAAAGCCCAGTGGCCTGACAATTTATCCACTTGCCATCTTTAACAACAACAATGTATAATAATATAATTAAGCGTTGTTCCCTGCCAATGGGAGCAGAATAAATAAAAATATGGATAAAAAAACAATTATTTTAATAGTAGTAGTTTTAATTTTAATTTTAGCGGCAGTGGGCGGTTTGGTTTTTGTATTAATGAATAAAAATTCGGACGGTTCGTTGCCAGGGCCAAAGGTTTCTGAAAACGGAGAGATTATATACGAGCAGGTTCCCCTTGAAGAGGCCGAGGCCCAGGTAAACAAAGATTTTCCTGATACATTAACTGGCACGCTTGAATTTGGCGCAAACGACAAGGCAACCCTAAAAACATCAACCAAAACATATACATTCACCCCGGACCAGCCCAAAGGGATTTATGAGTCTTTTGGTGTTGAAGAAGGCGACCGTGTAACCGTAAAATGCAAAATTTTGGATAACAATACAATTCAACTATTTTCAATGGACGTCGCAAAATAAACCTAAAGCGTCATTAAAAACATTATGAAAAACTATTTTTTATTCATTTTCGCGGCCTTGGTTCTCTTTGTGGCTCCGCAATTTGCATCAGCCGCCAACTACTTTGTGGGTGTCACAATAGCCTCGGGACAGGCTCCCGGATACCCAAGCGGAACAACAAACACTAATTGGTGTTTGCCGGCGATAAGCCCACAAACCACTGGCTACGGTACTCGATTCTACATTAGAAGTGGAACATCCAATCTTACACCCGTAAGTCCGACGACCAATCCGATTGATTTGGCAGGTCCTGCCTGCGCAGGCGACACTGTGTGGAGCGGTTTGTTTAACCTTACCAGCGGAACAACCTACAATGCCTATTTTAATGCTCAATCTTATGCTTATTGTCCTGGAGTAATGGATTATGACGAGTGTCAAATTTGGTGCGACTACTCTTGTTGGGTTTCTTGGGACACTCCAGGGCAGAATAAAAGCTGTGCCGAAGTGTGCGCTCATTATGGAACTACGCCAAGAATTTATACAAGCAATTATCCCGTTCTTTTCCGTCCGGCAGCCCATAACTGCAGAACTGTTGCAAAACTCTTGGGTGGCACTTGCTCAAGCTGTACAACCAATGGCACCTATGATTATTACAACCCCACCACCTTTGCCTGTACTACAACAACAAGCACCCATAATACGGCTGACGCAAACGGCAACGCAACATTGGGATCGGACTTAGTTAGAGTTTGCGCCTGTAATGTTTTAAACAGTACAGCAGCATCTTTCTCTTTTAATTTTACCCCTACATTTTAAAATTTTAAATTCGCCCGTGCCGCGGCTCGGGCGGGTTATGTATAAAAAAGCCCCTTTCAAGATTTTATCCTTAAAGGGGCTTTTTAGAAAGTATTTTCCGCGAGAACTTCCGCCGACGTCGTGCGTCGGCGGACTTTCGATAGACGTCGTGCGTCTATTTTTTAGAAGGTTGGAGTGAAGTTAAAGGAAAAAGACGCCGCCGTGCTATTTAACAAATTGCAGGCACAGACTCTAACAACATCAGATCCTAAAGTAGCGTTGCCGTTTGCGTCAGCCGTATTATGGGTGCTTGTTGTTGTAGTACAGGCAAAGGTGGTGGGGTTGTAATAATCATAGGTGCCATTGGTTGTACAGCTTGAGCAAGTGCCACCCAAAAGACGTGACACTATTGAACAATTTTTAGATGTGGACATGCCGAGTATCGGATAGTTACTGGTGTACATCTGGGGGGTTGTCCCATAACGAGCGCACACTTCAGCACAGCTTTTGTTCTGTCCTGGAGTATCCCAAGCCGCCCAACAAATAGGACCATTATACTCATAGCTACCATTATAATAATACGCTTGTGTTCCCGGGCAATAAGCATAAGATTGAGCGTTAAAATAGGCATTGTAGGTTGTTCCGCTGGTAAGGTTGAATAGGCCAGACCAGACTGTATCTCCTGAACAAGCAGGACCTGCCAAGTCAACAGGATTGGTTGTCGGGCTCACTGGAGTAAGGTTTGTTGTTCCGCTTCTGATGTAGAATCGGGTCCCCCAACTAGTGGTCTCTGGGCTTATCGCCGGCAAACACCAATTAGTGTTTGTTGTTCCGCTTGGGTATCCGGGAGCCTGTCCCGAGGCTATTGTGACACCCACAAAGTAGTTGGCGGCTGATGCAAATTGCGGAGCCACAAAGAGAACCAAGGCCGCGAAAATGAATAAAAAATAGTTTTTCATAATGTTTTTAATGATGCTTTAGGTTTATTTTGCGACGTCAATAAAAAATCTCGGGAGCCGCGGCTTTTCCGCCGACGTCGGGCGTCGGCGGGTTTGTCTTGGCAAGCCAAATAGGTTGTGTTAAACTAAGTCTAACCAGGCTAAATTAAAATATAATATGGATAAACAAACAATAAATAAATTTTGGCTGCCCGCGCTGATTTTTGCGGTTGTGGCAGTATTGCTCTATGCCTTCTTTTTTATTGATTTTTGGGGATCAGGCAAGGAAGCAGACTTAAACACCTTGACCGACCAGCAAATAATCGAAATTCTTAAAACAAATGCGGATGTTGCAGATTACATTTCAAGAAATCCAGATTTTGGCATTCAGAGCAAAGAAATTTTAACAAAGGATTCTATATTAAAGGGTCAAAATCAAAACACATTTCAGCCTGTGTATATAGGCTTGGAGCTTGAAGATACCAGGTATTTGAAAGTTCAGCTGATGAACGCTTCCGGCAGAGAGGGATATATCACCGTTATCGACGGCAACGACAGCAGTGTGCAAAAAGCTTTTGGCATGCTTTTGTTGCAAATGTCTCAACAGGAAATTGAGCAACAACTCCAGCAAAGCAGTCAAAGTCCCGCCCAATAGCCTAATTTTATGGACAAGCAGGAAGCAAAAACCAGAATAGAAAAGTTGATAGCGGTGATTAACCATCACCGCTATCTTTATCATGTTTTGGACAGGCAGGAAATTTCCGATGCGGCTTTAGACTCTTTAAAAAAAGAGCTTTTTGATTTGGAACAACAATTCCCGGATTTGGCCTCAAAAGATTCTCCAACGCAGCGCGTCGGCGGCAAAGCGCTTAAAGAATTTAAAAAAGTCAGGCATTCTACGCGGATGACTTCTTTTAACGACGCGTTTTCATCAGAGGATATGCAAGACTGGCTTGAAAGAATTTCAAAACTGCTTACAGAAAAAGAGAAGCAAGAATTAAACTTCTATTGCGAGCTTAAAATTGACGGCTTGGCCATTGAGCTGGTATATGAAAATGGATTTTTAAAAACTGGATCAACGCGCGGCGATGGAAATATTGGCGAAGATATTACAGAAAATTTAAAAACCGTTGAGGCAATCCCATTAAAAATTGAAGAATCTAAAAATATAATTGTTCGCGGGGAAGTGTTTATCACTAAAAAAGAATTTGAACGCATAAACAAAGAGCAAGAGAAAAAGGGTTTGCCGGTTTATGCAAACCCCCGCAACATTGCGGCAGGCTCCTTACGTCAGCTTGACCCAAAAGTTACGGCAAGCAGAAAGCTGGATTCTTTTGCTTATGAAATTGCAGAAGGGGCAGAAACGGAAACGCACGAGCAAAAACACGAAATTTTGCATGGCTTGGGGTTTAAAACCAACAAACACAACAAATTTTGCAAAGACTTGGATGAGGTGATACATTTTCACGAGCACTGGATAAAAGCCCGACAGAAGTTGGATTATGAAATAGATGGCATTGTGGTGCTGGTAAATAATAATGAAATTTTTGACAAGCTTGGCATTGTGGGCAAATCTCCAAGAGGCGGAATTGCTTTTAAGTTTCCGCAACAGCAGGCAACCGCAAAAGTGTTGGATGTTAAATTGCAGGTGGGCAGGACAGGCGCAATCACGCCCGTGGCTGTTTTGGAGCCGGTGCAAGTATCGGGGATTACAATCAGCCGCGCCACTTTGCACAATGATGACGAAATAAAAAGACTGGGCCTTAAAATCGGCGACACGGTTGTTGTTGGCAGGGCGGGAGACGTGATACCGGAAATCAGCCAGGTGTTGCCCGATTTAAGAACAGGTAAAGAAAATCCTTTTAAAATGCCAACCCATTGCCCCAGTTGCAACACCAAGCTGGTAAAAGATGAAGGCGGCGCACTATTAAGGTGTCCAAACAAAAACTGTTTTGCGCAAAAACGCAGAGGGTTTTATCATTTTGTTTCGAGAGCGGCATTTAATATAGACAAGCTCGGCCCAAAAATCATAGACAAGCTTTTGGACGAGGGCCTTGTGCAAACACCAGCCGATCTGTTTGATTTAAAAGAGGGAGATGTTGCCGTGTTGGAAAGATTTGCCCAAAAGTCGGCAAGCAATCTGATAAATTCAATACAATCTCATCGTAAAATTTCTTTGCCCAAATTTATTTTTGCTCTTGGGATTCGCAATGTGGGCGAGCAGACAGCCATTGATTTGGCGGAGCATTTTGGCAGTGTGGAGAAGATAAGGTCTGCAAAGCTTGAAGATTTTGACGCAATTTCTGACATCGGGCCTGTTGTGTCAAAGTCTATTTTTGAGTGGTTTGGCGACAAAGACAATTTAAAATATTTGGAGAAGTTGGAGAATGCGGTGGAAATTAAAAACGAGCGCAAATCGGCCAGCCAAGGAAGGCTGTCGGGCAAAACATTTGTTCTGACGGGGACGCTCGAAAGCCTGGCGCGAGACGACGCCAAAGCTAAAATCCGCCAGCTGGGCGGCGATGTTTCTGAAAGCGTATCAAAGAAAACAGACTTTGTTATCGCGGGCCAGGAGGCAGGCTCAAAACTGCAAAAAGCCGAAAGCCTAGGCGTAAAAATTCTATCCGAAAAAGAATTTTTAAACTTAATAAAATAACTATGTCAGAAACTAACAAACACGAAAACCAAGAGTTTACTTTGGAAGCATCAGATTCTGTCGGAGCAGACGGCACGGCGTCAGAGCAAGGCAATGAATTAATTTCACTTTATGACAGTGTTATTGGAACAGAAGATCCGAAAGAGAAAGCAAAGATTTATACAGAATGGGCAAAGACCAAACTGGAAAGGGATTTTGACATAAGCGATTTATCAAACATAGAACTCGTGCATTTGCGAAACACGGTTGAGCAACTTTTACCAAAAGTTGATCGGGAACGAAAAATGGTTTACGAGGGCAAAATGTCGGCCATGAATTTCGCCGAGATGGAAGAAGAGGCTTCCGCTCTTTGGCTGTATAATTTATATGGCATTCATCCCAAAGATATTCCGCATATTTTTTCAGTTAATGACGACACCACCGGCGAAGCGCAAACATTTGAAGAAACAATGGAGGATAAGGCCAAGGCGCTGGCGGAGGATTTGCAATCTCTGGGACACAAGGTGTATGTGAGCCAAAAAATTCCTCAAGATTTTAAAGACCACTTAAAACATATCAGGCATCAAGCCCATAAGCCATAATGGATTTTTTAAAAAACATATTGCAAAATCTAAACTGGAAAATTGTGTTATTGTCCACTATTTTGGTTTGTTTTGGCCTGTTGGGAATTTTTAGTTCTGGATATGCCAAGGGCGACTTGGGCAATTTTTATAAGCAAATAGTATTTTTTTCGGTTGGTATTTTGCTTATGGTATTTTTCAGCCTTTTCGATTACAGGCTGGTAAAAAATAATTCTTATCTTATTTTAATTTTATACGGAGCGTGCGTGCTTTCCCTTTTGGGGTTGCACTTCTTTGCTCCGATTATAAAAGGGACGCGTGGATGGTATAGGATTGGCGGATTCAATTTTGACCCGATAGAGCCCACCAAAATCGTGCTTTTGTTTCTGCTTGCAAAATATTTTTCCGGCAGGCATGTGGAAATGTATAAATTCAGGCACATTATTTTGTCGGGATTTTATGTCTTTATGGCCGCCATTTTGATATTTATAAAACCGGACATGGGGGGAACGATGGTGATAGTTTTGATGTGGTTGGGCGTTTTGCTGGTATCGGGAATTAAAACAAAACATTTGATAGTGATAATTTTATGTTTTTTGATTGTGGCAACCCTGGGGTGGAATTTTGTGATGAAGCCATACCAAAAAGACAGGATTTTGTCATTTATGTTTCCGGAATTAGACCCATTGGGCAGTTCTTGGAGTCAAGATCAGGCTAAAATTGCAATAGGCTCGGGCCAGATTTGGGGGCAGGGCCTGGCGCAGGGATCGCAAGTGCAATATGGGTTTTTGCCAGAATCTCATACAGACTTTATTTTTTCGGTAATTGCCCAGGAATGGGGGATAGTCGGGGTGATGGCCTTGTTTCTTGTGTATGGGCTATTGGTGTGGGAAATCTTGAGTGTGGCCACAAGGACAAGAGACAACTTTTCAAAACTTTTTGCGGCGGGGTTTGCGGTAATCTTAATCTCACAGTTTTTTATAAATATAGGAATGAACTTGTCTATGTTGCCGGTGGTGGGCATATATTTGCCGTTTATAAGCTATGGAGGCTCGGGTTTGATGTTTAATTTTATGGCCCTTGGAATTTTGCAAAGCATAGCCCATAAAAAATAATATAGAATTAGAATAGTTTTTTCGGGAATAAAATGTTAATATGAAAAAATAGGATATGTTTTTCATATTTAATAAAAAATCCAATAAATTAGATATAAAAAATCGAGATGGAGGAGTGATTTTTTATGCAAAAAAGATAGAAAGAAACAAAAAGGAAAAGTGGAGAAGAAGGCTTTTAGTTGAATTGGAAGCAGAAGAATATGCAAAAATAGATTTTAAATACTTTAAAAAAAATCAGCGAATTTTTTATAAAGCAAAACATTTTTTTCTGTGGGCGACAAGACTTTTGACGCCGGATTTTTTGATAGGGCACCCGAATCTTTTTGATAATCTAAAAATACTTTTTAGAGATTCTGAATTTAGGCCACTTAGAATGGCCATGGCAGGCTGGCTGATTTTTTCGTTATTAGCCGGGTCTGCCGGATTTTATGCCTTTTTCAGCGCTCCAAAAGTTATGGCTTCTGAAAATTGGTATAATACATCTTGGCAATATAGAAGAGCTCTGACGATAGATCATACAAAGGTTGGGAATGGCACAGAAAACCAAATAAATTTCCCCGTGCTAGTGTCTTTATCTGGACTATCTAATATAAACGTAAACGGAACGGATGTCAGATTTACCTCTTCGGATGGAACCACTGAATTACCTAGAGAGATTGAGAGATATTCTTCAGGAGAACTCGTTGCTTGGGTAAAAGTGCCAAATGTTTCTTATACAGAAGATACAGTTATTTATATATACTATGGAAACTCCTTGGCAACAGAGCCATCTGCAAGCTCCACGTATGGTAGTCAGAATGTTTGGGACTCTAATTTTAAGGCAGTTTACCATTTTAAAGAAACTGGGACCAACCCAACAGTTTATGACTCAACATCAAATGGAATAAATAGTTCGTCTCAAACCTGGACCCCCGGTTCAGGAAAAATTGACGGAGGGGCTAGTCTAAACGGTTCATCTCAATACATAACCTTACCAACCGCGACAGCCCTTAATATAACGGGAAATTTAACAATAGAGGCATATGTGAAGACATCAAGTTATACAGGAAATGCTCATATTGTTGGAGGGTATAATCCAAGTTCACCCAATAATGGCTATGCTATTTCTGTGACAGATACTAGTGGGTATCAAGGCAAGCTGGCATATTGGAATGGGTCTGCTTGGAGGTATGGCAGTACGGTTGTTTCTGATGGTAATTGGCATGATGTTGCTGTTACTCTTAATGGCACAACTTTGCAATTTTATTTAGATGGTTCACCTGATGGGGCTTCTCAGGCGGGGGCTGCACCTAATTCTTATCTGGGCAGTAGGTATTTGGGAAATATAAGCAATAGGGGATATGTTAACGGAATTATAGATGAAATCAGGATATCTAATATGGCTCGTTCGGCTGGCTGGAGAAAGACTAGTTATAACAATCAAAACTCCCCGACAACTTTTCTTGCAGTTGGAAATGAAGAAAATTGTTTTCCATTAACTCCGATAAACTCTTCTCCTGTTAATTCTGCCGTGAATCAATTTACAGAAGTAACCCTTTCTGCT
The DNA here is from genome assembly GCA_964592355.1 of uncultured Candidatus Saccharibacteria bacterium. Classification (GTDB taxonomy): domain Bacteria; phylum Patescibacteriota; class Minisyncoccia; order Minisyncoccales; family Staskawiczbacteraceae; genus XYD1-FULL-39-28. The sequence goes on from CAZQBZ010000002.1 coordinate 35,650, forward strand.
TCCGATTTCTCTTCGCCCGTTGGGTTAACACACTTTGCGTCTCAGTGGCAGATAACCACAACCTCTGGAAATTATGGCACAGCTGTTTTTGATGCGGTTACAACCTCTCCGGACTTAACATCAAAATCAGTGTCTTTGACGCCAGGCACAATATATTATTGGCACGTAAGATACCAAGATAGCAATGGTTATTGGTCTAATTATTCTTCGGAAACCTCGTTTAAGACCTCATATCTTCCAACAGTTCCAATAAACAGTTCTCCTACCAACGGAGCGCTTAAACAAAATTTAACGCCAATTTTGTCGGCTTCAGATTTTTCTGATGCGGATTCTGGATCTTCACAATCCGCATCGCAATGGCAAGTGAGGCTTGTTACAGACCCAACTTATTCTTTGCCAATTTATGACTCGGGAACAGACACTGTAAATTTAAATTCAATATCAATTCCAGAAGGAATATTGTCTGATAATACAACCTATATGTGGCGGGTTCGCTACAGGGATGACGTGTCTATGTGGAGCGAATATTCCACAGAAACAGTTTTTTCAACAGGTGTCGTTCCCAGCGTAATCCTATCTGTCGGAGCCACAGAATATGCTTCTGGGGATATGGCCAAATTAACTGTTCAAGTTCAAAACGCTGATACAAGTCCGATAAATAATGCTACTTGCAAAATAAATATTTATGGCCCGTCAAATAATAAATTGGTTAGCGAAGGGGAAATGACATATTTGGCCGACTCAAACGGACTTTATTATTATAATTATCAAACGCCATCTACCGACGGAGTTTATATTTATGACGTTACAGCAGTTTATGCGGGGCATACGGTTTATACCTCTCATACTTTTCATGTTTCTGGGGCTTTAAATACAATCGCTACCATAAATACAAATTTAAATACGGCAAGCACAAATATAAATAGTATTGGCGCTAAGGTTGACACAATAGACGGAAGCGTTGCTAATATAAATACAAACTTGAACACCGCAAATAACAAGCTTGATTCAATAAGCTCGACATTGACGGCCGCCAATTATCAGACAAAAGCGGGGATATTAAATAATCAAAGCGTTCTTCAAGTTGGCAAGACAATAAAAATAGAATATTCGGCCCATAGTGGTTTATCCGGCGACGGAATACCTCATATTTATGTTTATGATCCAGATAATAATGCCTGTATGAATGGTGCGAATATGACAGAAATGGACAGTTCTGGAATTTATCACTACAACTTAACTATAAATGAATCTGGGCCTTATGGTTGTTATGGCACCGGATATTTCACGATTGTAGTTTCTGAAAGCACATATAATACTCATGGCAATATGACTTTATATGTAGCTGAAAACGACATTGAATCGATCGGTTCAAATGTTTCTAGTATTAAAACCACAGTTGAGAGTTCAAAAAATAATATAGATGCATTAATAGGCGCTTTTGTTGTAACCCAGTCCTCTGTCAGCGATACAACCCCAACATCAACATCTTTTTCAACCTCGCTTACAAATTCAATCAATGATTTTTATAAAAATTCTGTTTTAACTTTTACGTCAGGAAATTTGAATGGTCAAGTGAGGAGAATTTCTGGATATAACGCAACCACAAAAGAAATCACGTTGGATCCGTCATTGTCTATTCCTCCTTCTGATGGGGATGTCTTTACCATCGTAAAGCAAAATGTTTATGTTGAAGAGCAGGCTTCAGATATTCAAAGCGATATAGATTTAGTTAAGAGCGATGTTTCTTATATAAAAGACAAAGTTGATGTTATTAACTCAACATTGCAAACAGTTGATTCTAATTTAAGTTCGTTACAGGCGGTTGTAAACACAATAAGAACATCACAACAGTCTCCTTATGGCGCAAAATTATCTGATATTCATCAGGTTGAATCTGGGGGAGAATATAGAGCAAAATTATCCTTGGTTAACTACGAAAGCAACCCAGTTGATGCAGCTTCTAATCCGATAATCACAATATATGACTCATCAAGGTCTATTATTGTTAATGGTGCGAATATGACGAAGATTTCTACTGGAATTTATGAATATGTTTACGGATTATCAGATTCTGCTTCATCTGGAATATGGGAAGCGGTCGTGACAACTGCAGTAGGGCTATCTCAAAACCAACAGCTTAATGATTATTTCAACGTCTCAGGATCTCCCGCTCAGGTTTTGATAAATTCTGTCTCCGGTTCTATCCCCGATATATCAGCTGATGTAAAAATAACAAATGAGGGTGCCGGAGATTATGAATATCATTATGAATGGTGCGTTGTTAGCAATCAATCTGAGAAGTGCGGTCTTGCAAGCAATGTTTATTATGCAACAGCCTCAAAGCTTATACAGATGGGTCAAGATTTTATTACAGATCTATCGGCGACGGTTTCAAGTCCGGGAACCTATTGGTTTAAATTAGTCGTTTATTATGGAACCCAATCATCGGGAGCTTCAAGGCAATTTAATTTATCGGGTGGCGGGTCTTCTTCTTCGGGCGTATCAGCTGGTGGAATGCCCTTGGTCGTCAACCAGGAAAATCTTGATATAAACGGATTAGAAACACAGGTTGGGGACTTGCAAAAAACAATTAAAGATCAAACAAATCTAATTTCCAGAGTTCTAGAGGTCTTGGGTATTTTAAAACCAGGCATTCAGGAGTTGCTTTCGGTTGGCGGGACACAGACAGATAATGTTAAAGACCTACAAAACAAATTAGCTGACTTACAGGCAATCTCATCTTCTGTCAAAAAAATAGTTGAAAATAACAATGCTTCTCCCGTGGTTCAGACTTATATGAAATTTAATTCAGTTGTCATAAGTTTTTTAATCGTCAATCCTGCGCAAATAGAACAAACGGTCAACTTTAAATCACTTCTTCCAACGGAGGTAAAGTTCTCTGATATATTAAAGCATGATGGCCTTAATATTGATTATGATACAAATAGTAATGCTTATTTTGTATACGGAAGTGTTGTTTTGGGACCAAAAGAAAGCATAACAAAATCCGTTGAAATAAATGATATATGGGTTTTTAGTCAAGAAGATTTAGATTCAGTAAAGAACCAGGCTAATACCTTTTTAGTGGCGCTTAAAGATACACAATATTATTCTCAAGGAATTTTATTGCAAGCCGACATAGAAAAAACAATTTCTAAAATAGAAGAATCTCAAAAACAGAGTTATATCTCTCCCCAGGATCATATTTTAGCCTATAGAAGCAATAAGTCATTAATTGAAGAAGTTGATAAGGATTTAGATCAATTAAAGAGCTTGGTTGTTCAATCTGGGGCGTCTCAGGGACTTTTGGGGAAAATTGGCGGGATACAAACATTTGCGACCTGGGGAATTATATTGGCAGTAGTTTTCAGTTTTGCTTTGATGTGTGCCATAGTTTTTTCTATGTGGAGATATCAAGTCGTGCTTGCTTCTCAAGTTATAAATAGCAATAAGCGAGTTTTATCAGGCATGAAACCCAAGGCGAGAAGAAAAATATATGCCAAATAGTTCCATATTAAAAAAGCTTAACTGGGCTGGGTATTTTGTTTTATTGATTCCCATGGGTCTTATTTTGCCTATGATTCTTATCCCGATGGTCCAGTTATTTTCTATACAATCAGAAATTATAGAAGAGGTTGCAAAGGCGCTAATTATTTTATTTTTAGTAACAAGAATTAAGGGTAAAATAGAATATTTAGGGGCATTAATTTTTGGATTAACGTTTGGTGTCTCGGAAAATTTCCTTTATCTGAGTAATTTTATACAAAATGGGGGGGTAAATCTTTTTTGGGAAAGATTTTTATTCACTGTTCCAATGCATGTAATAACCTCAATTTTAATATTATTTTTTATTAGAATTAACAGGAATGCCATTATTTTGGGTATACTTTTATCAATAGTATTACATTTATTATTTAATACGTATGTTAAGCCTATTTAATCTATTGACATTTTGACTGATAATAAAATGTCAACGACTAAAGCCATTGACATTTTGA
>CAZQBZ010000002.1:39750-46926 GCA_964592355.1 uncultured Candidatus Saccharibacteria bacterium
CCATTGACATTTTGACTGATAATAAAATGTCAACGACTAAAGCCATTGACATTTTTTACAAAAGATAATAACATAGAAACATACGATAAAAAAGTGGCCATTTACTTCTCTAAATAAAACTGAAACCCTTGACCAGTGTTTTTTTATACGCCGGAAAACTTGACAACTTCTATGTTGGTCGAGGGGAAATATGCCCTGCACAAAAGGGTATTTTGTGTTTTAATGCGCTATAATTTCTCTATTAAAAAGTTTAAAAATATTTAATAGCTAAGCTAAATAATCATGGCAGAGACCGCAAAAAAGGTAAAAAACTTTTCAAAGTCAAAACTTTCTTTTCCTACTCCGCATTTGTTGACAATGCAGCAGGATACATGGAAAGACCTTTGGGACGTAAGAATTAAAGAGCTTTTTGAAGAAATTTCGCCAATCCGCGACTACACCGGAAAGGAGCTTGAACTTTGGTTTGACGACTACTCTTTGGGTAACCCAAATTACAAAAATGGATTGGAAGCCAGAAAGGCCAATGATTCTTTGGAGGCTCCTCTCAGGGCCAAGGTAAGGCTTGTAAACCTTAAAACCAAAGAAGTAAAAGAACAAGAGGTCTTCTTGGCCGATTTTCCTTTGATGACAGAAAGGGCGACTTTTGTGGTAAACGGAGTTGAAAGAGTTATTGTGTCCCAGCTTATCAGGTCTCCTGGAGCCTTTTTTACCAACAGAGTTTGGCGCGGCAAAAACTATTTTGGAGCCAAAATTATCCCAAACAGAGGAGCATGGCTTGAATTTGAAACAGAAGACTCTGGCTTTATCGGAGTGAAAATAAACAGAAAAAGAAAAGTGCCGGCAACCACTTTGCTGATGGCTTTGGGTCTAGACACAATTGAAAAAGTTGAAAAAGCCTTTGAAGATGTGGATAAGGGCGACACAAAGTATATAAAAGAAACTTTAAGGAGAGATTCTTCAAAAGACCAGAAAGAGGCCTTGGTTGAGGTATACAGAAGGCTTAGGCCCGGTGATTTGGTGACCCCGGATGCCGCCCAGGATTTGATTTTTAATATGTTTTTTAACTTTGACAGATATGATTTGTCAAAGGTGGGCCGATGGAAAACCTGGCAGAGATTGCCACAATTGGCTCCAGAGAAAAAAGATGATGATATCACAAAAGAAGAAAGGATCTTGCAGCTGGAAGATATTATAGAAGTTATCAGGGAAATTATAAGATTAAACAATAATCCTGATGCAAAACCAGACCAGGTTGACCATTTGGGAAACAGAAGAGTTAGGACATTGTCTGAGCTTATCCAAAACAGATTGAGGGTGGGTTTGATGAGAATGGAAAGGATTATCAAGGACAAAATGTCCACATTGGAGCAGGATACAATCACTCCTTTGCAGCTGATAAACCCAAGGCCATTGATGGCAGTTATTAAAGAGTTTTATACTTCTTCGCAGTTTTCACAGTTCATGGATAACGAAAACCCATTAGCTGAATTGGAGCATAAAAGAAGGCTTACAACCACAGGCCCCGGCGGACTCACAAGAGAAAGAGCAGGCTTTGAGGTCAGAGACGTGCAGCCATCGCACTATGGCAGGATTTGTCCTATTGAAACACCAGAAGGTCCAAACGTGGGTTTGGTGGGACATTTGGCAACATTTGCCAGAGTAAACCCCTATGGCTTTATTGAAGCCCCATATTTTAAAGTAAAAAACGGCAAAGTTTTAGAAGAAGTTGAATATTTATCGGCCCAGGAAGAAGAAAGGCATAACATTGTGCCAGCCTCTGTGCCATTGAACGACGCAGGAAAAATTTTGCCGGAAATTGATCCGGATAAAGTGGAAGCCCGTGTAAAAGGCGAACCCGAGGAAGTTGAAATCAAAGATTTGGATTATTGCGACGTTTCCTCAAAGCAGTTTATTTCTGTTGCCACTTCGCTTATTCCATTTTTGCAAAATGACGACGCATCAAGGGCGTTGATGGGTTCAAACATGCAAAGGCAAGCTGTGCCATTGATTAAGCCCGAGGCTCCTTGGGTGGGCACAGGAACAGAAAGAACAGTTGCCCACGATTCAGGTCAGGGTATTATTGCCACAGCCGACGGAGTCATAAAAGATGTTGATGCAAGGCATATTTTGGTGCAGTACGAGATAAAGGGCAAAAAAGTTGAGGAAGATTACGAATTGCAGACTTTTGTCAGAACAAACCAGTATTCATGCTTCCATCAGAAACCGATTGTTGAAAAAGGCCAAAAGATTAAAAAAGGAGATGTTTTGGCAGACGGAGCAGCCATTGACCATGGCAGGCTGGCTTTGGGCCGCAATGTATTGCTGTGCTTCTTGCCATTGAGAGGAGGAGGATTTGAAGACGCCATGACGATTTCGGAAAAATTGGCAAAGAACGACGAATTCACATCTATTCATATAGAAGACTTTACCTGCGACGTAAGAGAAACAAAATTGGGAGATGAAGTTACAACTTCGGATATCCCGAATGTTGGCGAAGAAAAACTTAAAGATTTGGATGAAGAAGGCATTATCAGGGTTGGCGCCGAGGTTGGCCCAAATGACATTTTGGTTGGAAAAATTTCGCCAAAAGGAGAGGCAGAATTGACACCGGAAGAAAGATTGCTCCGCGCAATTTTTGGCGACAAAGCCAAAGATGTCAAAGACACTTCTTTGAGAATGGAACACGGAAAGAAAGGCAAGGTTATAAATGTAAAGATCTTTTCAAGAGATTTGGGCCACAAGTTAGAGCCAGGAGTAATAAAGAGAATTCAGGTTGAGGTGGCAGAGACAAGAAAAGCCAAGGTTGGAGACAAATTAGTGGGACGCCATGGAAACAAAGGAGTTGTTTCGCGAGTTTTGCCCGAAGAAGAAATGCCATTTTTGGAAGACGGCACGCCAGTTGACTTGGTAATTTCGCCATTGTCGGTGCCATCCAGAATGAACCTGGGACAAATTTTGGAAACCCACTTGGGTCTTGCCGCCCACAAGCAAAATTATCTGGCAATTACTCCAGCTTTGCTTGGAGCTTCACAAGAAGATGTAAAAAGAGAATTGAGAGAAGCGGGCTTGCCTGAGTCTGGCCAGATGATTGTGTACGATGGCCGCACAGGTTTGCCATTTCCAAGGCCAATCACTGTGGGATATATGTATGTGATGAAGCTTATCCACATGGTTGATGACAAAGTTCACGCCAGGTCAATCGGACCATATTCTTTGATTACCCAGCAGCCATTGGGAGGAAAAGCCCAATTCGGAGGCCAGAGGTTTGGAGAAATGGAAGTGTGGGCTTTGGAGGGTTATGGCGTTGCCCACACGCTTCAAGAAATGCTTACAATCAAATCCGACGACGTTCAGGGAAGAGCTGCCACTTATGAGGCAATTTTGAAAGGCGAGCCTATCCGTAACCCGAATATTCCGGCATCATTTAATTTGCTGGTGGCTGAATTAAAATCTCTTGGAATGGCCATTGAAGTAAAAGAAAAGCCCAGAGAGCTGAGAGATTTTGACAGGCGAGAAAACGAAGAAGAAAATACTAACTCTAAAAACTAAAACCAATGCGTGTTATAGATTTAGAATCAATAAGAATAAAGCTGGCTTCTCCCGAGGATGTTTTATCCTGGTCTCATGGAGAAATCACTAAGCCCGAAACTATAAATTACAGAACTCAAAAACCTGAAAAGGATGGACTTTTTGATGAAAGGATTTTTGGCCCGGAAAAAGATTATGAATGCGCTTGCGGAAAATACAAAAGAATAAGATACAAGGGCGTTGTCTGCGACCGCTGCGGAGTTGAGGTGACAAAGTCATCTGTGAGAAGAGAAAGAATGGGACATATCAAATTAAATGCCCCGGTTTCTCATATCTGGTATTTGAGAGGCGTGCCATCAAGAATGGGTTTGGTTTTGGATAAAAGCTCCCAGCAGCTTGAAAAAGTCATTTATTTTTCTTCGTATATTATTACTAAAGTTGACTCTGCCGCACGCGATATGGTTATTGATGCCATTGAGCAAGAATATAAGTCAAAGTCAAAGAAGGCTGAAACAGAAGCGGAGAAAAACGAATTAAGATCAGCAAGAGAGCACGCAAAAGAAGAAGTTTTGGAAATCAAAGAGCTCAAGATTTTGAGCGAGGTTGCCTATCATACATTATCAATGAAGTATGGTGAAATGTTTGAAGCAGGCACGGGAGCAGAAACAGTAAGGGAAATTTTTGCCGGCATTGATTTGTCACAAAAAGTAAAAGAGCTTGAGCAGGAAGCAAAAGACGCTCCGCCAGCCAACAAGAAAAAAGTTTTGAGGAGATTAAAGCTTTTTCAAGGCATGGAAAGGTCCGGAGTAAGGCCGGAATGGATGTTTATGACTGTTTTGCCGGTTTTGCCTCCGGATTTGAGGCCAATGGTGCAGCTTGATGGAGGCAGATACGCCAGCTCTGATTTAAATGATTTATACAGAAGAGTTATCAATAGAAACAATAGGTTGCAGTATTTGTTGGAAATTTCAGCTCCATCAGTCATCGTAAGAAACGAAAAAAGAATGCTGCAAGAGGCAGTTGACGCTTTGATTGATAACGAAATGAGAAAAGGCGTGACCACAACAGCCACAACAGGAGGCAAGAGATTGTTAAAGTCTTTGGCTGCCATGCTTGCAGGAAAACAGGGAAGATTCAGGCAAAATTTGCTTGGAAAACGTGTGGACTATTCTGGCAGGTCAGTTATTACCGTCGGCCCGGAATTGCATTTTTCACAGTGCGGATTGCCAAAAACTTTGGCTTTGGAAATCTTCAAGCCATTTGTGATAAAGAAAATTTTGGACAGGGAACTGGCATTTAACATAAGGGGAGCCGCCAGGCTTATTGACGAAAAGACTCCTGAGGTTTGGGCAATTTTGGAAGAAATTATCAAAGACAAATTGGTGCTTTTAAACCGCGCCCCGACTTTGCACCGTTTGGGTATTCAGGCATTCAGGCCAATTTTGACAGAGGGAGAAACTATCAGATTGCACCCATTGGTTTGCGAATCATTTAATGCTGACTTCGACGGAGACCAAATGGCTGTTTACTTGCCACTGTCAGATGCAGCTCAGGCTGAAGCCAGAGAAATAATGCTTTCAACCTTGAACTTATTAAAACCAACAACAGGTACTCCTGTCATGGGTCCATTCAGGGATATCACTTTGGGATGCTACTTTTTGACAAGGCTTAATATTCACCAGGATACAAAGCAAATCAGGGCATATTCTTCGGATTCCGAGGCTAAGTTGGCATACGAATACGGGGTTATAAAAATCGACGACTTGATTAAAGTGCCACATCCAAAATCAGAAACCCATGAACTTATCGAGACAACAGTCGGCAGGCTTATCTTGAACGCTGTTTTGCCCGATGACTATCCGTATATAAATAAAGTTGTTGACAACAAAGGGTTAAAACAGCTTGTAAGGGAAGTGGTTGAAAAATACTCAAACGAGATTGCCGTCACAATTATTGACTCGGTTAAAACTTTGGGCTTTGAACACTGCACATTGTCGGGCATAAGCTGGGGCATGGATGACTTGGTTGTTCCGGAAGAAAAGGCGGGATTGATTGCAAAAGCGGAAGACGAAGTAAGGCAGATTAACTCACACTTTGAAAAAGGATTGTTATCCGCTGATGAAAAGATTTCCCAGAAAATTTTGGTTTGGCAGGAAGTCAAATCAAAAATAGAAGATTTGGTTAAAAAATCTTTGCCACAAGACGGCCCGGTTGTTTCTATTATTGGCTCGGGTTCCAGGGCGACTTGGGCTCAGCCGGTGCAAATGGCGGGTATGAAAGGCTTGGTGAACAACCCATCGGGAGATATTATTGAGTTGCCCATCAAGTCATCTTTCGCCGAGGGCTTTAATGTTTTGGAATATTTTATTTCCACCCACGGAGCCAGAAAAGGAACAGCTGACACCGCTTTAAGGACATCGTCTGCCGGTTATTTGACCAGAAGATTGGTTGACGTGGCTCATGACGTGATTGTTACCGAAGAAGACTGCGGAGACAAGACAGGATTTGTGGTTTACAGAAAAGATGCCGATGCAATTGAACAGGATTTCATATTTAAGATTGTGGGCAGAATAGTTGTTGAAAATGTTGAACATGACAAGAAAGTTTTTGCCAAAAAGGGCGAGCTTTTAAACTGGCAGTCAGCCAAAGCTATTGCCGACGAAACAGGAATTGAAAGAGTTATCGTGAGGTCGCCATTGAGCTGCAAGTGCGCCCAGGGAGTTTGCCAAAAATGTTATGGCTGGGATCTTGGCAGAAATGCCCAGGTAAAATTGGGAGAGTCTGTCGGAGTTGTGGCAGCTCAAGCCATCGGAGAACCTGGTACACAGCTGACTTTGAGAACAAAGCATATCGGAGGTATAGCGGGAGCCACTGACATTACACAAGGTTTGCCAAGAATTGAAGAAATTTTTGAAAGCAGAAATCCAAAAGGAGAGGCAATCTTGGCTTTGACAGACGGAAAAGTCGTTGATATCAACGAAGAAACAAGAGTAATATCAATCCAGCCAACCGACAAAAAAGCCGCCAAAAAAGAAACTATAGAATATAAGATTCCGGGAAGAATCGGCATTATCGTTGAAAAGGGCCAGGAGGTCAAAGAGGGCCAGCCCTTGTGCGACGGAAGCTTGGATTTGAAAAAGCTTTACAAGACCGCCGGGGTTGAGCTTACCCAAAGATATATTTTGCAGGAAGTGCAGAGAGTTTATGCCTCACAAGGCGTGGACATTCACGACAAACACATCGAAGTTATTATCCAAAAAATGTTTTCGAGAGTGAAAATCAAGGAAGAAGGGGATTCGGGTTGGATTAAGGGCGAAATTGTTGAGAGAACCGTGTTTGCAGAAGAAGTAGACAGGCTTAAAAAGGCTAAAAAAGAGACTCCGACAGGGGTGCAGATATTGCTTGGAATTTCAGAAGTTTCGTTAAATTCTGAATCCTGGCTGTCATCTGCCTCGTTCCAGCAGACCTCAAGAATTCTTATTAAGGCCAGCTTGGAGGGCAAAGAAGACAAGCTTAGAGGCTTAAAAGAAAACGTTATCATTGGAAAACTCATTCCAGTGGGAACAGGCTTCGAACCGAAAAAATAAAAATTCCTAGAAAGTAAAAACACCTCGCAAATGAGGTGTTTTTTTACGTTGTTTTAAGATA
>CAZQBZ010000003.1:0-30625 GCA_964592355.1 uncultured Candidatus Saccharibacteria bacterium
ATTCTCCGAAAGAGGAAAAAAACATGCTCAATATTTTTCGATAGATAAAAGCGCAAAAGAGTTTGAAAATTTATTTAAAAAAATAATAGAAAAATAATATGGAAAAATTTTCGTTTGGAAAAAACTGGCAACGATATATTAAGCTTTATGTTAATGACGAAATCATAGATGAGGCTAAAAAGTCATTGCTTAAATATCAACCAGAATATGATTATAAAGATAAAGTTTTTATTGATGTGGGTTGTGGGTCAGGGATTTTCTCTTTGGCTGCGCTACTTTTAGGTTGCAAAGAAGTATATAGCTTTGATGTGGATAAAAATAGTGTTGAGGCGACCAAAATGGTTAAGGAAAAGTTTAAAGGTTCGATTATTGGAAAAAAATGGGAAATTTTTAATGGGAGCATATTGGATAAATCAGTTGTCGACGAGTTTATAGAGAAAGCCGACCTGGTTTATAGCTGGGGGGTTTTACATCATACCGGAAGCATGTGGCAGGCAATTGAGAACGCGACAAAAATAGTAAAACCAGAGGGCGTATTTATAATAGCTATTTATAATAAAGCCCCATCTTCTCCGTTCTGGTTAAAAGTCAAAAAGATTTATAATGATAGCAACGTGCTTATAAGATTTTTAATGGTAATGATGTTATTTGTCGAAATTGCTGTTGGGAGGATGATACGGTTAAAAAATCCATTTAAAACAGAGCGCGGAATGATGATTTATACAGACGTTATTGACTGGCTCGGTGGATATCCTTATGAATTTGCTTCATTTGAAGAAATTAAAAACTTTGTAGAAAAATTGGGGTTTGTTCTTGTTAAATCGCCGAGAGGAATTATACCCTCAGAAAAGGCTAATAACTTTCTAGACAATATAAGAAGTCGCAATACAGGCTGTAATGAATTTGTCTTTAAAAAAATAAAATAAAGATATGTGCGGGATAACCGGAGTTTGGGATTTTAAAAACAAAATATCTGAGGTGGTATTAAAAGAAATGACTGATTGCTTGTATAAGAGGGGGCCAGATGACTCGGGATTTTTTGTTGACTCAAATAATAATATCGGGCTAGGGCATAGAAGGTTATCTATTTTGGATTTATCGCCAGCCGGCCACCAGCCAATGGCGAATGATGACCAAACTATTTGGATTGTGTTTAATGGTGAAGTATATAATTTTGCAGAAATTCGCAAAGAGTTGGAAGTTAAGGATTATAAATTTAAAAGCAATTCAGACACAGAAGTAATTATAAAGTCATACCAGGAGTGGGGCATTGATTGCATTAAGAAGTTCAGAGGGATGTTTGCATTTGCCATTTGGGATGAAAAAAAGGAAAAGCTTTTTTTGGTGCGTGATAGGGCAGGGGTAAAGCCTTTGTATTATTACTTTAAAGATAATTTGCTACTTTTTAGCTCGGAGCTAAAAAGTTTTCATAAACACCCAAAATTTGAAAAAGAAATAAATTTTTCTGCGTTAGCTTTGTTTTTGCAGTTTGGATATATTTCGGCCCCATATACAATTTTTGATAATGCTTATAAGGTAAAGCCTGGCCATTATTTGGAATTCAACAAAGATGGCAGCTTTAAGGAAAAAAAATATTGGGATATTGTTGATTTTTATTTAGCAGAAAAAACGGATAAAACCGAAGAAAAAATTGAGGAGGAATTAGAACAAATTTTAACAGAATCCTTTAAGTATAGAATGGTGTCGGATGTGCCGGTGGGAGTTTTTCTATCAGGGGGGATTGATTCAAGCTTAGTAACGGCTCTTTTGCAGAAAAATTCAAAAATTCCATTGAAAACTTTTACTATAGGCTTTAATGAAAAAGAATATGATGAAGCTCCTCATGCCAAAAAAATTGCAGAGCATTTAAAAACCGACCATCACGAGCTTTATTGCGCAGCAAAAGATGCTTTGGAGATTATCCCAAAATTGCCGGAAATTTATGATGAGCCTTTTGGAGATAGCTCGGCAATCCCAACCTATTTAGTGTCAAAATTTGCAAGGGAAAAAGTAGCAGTGGCGCTTTCTGCTGATGCGGGAGATGAGCTTTTTTGTGGTTATTCAAGTTATAAATCGTTAAGCGAACATTATAGAGTAATTAGCAGGACAAATTCGTTGTTACTATCTTGCTGCTCATTTTTATTGCACGTAATCCCTTCGGTATTTTTATCAAATATTTATAATCTGTTTTCTTTTATGCTCCCAAGGCAAACGAATGTAAGCAATAAAATTTATAAATTTAAGAAAATAATAAAATATAAGGGTGAGAAATTATTGCCTGCTTTGGTAAAAAATGGACATAGCCACTGGCTTGAAGACCAAATAAGTACTTTGTTAAAAAAACAATATCGGCCGTTACTAACTAATTTTTCTGAGTTTGATAAGGTTAAAGATTTAGACCCAATGACGCAAATGCAGGCAGTGGATTTTAAAACATACTTGCCAGATGATATTTTAGTAAAAGTAGATAGGGCTGCGATGGCCGTGAGTTTAGAATCAAGGGAGCCCTTGATTGATCATAAGATTGCAGAATATATAGCCCAAGTTCCAATTGATTTGAAGTATAAAAATGGGCAAAGCAAATATATTTTGCGTAAAATATTATACAAATATGTGCCCAAAGAGCTTTTAGAAAGGCCCAAGCAAGGCTTTGCAATTCCAATGGATAAATGGCTCAAAAATGATTTAAAACCTCTTTTAGAAAAATATCTTTCGGAGGAAAGAATAAAGAAGCAAGGAATTTTTGATGAAAAATATATAAAAGAAAGCTTGGGTGGGTATTTGTCTGGAAAATCGGATTCTGCTTATAAGTTTTGGTTTTTATTAGTATTTCAAATGTGGTATGAGAAATATTTTGAAGGCGCATAAAATATTAAGCCTTTTTTTAATTGTTTTTGCGTTGCATATTACCTTAGTATTTTTTATAAATTATTTTGATATCTCATCAAAACTTGGAGGAGAGAGCGATTCTATTATTTACCATAAGAGTGCCACGGAATTATCCGGACAGTTTAGGCAAGGGAATTTTTCTATTAAAAATATAAAAGGATTATTTCCAGATATTTACTGGGGACATATTTATCCGATTGTTGTTGCCACTCTATATACTTTATTTGGCCCAAATGTTTTTTTTGGACAATTGTTGAATGCGTTTTTTTGCGCATTGATTTCTGTTTTTGCCTACTTGATAATTATGGAGATTGGCGGCGACTGGAAATGGGCTTTTATAATTGGAATAATAACAGCTGTTTATCCAAGCCTGATTTTAAACGGAAGCTTGCTTTTAAAGGATGCCCTACAGATTTGTTTGACGATGGTATCCCTGTTGTTTGCGATAAGGCTGATCAAAAAATTTAGTATCAGAGACTTTTTAATTTTTTATGCACTGCTTTTTCCGCTAACTAATTTAAGGTTTTATTGCGGGTATGCTGTTATGTTGGCATTTGGAATTTGCTGGGTGTTTTTTGCCAAAAGCATGGACATTAAAAAGAGGATTATTTATGCTATTGGGATCGCAATATTGTTTGGATTTGTGCCTATGTTTGCGATAGGTCATGGATATTTTGGCGTAGACGGTTTAAGATATTTTTTGGATAAAGACGCGGTAATAGATTATAGGTATGTAATTAGCTCTGAGGGCGGCAACATTAGCGGAAGCGGGTCGGATTTGGGGCTTAAAATAAGCTTTAAGGATCCTTTTAATTTCGTTGTCAGCTATTTAACCGGATTTGTATATATTTTGTTTGGGCCCTTTGTGTGGCAGTTAAAATATGCAAGGCATTTTTTAACTTTGTTTGAAATGATTCCGTGGTATTTTATGCTTTACTTTATAATAAATGGAATAATAAAATGCATTAGGGGAAAAAAATATGAATCATATATTTTAGTTGTTTTTGCAGTTATATTTTTGGCTGCGTTGGCGCTTTTTGATTCGTCAAATTTCGGCCTTTTTATGCGTACACGCATTGCCGCATTTGTGGCCTTATTGTGTTTTTTACCTTTTGGGGTTAATGATAATTTTATAAATAAATTAAAAAAAGTAAAAGGCCGCCTGTCGGCGGAAAAATAAAATGGATAAATATTTAATTACAGGCGGAGCCGGGTTTATCGGTTCAAATATAGTAAAAAAGGTTTTAGATAACGGGGATTTTGTACGCGTTGTTGATAATTTTTCAACCGGTAGGAGGGAAAATATCGCCGAATTTTTAGAAAATCAAAATTTTGAATTAATTGAGAGTGATTTAACTAATTTAGAAACCGCTAAAAAAGCTGTAAGGGGAATGGATTTTGTTTTACATCAGGCAGCGGTGCCATCAGTGCCAAGGTCAATTGAAGACCCAATAACTTCTAATAGCGCAAATATTGACGCCACTTTAAATTTGCTTGTGGCTGCCAGAGATGAAAAAGTTAAAAAAGTTGTTTATGCAAGCTCGTCATCTGTATATGGTGACAATCCGGATTTGCCAAAAATGGAAGATTTTCCCGTAAGGCCGATTTCACCTTATGCCCTAACAAAATATGCAGGGGAAAGATACTGCCAGATTTTTTGGAACATTTACGGACTGCCTACAACCTGTTTAAGATACTTTAATGTTTTTGGCCCGAAACAAAATCCGTTTTCTCAATACTCGGCAGTGATTCCAAAATTTATTGATTGTTTTTTACAAAATGAAAGCCCTGTCATTTTAGGAACAGGGGAGCAGAGCCGTGATTTTACTTTTGTTGATAATGTGGTGGCAGCAAATTTATTAGCTGCAAAATCAGAAAAAGGAAATGGAGAAGTTTTTAATATTGCTTGCAATGAGAGGACGAGCCTTAATGAGCTGGTTGGCCTTTTGTCAAAGATTTCGGGTAAAGATATAAATCCGGAATACAAAGATGCTCGCGCAGGTGATGTGCTGCATTCGCAGGCTGACATATCAAAAATAGGCGAGTTTTTGGGATTTAAACCTATTATAAAATTTGAAGAAGGATTGAAAAAAACATTTGATTGGTATGCAAACCAAAAAAAATAAAATTTGCCATATTGCCAACAGCTCTTCGGCTGTTAAATTTTTGCTGATAAACCAGCTTGAATTTTTACAAAGCTTGGGATATGAAGTTTGGGTTGCTTGTCGCATTGATGAGTATGCCAAAGAAATAGAAAGCAAAGGCATTAGGATAAAAAATATAAATTTTTCCAGAAATATCTTGTCTTTTTGGCACCCTGTCGCCTTTTTGCAGTTGTTTTTATTTTTTAAAAAAGAAAAGTTTGACATAGTGCATACACATAATCCCGTGCCGGGATTTTTGGGGCAACTGGCGGCCGCGGCCGCCGGCATTCCTATAATAATCAATACGGTCCATGGATTTTATTTTTCAGACGATACGTCAAAATTAAAAAGGAAAATATTTATTTTAGCGGAGAAGCTAGCCGCAAAATGTTCAACGCTGATTTTTTCCCAAAATAGAGAAGATATAGATACCGCCATAAAAGAAAAGATTTGCAGGCCGGAAAAAATAAAATATTTGGGCAATGGAATTGATTTGGAAAAATTTAATCCAAATAATCTTCCAGAGGACTTGGGTTTGGCCAAAGAATCCAAAATTATTGGAATAGTGGCAAGGCTTGTAAAAGAAAAGGGTTATTTGGATTTGTTTGAGGCTTTTGAAATTATTGTTGAAAAATATCCAAACATTTTTTTGTTGTCGGTGGGTCCGACAGAGCTTAATAAAAAAGATGGCTTTGATGAATCTGTCATAAACAAATATAATAAGATAAAAGGCAAAGTTTTATTTTTAGGCCAAAGAAGCGATATTGAACGAATCCTGCCGGCAATAGATATTTTTGTTTTGCCGTCGCACAGGGAAGGGTTTCCAAGGTCATTATTGGAAGCTTCGGCAATGCAAAAGCCCATAATTGCCACAAACATAAGGGGATGTAAGGAAGCCGTTGAAGATGGCAAAACCGGGATATTGGTGCCTACAAAGAATCCAAAAGAGCTTGCAAAGGCTATTATTTATCTTTTGGAAAATCCTATTGAGGCTGCCGAGATGGGCAAAGCCGCCAGACAAAAGGCGATAAAAGAATTTGACGAAAACTTGGTTTTTGAAAAATTAAAAAATACTTATGCAGACAAACTTAACTAGCGCATATATTTTATTTTTTACCGTAGCCCTTGCTTTGAGTGTAGTTTTTGTGCTTTTGGCGAAGAAAATAAGCATTAAATATAAATTTTATGACGACCCGGGGAAGGACAGCTTAAAAATACATAAGGCTCCAGTATCTTTTCTGGGCGGCGGGGCGATACTTGGGTCTTTTTTAATTTGTCTGGTTGCAATGTGGGTCTTCAAAAAATATTTTAATTTTGAGTTTGATAATTTGAAGCTGGCAGCTTTATTCGTGTGCGGAATCATTGCCTGGTTTTATGGATTTTGGGATGATACTTACTGGGCAGAGAGGACTAAAATTAAACAGAGCGCTAAAATTTTAATACAGATTCCCATAGTGTTTACATTGGCTTTGATTTTTTATATTGTTCAGATAAAATACCAATTCTTTGATATTCCAATTTTAGGCATTTTTATTGCGGCAATAGCATTTCTCTTTATGCAAAACGCCGTAAATTTGCATGATGGCATTGATGGCCTGGCAGGCAGTACTTCTTTTATTTCGGCAGCCGCCTTCTTTATTTTTTTTGTTTTTTGTAATAATATACTGGCATCCCTTGTATCAGTGATAATCGCGGGAAGCATTTTAGGGTTTTTGATATTTAATTTTAAGTCTGCCACCATATTCATGGGAAACAACGGCAGCTACTTTTTGGGGTTTGTTATGGTAGCCTTGGCCATAATGGCGGCGGCTCCAAACAGAGTCTTTTATTCGGCTTTCCCGTATTTATTAACATCGGCTCCAATTTTAAATGTTGCTTATGTCTTTACTAAAAGGGGATTAAAGAAAAAATCTTTTTTTGAGGCTGATAGAAGTCACATTCACGACGATGTGTTAAAATTGGCAAAATCACCCCAAAAAGCAGTTTTATATATTGGGATTGTGCATATAATTTTCGCAGCTTTGGGATTAACTTTACTTATGTTAGAATAATAAAATAATGAAATTTTTACTTGTAAAAAGAGCATTTTTAGCTTTTGGGATTGCAGCATCCTTGTTTTTTGCTTTAGGGGCGCAGGCGGCCAATGTGGGTGATGCGGTTGATTTTAATGTGGATAAAGATTTTGATGTTTTGGGCCGAATAAGGGCTCAGGCCACTTTGATAAAAATCACAGACAAGCTGTATTTTTATGTGGAAAGGGATTGGTGGGCAATGCAGCCGGTTACAAAACAGGCTCAGATTTTGGAAAATTTGGATAGCCTGTCAAATGAATTTAGCAGTAGCATATACCCAAAGATTACTTCTATTTTCGGCTCAGAGCAGAGCCCTGGCATAGATAAGGATGCCAGGATAACCGTTTTGTTTGAGCAGATGAACTCGGCTGAAGGAGGATATTTCAGGGAGGCCGACGGCTATGAAAAGCTGCAAGTGCCCACATCAAACGAAAGAGAGATGGTGTATTTGAGCTTGGCATATATAGACAATCCTGGGGTAAAAACCCTCTTGGCTCATGAATTTACACACCTTGTTACCTTCAACCAAAAGAATAAAATTTTTAAT
Organism: uncultured Candidatus Saccharibacteria bacterium; assembly: GCA_964592355.1. Taxonomy (GTDB): domain Bacteria; phylum Patescibacteriota; class Minisyncoccia; order Minisyncoccales; family Staskawiczbacteraceae; genus XYD1-FULL-39-28. The sequence goes on from CAZQBZ010000003.1 coordinate 7,653, forward strand.
GTTGAAGAAGATGTCTGGCTTAACGAGGCCAGGGCGGATTATACGTCTACTCTTTTGGGATACGATAACAAATATGAAGACAGTAATCTGCAAAAGAGAGTAAGGGATTTTGTTGAAAATCCGTCGGATCCTCTGACTGAATGGCAAGGCTCAAAATATGACTATGCTTCTGTAAATTTGTTTACCCAATATTTGGCAGACCACTACGGAATAAATATTTTGGCAGATTCATTGAAATCTCAGTATACGGGAATTGAAAGCATAAATTATGCTTTGCAAAAAAACGGGTTTAAAGAAAGCTTCTCTGATATTTTTACAAATTGGACAATAGCCTTGTCGGTGAACAATTGCGCAATGGGCAAAAACTATTGCTATTCAAATGAAAATTTAAAAAAGATAAAGGTGTTGCCATCTATAAACTTTTTGCCGCTCACGGGAAATGTGTCTTTGTCTGTGACAAATACAACAAAAAATTGGACCGGAAACTGGCTTAAATTTATCGGGGGAAATGGCGATTTGAAGCTTAAGTTTTCAGGCTTAAAGGGACTTAACTTTAAAATACCTTATATTATAGAAGACTCGGCTGGCACAGTGGCCGTGAAATTTTTGGCATTGGATGAGAGCGGAAAGGGTGAGATTAGCGCGGAAAGTTTCGGCTCAGATTATAAGTCTTTGATTATTATCCCTTCGGTGCAGATTAACTCAAATGGAGTGGATGGCGCGGAATTCCCATTTAATTATGCGATTGAGATTAAGGGGACAGAACAGGTGAGCAATGAAGACCTGATAAACCAGCTTTTGCAAAAGATTGCCGAACTTAAACAACAAATTGCGGCTTTGCAATTTCAGCAAGGAACGGGGTCTTTGAGCTGCAATGAACTTACCGTAAATTTGTATTATGGAATGAGTTACAGCAATGATGTGATGTGCCTGCAGCAGTTTTTAAAAAATCAGGGAAGTGACATTTATCCCGAAGGATATATTACCGGCACCTTTGCTTCAATGACTGAGGCTGCTGTAAAAAGATTTCAAGAAAAATACGGCATTGCCAATACGGGGTTTGTGGGGCCTCTGACCAGAGCAAAAATTAACCAACTTGCGGGTCTTTAATGAAAGATATTGTTTTTGAAAAAAATGTTTCTCTAAAAGAATATACGACATTCAAAGTTGGCGGTCCTGCCAAATATTTTTTTGCTGCAAAAAATAAAGATGAGCTGGTCAGGGCGTTGGAGCTGGCAAAGCAAAAAAAGCTTGAGGTGTTTGTGTTTGGCGGAGGCAGCAATTTACTGATTTCCGATAAGGGATTTAAGGGACTGGTTATAAAAATTGGGATTTCGGGAACGGAGTTTTTGGATAATAAAGTTATTGTCGGCGCAGGGACCAGTTTATCTAAGTTTGCAAACGCAGCCGGCAAAAACGGATTCACCGGATTTGGGTGGGCGATTGGGATTCCACAGGCGACTGTGGGCGGGGCCGTGTATGGAAATGCCCAGGCGTTTGGGTTTAGAATTTCTGATAATATTGAGAGTATTGAAGTCTTGGATAAAAAAACTTTAAAACTAAAAACACTTTCAAAAGAGCAGTGCAGATTTTCTTTGAAGAACAGCGCGTTTAAGAAAAATAAAAACTTGATTGTTTTGTCTATTGTTTTTGATTTAAAAAAGGGCAATGAGGCAGAAATTAAAGAAAATGTGGCAAAGTTTTTAAAGCATAGGAAACAATCGCATCCGTTAAACTTTCCTTCTGCGGGCTCTGTGTTTGTGAACCCGGAGAAAAAAGGACAGGTTACGCCGGCAGGATTTTTAATAGAAAAGGCGGGATTAAAGGGCAAGAAAATTGGGAATGCTCAAATATCTGAAAAACACGCAAATTTTATAATCAATCTTGGCGGAGCCAAGGCAAAAGATATTTTGGCGTTGATGAGATTAGCGCAAAAAAAGGTAAAAGAAAATTCCAAAATAAATCTGGAAACTGAAATACAACAAATAGGCTTTTAATATTATTAAATTAAAAAATTACAATATGGTTACAATAAAGTCAAAAAATTTGGAAATTACAGAGGCTTTTAATGAATTTATAACCAAAAAATCAGCCAGCCTGGAAAAGCTTATTGACGGAAGAAACACAAGCGACATTGTAATTGAAATTGAAAAGGAGGCCGGCCACAGCAAAAAGGGAGAGAACTTTTTCGCTTCGGGAAGCGTGAGCCTGCCGGGCCAGAATATATCGGTGCAGGAGAGGTCGGAAGACGCCAAGAAGGCGATAGTGGGTATGATAGATGACTTTAAAGTGGAAATTAAAAAATATAAATCAAAAAATAAAGAATCTATAAGGAAGAGGCAACAAAATTCTGACAAATTTTTGCTTTCAACCAAAGAGAACAATCAAGATGACACCGAGTAAAATGTTTTTTACAAAGGGCGTGGGCACGGCCAAGGAGCAGCTTATGTCTTTTGAGATGGCGTTGAGAAGCGCGGGAATTGAAAAATTTAATTTGGTGACGGTTTCGTCGATTTTGCCGCCAGCATGTCAGAGAATCACAAAGGAAAAAGGCCTGGAAATGTTGAAGCCCGGAGAAATAGTTTTTTGTGTGATGGCCAGAAATGCAACAAATGAGCCAAATAGATTGATTGCCGCATCAATTGGCTGCGCAGTGCCAACTGATAAGACTCAGCAATACGGATATTTGTCAGAACATCATCCCTTTGGAGAAACAGATGAAAAAGCAGCCGATACGGCGGAGGACTTGGCGGCGACTATGCTGGCTTCAACTTTGGGGGTGGAGTTTGATCCGGATACTGCCTGGGATGAAAGAGAAAAAATTTACAAGCTTTCGGGCAGGATTGTTACAACAACAAATATAACGCAGTCGGCCGAAGGCAACAAAAACGGATTGTGGACTACTGTGGTCGCTTGCGCGATATTTGTTCCATAAGTTTAGATTTAAAACCGCCTCGCACAAGGGCGGTTTTGGTTTACAAAAAGGTAAATTTTATGTAGAGTAAAGGATATTAATCCTGTTAAAATTTTAAGAAATGTCATTTTTAAGCAAGATTTTTGGAGATTCAAACGAGAAATATGTAAAGAGTTTGGCTGGTATTGTTGAAAAAGTAAATTCTTTTTCAGGTGATTTTGAAAAACTTACAGAAGCCGAGCTCAAAGAAAAAACAAAAGAATTCAAGGAAAGGTTGGCAAAGGGCGAGGCCTTAGATGATGTTTTGCCCGAAGCCTTTGCTTTAGTGAGAGAGGCTGCGGGGCGCAGCTTGGGCCAAAGGCATTTTGACTCCCAGCTTATCGGGGCAATTGCGCTGCATCAGGGCAAAATAGCAGAAATGAAAACAGGCGAAGGAAAAACTTTGACCGCAACTTTGGCTGCGTATTTGAATGCATTGCAGGGAGAGGGCGTGCATATTGTTACAGTCAACGACTATTTGGCAAAAAGGGATATGGTATGGATGGGCCAGATTTTTGAGGCATTGGGGCTAAGCACGGGCTGCATTACAAATGAATCAGGTTATCTTTATGACAAAAATTTTAAGAATGAGCCGGAAGATATCCAGCGTGACATTGTAGGGGCCTTTAAAGTGGTGGAAGACTTTTTAAAGCCCGTGTCCAGGAAGGCCGCCTATGGAGCCGATATCACATATGGCACAAATCACGAGTTTGGCTTTGATTATCTGAGGGATAATATGGTGGCCGATGTATCGCAGGAGGCCCAAAGGGGGTTTAATTTTGCCATTGTTGACGAAGTGGATTCTATTTTAATAGACGAGGCTCGCGTGCCATTGATAATTTCAGGCCAGGGCGATGAGGCGACCGATAAATATTACACTTTTGCAAAAATAGTGGCTCCTCTGGAAAAAGTGGTGGATTTTGAACTGGATGAAAAATTAAAATCAGTGAATTTTACAGAGCAGGGGCAGAACAAGGTTGTAAAAAGCATGGGGTTTGACCCTTGGGCGGAAAACGACATAATCACGACTCACCAATTGGAGTCGGCTATCAGGGCAAAGTCATTGTTTTTGCGCGACAGGGATTATGCGGTAAAAGACGGGGAGATTTTGATAATAGACGAATTTACAGGCAGAATTTTGCCTGGTCGCCGCTGGTCCGGTGGATTGCATCAGGCAGTGGAAGCCAAAGAGGGAGTAAAGGTAAACCCGGAGTCTTTGACAATGGCGACAATCACTTTCCAAAACTATTTTAGGATGTATAAAAAGCTGTCGGGAATGACAGGAACCGCTTCTACTAGTGCGGAGGAGTTTGATAAGGTATATAACCTGGATGTTGTTGCTATCCCTACAAATAGGCCGGTGCAGAGAGAAGATTTCCCGGATAAGGTTTTTAAGAATGAATCGGGAAAATTTAAGGCAATAGTAAAAGAAATTGAAGAGCTACACAAAAAAGGCCAGCCTGTTTTGGTGGGCACCAGGTCTGTTGAAAAAAATGAATTTTTGGGAAAAATGCTGGAAGTTGCAGGCGTGCCGCATAATATTCTTAATGCTAAAAATCACGAGAGGGAGGGCCAAATAATTGCCCAAGCAGGAAAAAGGGGAGCCGTAACTATTGCTACAAATATGGCAGGCCGCGGAGTGGACATTATTTTGGGAGGGAACCCGCCAACAAAAGAGGAGTCACAAGAAATTAAAAGTTTGGGCGGTTTGCATGTAATTGGCACCGAGCGCCATGATGCCCGCAGAATTGACAACCAGCTAAGAGGCAGGTCGGGCAGACAAGGCGACCCTGGCACCACGCAATTTTTTGTGTCACTTGAAGACGACTTAATGAGGATTTTTGGGGGCGACAGAATAAAGGGTCTGATGACGGCTTTGAATATTCCGGATGACGAGCCTATACAAGCCAAAATGGTGTCGGGGGCCATTGAATCTGCCCAGTCAAAAATCGAGGGGTTCAACTTTGATGCCAGAAAACACTTGCTTGAATATGATGATGTGATGAACAAACAGCGCGAGATTGTTTACAAAAAGAGAAAAGAATTTTTATTGGCTGATAATTTAAAGGACAAGATTGTTGAAATTGCCCAAAGGATGCAGACTGAAGAAAACAATCTGGTAGAAAAACTGGATGCAAAAGAAAAAGAAATCGGGCCGGAAAATATGAGGCAGATAGAAAAATTTATTTGTTTGAAAGTTTTGGATATTTTATGGCAAGGGCATTTGTCATATATGGAGCACATAAAGGACTCCGTAAGGCTGCGCGCATACGCGGGACGGGACCCTTTGGTGGAATATAAGAGCGAGGGTCGTCGCGCATTTTTGCAACTGCTTGATGCGATGGATGCCGACATAATAGACAATATCTTAAAAGCGGGAATTGCAAAGCCGCAAAATCAAGGCCAGCAGCAGCCAAGACAGACAATTATTGAAAATAAACAGGAGCCAGGAAGGAACGACCCATGCCCCTGTGGCAGTGGTTTAAAATATAAAAAATGTCATGGAAAAGGGAAATAATATTTAAAAATATAAAGATTTAAATATTTAAAAATGGCGACGATTCAAAAATTTGAAGATTTGATTTGTTGGCAGAGGGGCAGAGAATTGACGAGGCAGGTTTATAAATCATTTAGGAATTGTTCAGATTTTGGATTTCGCGACCAAATCCAAAGAGCGTCAGTTTCGGTAATAAGCAATATTGCCGAAGGATTTGAAAGGGGAACAAAAGCAGAATTTTTAAATTTTCTTTATATCGCCAAAGGTTCCGCAGGAGAAGTGAGAGCACAGCTTTATGTGGGTTTAGACGTAGGATATTTAAATATTGAAACATTTAAATATTTAAATAATTTAGCAGGCGAGTGTTCGCGGTTAATTCAAAGCTTTGCTCAAAAAGTAAAGGGTGGCTCAAAGGGCGGAACACAATTTAAGCAAGCGCCTCGGGAAGACGATTCTTCTTTGCGCGATATTTTAAGAAAAACAAACCCTGAATTATATAAAAAATATCACGAAGATGGAAAACAATAATCCAAAAGTCGGAGTCGGAATAATGATATTAAAGGATGGCAAGGTTTTGCTTGGTAAGAGAAAAGGTTCGCATGGCCAAGGAGAGTTTGCCTTTCCCGGAGGACATTTGGAATACATGGAATCTTTTGCAGACTGCGTGAAAAGAGAGCTTGCCGAAGAATGCGGCATTGAAGTTAAAAATATTAGATTTCAGTTTGTGGCAAACGTAACAAAATATGCCCCAAAGCATTATGCCCATATCGGTCTGCTGGCCGATTGGGCCTCTGGCGAGCCAAAAATATTGGAGCCTGAAAAATGCGAAGGGTGGGGCTGGTATGATTTTGAAAGTTTGCCAAAACCAATGTTTTTGATGTGCGAAATGGCAATCGATGCTTATAAAACAGGCAAAAATTACTATGATATTCCTACGGCAGGGTGATGTATAAATTATAAAGTTGGTCTATAATAGAGTCATACAATTTAAATTATGAAAATAGCATTTTTTGAAATCCAAGATTGGGAAAAGGCATATTTGAAAAAAAAGCTTAAAAATCACAGCCTTGAGTTTTACAGCAAGCCGATAGCCCAAGAAGATGTTAAAAATTTGGCCGATTTTGATATATTATCGGTTTTTATTTACTCAAAAATCGATAAGAAAATCATAGAAGAATTTAAAAATTTAAAATTGATAACCACCAGGTCAACCGGCTTTGACCACATCGATGTAAAAGAGTGCAAAAGAAGGGAAGTGGGCGTGTGCAGTGTGCCTTTTTATGGAGAAAATACAGTGGCAGAACATACGTTTGCTTTGATTTTGTCTTTGTCCCGAAACGTGCACAAGGCATATGTGAAGACGTTAAATAAGGATTATTCCATTGACGGGCTTAAAGGATTTGACCTGAAGGGAAAAACTATCGGAGTTATTGGAGCAGGGCACATCGGCCTGCATGTGATCAGGGTGGCAAAAAGCTTTGGGATGAATGTATTGGCCTATGATGTGAACCAGGACAATTTTTTAACAGAGGTGCTGGGATTCAATTACGTTCCGTTGGAAGAAATCCTTGCCAAATCAGATATTATTACTTTGCATACTCCCTATAACAAGCACACCCACCATCTGATAAACAAGGAAAGCATCAAAAAAATAAAAAAGGGCGCTATTTTAATAAATACATCCCGAGGAGGAGTCATAGACACAGAAGCGCTGATTGAGGCCCTTGATAAAAAAATATTGGCTGGCGTAGGATTGGATGTGCTGGAAGGAGAAAACTTGATAAAAGAGGAAAAACAACTTTTGTCGGATTCTAAAAAGGCGGAAACTTTCGGCCAGATAGTCAGAGACCATATTCTATTGAATAAAGACAATGTGGTTTTTACTCCGCACATTGCCTTTTACAGCCAAGAGGCCCTGGAAAGAATACTTGACGCGACAGTTGAAAATATAAACTCTTTTATTTCGGGAAATCCTCAAAACATGGTTGGATAATTTATGCATATGAAATACGATAAACTCGTCAGGGACAAGATTCCCGAAATAATAAAAAGCAAAGGGGGTGTGGCAATAACGCATATTGCTAATGACGCTGAATATTGGCAAAAGCTTAAAGAAAAGCTGCAAGAAGAAGTTTCTGAATTTATTGAAGCCCAAAACATTGAAGAAATGGCAGATATACTTGAGGTTATAGATGCCATTTTTATTTGCAAAAATTTTAATGAACAAGAGCTCAAAAAGGTAAAAGAAAACAAGGCAAGAGAAAGGGGTAGGTTTGACAATAAAATAATTTTAGAAGAGTCTTAATATGAATTTAATAGAAATAGCAAGAAAAGAAGTTGAGAGCAGACTGTCAGGCATTAACAGTTGCCATGAGTTGGAACACACGGAAAGGGTGTATAATTTGGCCATTCATATCGGCAAACGGGAAAACGCTGATTTGGAGGTGTTGGGACTGGCCGCCATTTTGCATGACATTGCCAGAAAAGAACAAGACGAGTCAGGGGGCAAAATAGACCACGCCCAAAGGGGTGCCGAATTGGCTGGCGAAATTCTTACAAAATATAATTTGCCCAAGGAAAAATTGGATAATATTGTTCACTGCATCACAACACATAGATTTAGAGATAATAACAAGCCCGAAACTCTGGAAGCCAAGATCCTATATGATGCCGATAAGTTGGACGCTGTCGGAGCCATTGGAATCGGAAGAGCATTTTCATTTGCCGGTCACCTGGGAGCAAAAGTTCACGATGAGAACGTCGATATGGACAGCAAGGCAGAATACACAAAAGACGACACGGCTTACAGAGAATTTTTAGTAAAGCTGGTTAAGATAAAAGACAAAGTCATAACTGATGAAGGAAAAAGGATTGCAACAGAAAGACATCAATTTATGGAACAATTTTTTGAAAGAATAAATAAAGAAGTAAGAGGCCAGGCATAATATGATGAAAATAATGACGCTTTGCATAGTGCATCAGCCTCCAAAAGTTTTACTGGCAATGAAAAAGCGGGGCTTCGGACAGGGCCGATGGAACGGTCTGGGCGGAAAGGTGCAAGATGGGGAAACAATTGAGCAGGCCGCCAAAAGAGAGGCTTTTGAGGAGGCAGGGATAAAGCTGGGCGAATTGCAAAAAATGGGAGTGATAGATTTTTTTTGGAAAACAAAACCCGATGTTTTGCGGGTGCACATCTTCAAGTCAGAAAGCTTTTTTGGCATCCCCACAGAAACAGAAGAGATGAAACCCCAATGGTTTGATGTAAACCAAATTCCGTATCCTGCAATGTGGCAAGATGATGTTTACTGGATGCCGTTGTTTTTGGAAGACAAAAAGTTTTTAGGAAAGTTTATTTTTGATGACCAAGATAATATCTTGGAAAAAGAACTAAGCCGGGTAAAAGAAATTTAATGTCAAAGTTTAAGTGGCTTATATTTTTATTTTTTTTGACAGCCGTTGCTTTAGCGACGAGCCTTTATTTCTGGAAAGGAGATTTAAAGTTATCGGGCGGGTTTCAGACCGCGATAGACAATGTCAAAACGATAAGCGTCGACTCTGTTGTTTCTCAAATTCAAAAACAGGTTATAACATCGGTCCCTCTGAATATTGGCGGACAAAGCAATAATGCCACTTTATTAAAAAGCAAAATCATTGAAGAGACCAATAATCAAAGAGTGGCAAATGGGCTTGCAGTTATGACGGAAAACGCAAGGTTGAGCCGAGCCGCCGAGACGAAAGCCAACGATATGTTTTTAAATCAGTATTTTGAGCATGTTTCACCGGCGGGCGTAGACCCAGGAACATTGGTGGCAAGCTCCGGGTATGAATATATTATAACGGGTGAAAATTTAATATTGGGAAATTTTAAAGACGAGGCTGATATGGTTGAGGCGTGGATGAACAGCCCTGGCCACAGGGCAAACATTTTAAACACCGCTTACTCCGAAATCGGCGTGGCGGTAATAAAAGGGGATTACAAAGGAGAGCAGGTTTGGATAGCGGTCCAAGAATTCGGACTGCCATTGTCTTCCTGTCAAAAGCCCAACGAAAGCCAAAAAGCGAAAATAGAAAACGATAAAATTATTTTGGATCAATTGGCCGCAGCCCTTGATGAGAAAAAAATTCAAATAGACAACACCAGCGAAACTTCTTACTACAATCAATTAATTGACGATTATAACCAAGCAGTTCAAACCTATAATTCAATGGCCGAAAATTTAAAATTATTGGTGGCCAACTACAACAGCCAAGTCAAAATTTTTAACGATTGTGTGGCAGGCGCTAAAAAATAAAATGTAAAACCGCAGCATCCTTGCCGCGGTTTTTAGTGTTGGGCGCATTAGTGTTTGTTTCTGTTTCTGACAAGAGGGGTTAAAATGGAGTGTGGGCCGGAAATGACCGATTCAATGGGGACAATGTCCACCTTGCATCGGGAGACAATCTCCTCATCATCCCTTACAATAGGGACATATCTGAGAGGATTGATAAGGCCGGTTGGCAGAGAGATTACCCTGCCCTCGAATTCCAGAGTTTGGATTTGGCCGTTCCCGTTCCCGTTTGCCGGGATTTTGTACCTTACCTTGTCTCCGGCGGTGAGCCTTTGGTTTTGACGACCCCAAACCAGACGTACCGAAATTGGCTGTGTCTTGCGCATAGTAGCATGTCCTTTCTTAATTTGGACATCCTTGAAAAAGAACCAATATATAAGTATATATAGAGTATATGAAAATTGCAATTGTTTCAGACACACATAATAATTTTATTAATTTTAAAAAAGCGATTGATTGGGCTAATAAAAATGGCGTACAGATGATTTTGCACTGCGGCGATATACAGACTCAGGAGATAATCGACGATGCCCGAAAAATATTCGAAGGAGAAATTAAGTTTGTAAAAGGCAACGGGGATTATGATTTGGATTTTCAAGAAGCAATGGAAATAGAAGCAGATTTTAAAAAAATCGGGTTTTCTCATTTTCCCGAAATTGCCAAAAAAATGGCTCAATCCGGAAAATTGGACATTGTTTTTTATGGCCACACCCATAAGCCCTGGGAAGAGACTGTAGGTAATTGCAGGCTGGCAAATCCGGGCGAATTGGCAGGGCAATTGTTTAAACCAACTTTTGCGGTTTATGACACAGAAGCCAATTTATTAGAATTAAAGATACTGGACAATTTAAAATAATAAGGATATAATCATCATATTATTATTCTCAAACTCAAAACTAAATGGATCAGAAACATTATATATTCATCGGCATTTTAATCTTAACTTTTTTTGCGGCAACATTCGCATATCCAGGATATTTTAATACTGGAGTTGATTGGATTAACAATAAATTTTCGTGGTCTTTTCCTCATTTTTGGCAAAAAAATTATGTTTTTGGATTGGACTTGCAGGGAGGAGTGACCTTGACCTACCAAGCTGACTTAAGCGAAGTCAAAGACAAGTCCTCCGCGATGGCATCACTCAGGGATGTTATTGAAAGAAGAATAAATTTATTTGGAGTTTCAGAGCCGGTGGTGCAAATCCAGGGAGACGATAAATTGGCAATAGAGCTGCCTGGTGTTACCAATGTCCAGCAAGCTATTTCAATGATTGGAGAAACTCCATACTTGGAATTTGATGAAATGAGAACTGACGAAGAATCAAAGCCAATTTTGGATAAAATAGCCGAAGTTCAAAAGGCCCAGGAAGAAGGCAAAGATATAACAACGATTGAAAATTGGATAATGGCTTTGCAAAATCCATATTATAAGGCGACAGAATTGACAGGAAAATATTTGGAAAAAGCGACTGTTGTTTTTGATCAGACGACGTACAGGCCGCAAATCCAGTTAAAGTTTAACGACGAAGGCGCCGAGCTGTTTGCAAAAATAACAGAGAGAAATGTCGGCAAGGGATTGGCAATTTATCTTGATGGATATTCTATTATAGACACAACAGGCGACGGAGAAATTGATGGCTCTGACCTTTATGCGCCAGTGGTTCAAACAGCCATTTCAGGAGGAACAGCTGTCATAAGCGGAGAGAATATGACAACAAAAGACGCAAACTCAATTGCAAGCAGATTAAACTCAGGAGCGTTGCCAGTGAAAATCGGTTCGCCAATTTCACAGGAGACAGTCGGGCCGACATTGGGAGCCGCATCTTTAGACAAATCCTTGTTTGCCGGACTGATTGGATTATTGGCAGTCGCAGTGTTTATGGTGGCATTTTACAGATTGCCGGGACTTTTGGCGTCGATTGCCTTGGTGATTTATGTGGCATTAAACTTGGCCATATTCAAGCTTATACCAGTTACTCTTACAATGGCGGGCATCGGGGGATTTATCCTGTCCATTGGAATGGCGGTTGATGCAAATATTTTGATTTTTGCCAGAATGAAAGAAGAAATAAAATCCGGAAAAGGAGTTTCAAAGGCAATAGAAGAAGGCTTTGCAAGAGCATGGCCGTCAATCAGGGACTCAAACTTCAACTCGTTAATCGTGTGCGCGATTTTGTTTATCTTTGCCACATCGTTTGTTAAAGGGTTTGCCTTTACGTTGGCATTGGGAATTTTATTGAGCATGTTTTCCGCAATATTCATCACCAGGATTTTGCTTATGGTTGTGATAGGGTCTTGGACCGAAAAATCAAAATGGCTTTTGTAATCAAATAAAATATATCCTATGAATTTTAATTTTATAAAATATTCGCCGGTTTATTATATAGTTTCAGCAATATTGATAGTTGCTTCTGTCGCATGCATATCAATGTATGGATTGAAGTTTGGCATTGATTTTGAAGGAGGCAGCAACATGGAGATTCAGTTTTCTGACAGCAGGCCATCAAATGAGCAAATCCAGCAAACGCTGTCGGAATTCAATCTTGGCGAAATCGTTGTTCAGCCAACAGGAGCACAGGGTGCGTTGTTAAAATTTCAGGGAGTTGATGAGGAAACCCATCAGAAAGTCCTGGCAAAAATAAACGAGGCATATCCCGTCACAGAAAAGAGTTTCCAATATATCGGCCCATCAGTCGGCAAAGAGCTGAGAAATAAAACACAGGTTGCCATCGCCTTGGTTTTGCTGGCGATTACCATATATATAGCGTTGGCCTTCAGGAAAGTTTCAAAGCCTGTTTCATCGTGGAAATATGGCATAACTTCTTTGATTGCCTTGGGGCACGACATAATAATTCCAGTCGGGGTTTTTGCCGTTTTGGGACATTTGTATAATGCGGAAATCACTATTCCGATTGTTACGGCTTTGCTGACGGTGCTTGGATTTTCGGTGCACGATACAATTGTTATCTTTGACAGGATTAGAGAAAATATATTAAGGAAGGGGATGGGGGATTTTAAAGAAACCGTAAACTGGAGCTTGAATCAGACCGTCGGCAGATCATTAAGCACGGTTTTCAGCACACTTATTGTATTGTTTTCAATATATTTCTGGGGCGGAGAAACTCTCAAGTATTTTGCCCTTACGCTCATAATCGGAATCTCTGCCGGAGCTTATTCCTCTATATTCGTTGCCAGCCCGTTGCTGGTAACCTGGTATAATTGGGACCAAAAACGCCGATCCAATAAAAAAGTCAAGTAGACACTTGACAATGATTGTTTATTATGGTAGACTATAATAATTGAAATCATACTTATGGAAAAAGTAAATTACAAACAACTTTACCAGAAGCTCACTAAAGGGCTCAGCCAGAAAACCAAAGATATCTTTGATCGCAGGTTTGGCATGAAAACAGGTAATCCTGAAACCCTTGAAGCCATCGGAAAAACCTTCAATATAACAAGAGAAAGAGTTCGTCAGATTGAAGAAGTTGGCTTTAATTATGTCAGAAAGCAAAATAAAGAGTTATTGGATGAAGTCTACGCTGATTTTGCCAGATACTTTGAAAGCAAAGGAGGCTTTAAGAAAGAAGAAATTGCCTTAGAAGAATTGGGAGGCAAAACTCAGAAACCATATGTTTTATTCTTGCTTACACTGGGGGACCAATTTTCAAGGATTTGCGAGAAAAAGGACTTTTATTATTTCTGGTCAACAATGCCAGAAGCTAAAATCAACGTAAAAGAAAATTTGGGAGTTTTGGTGGCTGATATGCAAAAAATTGGCGAACCAATTTCGAAAGAAGAGTTTTACGCAAAGATAGCTTCGCAAAAAGGAATTTCTCAGGCTGCCTCTTTTTCTTATCTCGAAATTTCCAAGAGAATTCAGGAAAACAAAGAGGGCAAGCTCGGCCTTACAGACTGGCCTGAAATAAAGCCCAGGGGAGTAAGAGATAAAGCTTTTTTGGTTTTTAAAAAACATGCCAAACCACTTCATTTTACAGATGTGGCAAAGCTTATTGACGAATTGGAATACTCGGCTTCCGACAAAAAAACTTATCCCCAAACAGTGCATAACGAGCTTATTAAAGATGCAAGATTTGTGCTCGTGGGCAGGGGGACTTATGCTTTGGCGGAATGGGGATATGTGCCAGGAACCATCAAAGATATCATCACAAATATTTTATCCAAAAATACAGACCCGATACATAGAGATGAAATAGTAAAAGAAGTTTTGACTCAAAGATTGGTGGCAAAAAATACGGTATTGATGAATTTAAACAACAAAAAATATTTTGAGAAAGGAGAAGGAGACAGATATACGATCAGAACCGCATAATTAAAAAAACCGCCCCTTGCTGGCGGTTTTTTGTTGTATTATACTAAAAGAATATGGATATTTTTTTAACGTTGCTTGTTGTCTTATTTGTTTTCACAGCCATTTTTTACGTGGTTTATTTTTCTTTAACTTATTATTGGCACCAGACAAAAATGTCGTTTTTGGTGTTGCCCGTTTTGGCCACATTTGAATTTTTTTTAATCGGGTTTTTGGTCATATCATTGATATCTATATTAATTAACTTTATGTCTCAAATTTCAGGAGCAGGGGTGTCTATCTGGCAAAGCTTCTGGTCAGCTTTAATACCATGGCAGTAAAATTGTCATCAATATTTTTTTGGACAGAACCGCTCAAAAGAATTGTTTGGGAATCATTTGGCTGGGTTGTCATACTTCTGATTATATTATGGGTGCCATTCTTGAGGGTTTGGTGGTGGGTGTTTTTGCCCGTAATGCTTGCTTCAAGATTAAGGGAGCTTTATCTTTGGTGGATAAATTGGGATTATGGCTATGCTAATTTAAAGTGGGTGATGCTGGAAATAACCCCGCCCCAGGAAAACCTGGTGCCAATGAAAGCAATGGAAGACGTCATAGCAATGTCGTGGACCGTTTATGACGGAGCTAATTGGAAAAACATTTGGATTGAAGGGGAGCTTGATTATTCTCCATACTGGCTCAGCTGGGAAATTGTGAGCACCGAAGGAAAGTTGCATTTTTATTTAAGGGTTCCTGCTCCAAATCGCCAAACCTTGGAAACTTCGCTTTATGCGCATTATCCTAATATAGAAATAAGAGAGGTTTCAGACTACGCAAGACTAATACCTCCAACAATCCCGAATGACGAATGGGATTTTTACGGAGAAGATTATGTTTCAAAGAGGGAGGATGCTTATCCGATAAAAACTTATGAAAAATTCTTTGAGCCTCAAGGTGAAAAAATATCGGCCGAAGAAAAAAGGATTGACCCTTTGATATCTTTGCTGGAGGCGCTTTCGAGATTGGGCCCTGGCGAAAATTTTTGGGTGCAGTTTATAACATCTCCAACAACGCTTGATGAAGAGCCGGGATACGAAGAAGAAGTAAAAACCATTGTCGCTAAAATAGCAAAGCGCCCAATCAAAAAGAAGGTAACTCTTTGGGAGGAGCTTGTTTATTGGATTAGGCAAATTGTTATCGGGCCGTTTAAAGATGGGGAATCCTATACCTGGGAGGCTATGCCGGCAACAAAAACAGAGTCTGGCGAAAAGGAATTGCTTTTGACTCCAGGGGAAAGAGAATTGATTACGGAAATAGAAAACAAGGCCAAAAAGCCAATCTTTAGGACCACGATAAGAGGAGTTTATGCTGCCAAAAGAGACAACTTTAAAGGTTCAAATAAAATTTTATTAAGATCATACTTTGCCCATTTTGCAGCCAGCAATATGAACAATATCCAGCTGAATGGTCCAACAAGGCCAAAGGTGAATTATTTAATGAGAGAAAGAAGGATATTTCTTCGCGCCAGAAAAATGTTTAGAATGACAACTATGAGACTTCCTCCGGCATTTCCTGACAGGGTAAAATATACATCACTTTTTAATTCAGAAGAATTGGCAACGATGTTTCATTTTCCGTTAAGGGTATCAGGAATGCTAGCGCCAACATTAGAAAAGGTTGAGTCAAAGAAAGCCGGACCTCCGCCAAATTTGCCGGTGGGATAATAGAAAATTGCCGAGCTAAAAAAACGCAACACTAAATTTAAAAAATGAGCAAAAACGAAATTAATTTTTTTGGACTGACAAGCTTTAGAAACGAAAACAGAAAATTCGGCATCAAAACAGATGACCGACGCAGGCATTTTTATTGCATCGGAAAAACAGGTATGGGAAAGTCCAATCTCATGGAAAATCTTGCAATACAGGATATACAGGCCGGCCGAGGAATCGCATATGTCGATCCGCACGGCGAAGGGGCTGAAAAGCTTTTGGATTTTGTGCCGGCAAACAGAATCAAAGACGTGATTTTTTTTAACCCTGCTGATTTGGACTTTCCGATTGCTTTTAATGTAATGGAAAAGGTTGATTTCAGGTATAGGCATTTGGTGGCCGGCGGTCTTATGGGTGTGTTTAAAAAAGTGTGGCCGGATGTATGGTCGGCCCGTATGGAATATATTTTAAATAATGCCATTTTGGCATTATTGGAATATCCGGATTCAACTTTGCTGGGGGTAAACAGAATGCTGGCAGACCCGGATTACAGGGAAAAAGTCGTGGCAAACGTTACAGATCCGATGGTAAAATCGTTCTGGATGGTGGAGTTTGCAAAGTACAGCCAAAGATATGAGCAAGAAGCAACTGCCGCAATCCAAAATAAAGTCGGGCAATTTATTTCAAACCCATTAATAAGAAATATTATCGGCCAGACCAAGTCCACAATAAATATGAGAGAGATTATGGATTCAGAAAAGATATTTATTATGGATTTATCAAAAGGAAGAATCGGCGAAGATAATTCAAGGCTTTTGGGCGCCCTGCTTATCACAAAACTTCAGCTTGCGGCAATGTCGAGGGTGGACATACCCGAAGACGACAGAAAAGATTTTTATTTGTATGTTGACGAATTTCAGAATTTTGCCACAGAATCTTTTGCCAATATTTTGTCAGAGGCCAGGAAATACAGGCTTAATATCATATTGGGACATCAATATATCGGTCAACTGATGTTTGACGGCTCGCCCAAAATGCGCGATGCGGTTTTTGGAAACGTTGGCACAATGGTTGTTTTCAGAGTGGGCGCAGAAGATGCGGAATTTTTGGAAAAAGAATTCGCCCCTGAGTTTACCGCCAATGACCTGGTGAACCTGCCAAAATACAATGTCTATTTAAAACTTATGATCGACGGCATAGCGGGACACCCTTTTTCTGCTCAAACTCTGCCGCCGCCTCCGCCACTTGAGGATTCAAACAGGGAAAAAATAATACAGGCTTCAAGAGAAAGATATGGGGTAGGGCGAGAAATAGTTGAAAACACAATTTTGCAGTGGTCTGGTTTGTCGGAGGAAGAGGATGAAAAGCCAATGACAGACAAGGCGCCGCAAAAACAAGAAAGACCCAATAAAGAAAATCAAACAACGCTTTATGATGCGGTATGCTCAAGCTGCGGCAAAACGACAAAAGTCATTTTCCCGCCGGAAAAAGGAAGGCCGGTTTATTGCAAGAATTGTCTGAAGAAAATGAAATCCAAAGATGAAAAGGAAAAGTCCGGTGATAATGGAGGAATGTTTGGCGAAGAGGTGAGGCTGGAGAATATTCCCTTTCATGTCGCGAAAAAATCAAATGAAACCGACAAAAAACCGGTTAATAAGCCGAAAAGAAAAGAGATAAATTTATCCGAACTTCGCAGGGCTCTTGAGAGTTCTCTGGAAAATAAAGAAGAAGACCAAGAAAATGACCAAGAGGCGGCAGGGGAGCCGGAGACAAATGATAAAGATGAAAGAAAAGAGATTAGACCGGGCCAGATAATTAAATTAGATAAATAATTTTATGTTTAAAACATTGAAAGAAATAAGCGCCATAGATAAGCGCGTATTAGTAAGGTGCGATTTTAATGTGCCACTTGATTCAAGAGGAAATATCGCAGATGATTTTAGAATTAGGCAGGCCGTGCCGACACTAAAATATTTGTCTGAACAGAGAGCAAGGATTATTGTAATCAGTCATTTGGATCCCGAAAGCACGGGCGTGGCTGACAGAAAATACACAATGGAGAAAATTGCCGAAAGGCTTTCGGAGCTTTCGGAAATGCCAATTGAAACTGCAACAGATTGTATCGGCCCAGATATTGAATCTCAGAGCCAGAGGCTGGAAAGCGGAAAAATTTTATTGCTGGAGAATTTGAGGTTTTATAAAGAAGAAACAGATGGCGACACGGAATTTGCAAAAAAACTTTCTTATTTGGGAGAGCTTTTTGTAAACGAGGCATTTTCGGTGTGCCATAGGGAACATGCGTCAATAGCCGTATTGCCGACTTTGTTGCCCGGATACGCGGGATTTCTGCTGGAAAAAGAAATCATGAATTTGGACAAAGTTTTAGTTGATCCCCAAAAACCGATGACAGCGATCGTAGGCGGCAAAAAAGTGGAAACCAAGTCAAAGTTTATAGACAGGATTTCTGAGGTGGCGGATTTTGTCATAGTGTCTGGATTGATTAAGAAGGAGGTTCAAGATAAGAACATAGCCTTTAAATATCCTGAAAAGATAATAGGTCCTGACGCGGATTTGGAAGGCCTTGATATTAACCAAGACGCAATAGAAAAATTCAGGGACAAAATTTTGCAGTCAAAAACAATATTATGGAACGGCCCCTTTGGCAAATTTGAAGAAAAAAAATATGCCACAGGAACCCGCGCAATTGCAGATGCAATAATAGAGAGTGGAGCCTATTCAGTGGTTGGCGGAGGCGAAACGGTTGAATTTTTGCAAAAACAAGATATAATTCAGAATTTCTCGCATGTGTCCACCGGTGGAGGGGCGATGATGGCATATCTGTCGGGAGAAAGCTTGCCTGGATTGGCGGCATTGGGGGATGACAGCCTTAACTTCTAAATGACAAAACAAAAGATTAAAAATATTGAAAAAGCCGCAGAGAGGATTAAAAAAGCCGTCGCGCAAAACGAACGGATTATTTTATATGGGGATTCTGATTTGGATGGAATTTCGTCTGTGGTGATTTTAGAGGAGGCGATTAAAAGCCTGGGAGGGTCGGTGGATAGCGCCTTTTTTCCTGACAGGGAAAGGGACGGTTATGGCATAAACTTGAAAGCATTGGAAATGCTGAAAGAAAAAGCTCCATCGCTTTTTATAACCTTGGATCTTGGCATAAGCAACATAAAAGAGGTTGAAATGGCAAACCAGATGGGCTTTGAAGTGATAATAATAGATCATCACGAAACTTTGATAGGGATTCCGCCCGCCTCGATTATCGTGGACCCGAAACAAAAAGACGATGATTATAAATTCAAAGGTCTCGCCAATGTCGGCATAACTTACAACCTTTGCCTGGAACTATTGGGCGAAAAAATTTCTGTAAATTTGAAAAACAGCTTTTTGGAATTGGCAGCTTTGGGCACGATAGCCGATATGGTGCCAAGGGTGGAACAAAATGAACAAATTATTGAACAGGGATTAAGGTCGTTAAAAAACACTTTCAGACCGGCGTTGTTGGCCTTTAAAAAAATTATAGGCGAGGGCGCGATTTTTGATACTTCGCTGTTGAGAGTGATTTCGGCGTTCAATGCGGCAGAAAGCGTTGATTTCAAAAATGAATCATATAGGCTTTTGATAAATTCATCATTGGATGAATGCAAAGAAATGGCGCAAGGCCTGCTGGATAAAAACGCAGACAAACAAAACCAAGTAAGAAATATTGTCGCGGAAATAGAAAGGAGAATTTTGCAGAAGCCAGATTCAGCGATAATTTTTGAGGGCGACCCTGCGTGGAAGCTGACGTTAGCCGGCCCTGTCGCCTCAATACTGTGCAACAAATACCAAAAACCAGTCTTTATTTTCAAAAAAGGTGAATTTGAAAGCCCTGGTTCTGTGAGAAACCCGGCGGGCACCAACTCGGTGGATGCAATGAAAACCTGCGCCGACTTTTTAATAACTTATGGCGGGCATGCCCAGGCTTCAGGATTTAGAGTGAGGACTGAAAATTTGGAAAAATTCAGACAAAAATTAGAAGGATTTTTCGGGCAAAGCTAAGGTTGACATAAACTTAAAATTTGGTTATTATATAATTGTTTTAGCAAGACGGATAATCGCTCTGATTTTATCGGAGAGGAAAGTCCGAACACTTGCCGTCCTTCGGACGAGCAGCAAGGTAGCGGGTAACTCCCGTCCGCAGTAATGCGCGAGGTGCGAACAGTGACGAACCGATTAAGTTCGGGTGAAACGGCTAAATCCTTACCCAAGTGCAAGAACAAAGCCCCAATCATTGTTTCATCTTTGAAAGAGGTTAAAAGTAGTTCGCCATGAGTTGCAAGAAATTGCAACCGAGAGGTAAAGAGCAATCTTTATCCCAGACAGATGATTATTAAAACAGAATTCGGCTTACGGTCTTGCTAAAACATTAAAGAACCTCCCAGATTCTGGGAGATTTTTTAATTGAAAAAAAGCCAGTAATCGGTTAATATAAAACATTATCTTTTTGTTTAAATGATTCAGAAAATTTTGCACTCTCAGCAAAAATCCATAAGCTCGGCTTCGTTGATTTTGGCAGTATCTTATTTTTTATCAGCCGTATTGGGATTATTAAGAGATAGGCTGTTGGCCGGCACATTCGGAGCCGGGAATGAGCTTGATGTTTATTATACCGCTTTTACTGTGCCTGACCTTATTGCTTCGGTTTTAATTTTTGGGGCGATTGGAGCCGCTGTTATACCAATATTTAGCAGTCATCTGATAAAAGACGAAAAATCAGCATGGAGATATATCTCGGTTTTTCTGAATGTTTTTTTGGGATTTTTGATTGCTATTTGCGCAATTTTGATTTTGATCACACCTTGGCTTATTTCGATTATTGCCCCGGGTTTTTCAGGAGAGAAAAGAGAGGTTGCCGTTGCAATGATGCAGATTATGTTTTTGAGTCCCATAATTTTGGGAGCCTCAAATATGATATCGGGAGTTCTGCAGGTTTTTCACAGATTTTTTATCACAGCCCTGGCGCCATTGATGTATAATATCGGAATAATAACCGGTATTTTAATTCTTGCCCCAAGAATGGGAATTACAGGTCTGGCATGGGGCGTAGTGTTTGGCGGAATATTGCATCTTTGTGTCCAGTTGCCTTCATTATTTTTTTCCGGATTCAGGTATAGTCCAAATTTTAATGTAAAAGATCCAAGCGTCGTAAAAACGATTCAGCTAATGGCGCCAAGGTCACTTGGTTTGGGGGCGGGTCAATTAAACACAATTGCCACCACGGCCATCGCATCAACTTTGATGACAGGTTCTATCGCTGTTTTTAATCTGGCAAACAATTTGTCTTCTATTTTTGTAAACGCCGTTGCCGTTTCCATTTCAACGGCCGCCTTTCCCGCAATGTCCATGAATTTCATAAAACAGGAGAACGGTGAGTTTTTGAGAAGGTTTTCTAGTATCATCCGACAGATAATTTTTTTAACGATTCCTTTAAGTTTGTTGCTTTTGATTTTGAGGGCCCAGGTGGTAAGGGTGATTTTGGGAGCTGGACGATTTGATTGGTCTGATACAAGGCTTACGACCGCCTGCCTTGCAATATTATCTATAAATCTTATAGCTCAGGCTTTGATTTTGTTTCTGTCAAAAAGTTTTTACGCGGCGCGCAATACAAAAATTCCCGCGTTTATAAGTGTGGCCACGGTTGTTTTAAATATAATTTTGAGCCTTTTATTTGTCTGGCTCATAAAAGTTTCTGCGGTTGCCGAATTGATTGTCAAAGATATTTTTAGGCTTGAAGGAATGGAAAACGTTGCGGTAATGGGCTTGGCCCTGGCATATTCTATAACCGCGTTAGTGGAGGCGGGCATTTTATTTAAAATGTTTTGCAAAAAGTTTCCGGAATTTAATATCAAGGAAATTTTGGATTCTTTAAATAAAGTAATAATCGCAAGTTTTATCATGTTTATTTTAACTTTTGCGACAAGGCAATTAATAGGAGTTTTTGTGAATCTGCAAAATTTTTGGGCAGTGTTTTTCCAATTGGTTATGTCGGGCACCGTGGGAGTTGCAGTTTTTATTTTTGTTTCCCATTTGCAAAAATCTACGGAGCTACAGACAATAAAAGACTCATTTCTTAAAAAGTTTTTATCCCAGTAAAATGAATTTAGAAAATATCAGAAATTTTAGCATTATAGCCCATATCGACCACGGCAAATCCACGCTTGCCGACAGGCTTTTGGAAATGACAGGCACCATAGATTCCAAAAAAATGATGCCCCAGTTTTTGGATTCAATGGATTTGGAAAGGGAAAAAGGCATTACCATAAAGCTCAAAGCCATAAGAATGAATTATAACTTTGAGGGCAAAGAATATATTTTAAATTTAGTGGATACGCCCGGCCATGTGGATTTTTCTTATGAGGTTTCGCGCAGCATGGAGGCCGTCGAGGGAGCTCTTTTGCTGGTTGATGCCACGCAAGGCGTGCAGGCGCAAACTTTGGCAAATTTAGAATTGGCCAAAAAACAAAATTTGGTGATAATTCCGGTTATAAACAAAATCGACTCACCAATAGCAAAGACCGACGAATGTACAGAAGAGCTTTCGGGGCTTTTGAATGTGATGCCGGAAGATATTTTGAAAATTTCGGCAAAAGACGGCACAAATGTGGAGCAAGTTTTGGAAACCATAATCAAAAAAATTCCTGCGCCTCAACAATCTCAGGAAAATGATTTCAGGGCTTTGATT
This sequence comes from uncultured Candidatus Saccharibacteria bacterium, assembly GCA_964592355.1. Taxonomy (GTDB): domain Bacteria; phylum Patescibacteriota; class Minisyncoccia; order Minisyncoccales; family Staskawiczbacteraceae; genus XYD1-FULL-39-28. The sequence continues at coordinate 30,183 of CAZQBZ010000003.1, forward strand.
TTTGATTCAGAGTATGACCCGTTCAAGGGGGTTATCGCATATGTTCGCGCAGTTGATGGAGAGATTCTGCAGGGTGAAAAAATAGAACTTATGGCAGCTAAAGCTGCGGCCGAAATAAAAGAGCTTGGATATTTAAATCCCACATTTTCTGCCCAGCCAAAACTTATGGCAGGAGACATCGGGTATATTGCCACTGGCATAAAAGAGCCGGGCAAAGTGCGTTCGGGTGATACGATTATAAGACAGCAAACACCTGCCACAAGGGGTGCTGTCCAGCCATTGCCAGGATATCAAGAGCCAAAGCCGATGGTTTTTGCAAGTTTGTATCCCGAGAATCCGGATGATTTTGATGCGTTAAAAGTCGCTTTGCAAAAATTAAAACTGCAAGCCCCTGCTTTGGTGTTTGAGCCGGAGATGAAAGAAGCTCTGGGCAGGGGATTTAA
>CAZQBZ010000004.1:0-29703 GCA_964592355.1 uncultured Candidatus Saccharibacteria bacterium
GGTTGCCGCGGGCTTTTAAATTATGTTTCTTTTGTGCGATATATAAGGGCTTCGGCTATATGTTCGTGTCTTATATTGTTTGAATTTTCAAGGTCTGCGATTGTTCTTGCTACCTTTAAAGTTCTGTAATATCCCCTGGCCGACAGCTTGCCTGAGTCAACATATTTTTTAAGCAAATTTTGTGACTGCAGGTCATGCTGACAGTAATTTTTTATTTCAGGGATATTCATTTCCGAGTTTGTAAGAATTTTAAGTTTTATAAATCTTTCCTTTTGCATTTCCCTTGCTTTTTCTATCTTATCTCTTAATGCCCTGCTTTGGTCTTGGGGGTTTTCAGATATGAGTTTTTCATATTTTACCGCGGGCACTTCAATAAACAAATCAATCCTGTCCATTATCGGGCCAGACAACTTTCGTCTATACATTGATATTTGAGAGTTGGTGCATGTGCAGGCTTTATCGGGATTGTTATAGTATCCGCATGGGCATGGGTTGCACGCCGCCACAAGCATAAATCTGGCAGGATATGTAAAAGTGTTTTTAGCCCTGCAGATTGTAACGGCTCCGTCTTCTATGGGTTGGCGCAAAGACTCCAAGACATCTTTATGAAACTCGGGGAATTCGTCCAAAAATAAAACCCCTCGGTGGGCCAAAGTTATCTCACCCGGCTTTGGCGGGCTGCCCCCGCCGATTAGCGCCACGCTTGAAGATACATGGTGCGGAGATCTGAATGGACGTAAGTTGATTATATTTTTATTCTCGGGCAGCAGGCCCGCAACACTATATATTTTTGTAACCTCGAGCGACTCGGCAAAATTAAGTTTTGGCATGATAGACGGGATTGCTTTTGCAAGCAAAGACTTTCCACCTCCGGGCGGGCCAAACATAAACAAATTATGACTGCCCGCAGCGGTGATTTCCAATGCCCTTTTTGCATATTCCTGGCCTTTTACCCAGCTTATATCAACTTGATTTATTAATTCTTCATCTTCGCCCTTCTGCTTTTCTAATGAAAATTGCTTTTTATTTACCAGGTAAGCCAAAGCGTCAGTCAATGTTTCTATCGGGATTATTTTTATTTCATCTATCAGCAGGGCCTCTCTTGCATTTTGCCTCGGCAGAATAATTTCCTTAAAGCCCATTTTTTTGGCCAATATCGCAAAAGAAAGGGCTCCTTTCATGGGCCTTAATTTTCCGTCCAGCGACAGCTCTCCTAAAAATAATTTTTCGCTCGGGTCAAAATTCGTTTGTTTTGATGCCAATAAAAATCCTAACGCAATCGGAAGGTCGTAAACTGATCCTTCTTTTTTTATATCAGCTGGCGCCAGATTTACCAGAACTTTAAATGTCCTTGAATGCGGAGACAATAACTTCGAGCTTTTGATTGCAGCATCTATCCTGCTTTCGGATTCTTGTATTGTTTTATCTCCCAATCCGACTATTGAAAAAGATCTCAGCCCCTGAGACACATCCACCTCCACCTCAACAAGTTGAGCTTCCAATCCGATAATTGCGGCTGAAAAAACTTTTGAAGGCATATTATTTTATCTTAGCATAAAAAAAGAGAGGATGCGTTCCGAAGAACACATCCTCTGTGACGGGGAGTTGCAAGTTAGCATGCTATATCCTTAATCTCGGCTAACCTTGGCGGCCGAAGCCAACGTCGTTCTCTGGCTTAAGGATACCTTATAGAGGTTTCCCGAGCCTTCGATATTGCCCTCATCCGTCAAAGTGAGGGTAAACCTGATGCTGGCAGCGTAAGTCTTTCCGAAGTAGAAGTACCCCGAAGACCCGCGTTCAAACCGCTTTGGCCCATTTGGCGGAGGACTGACATCGTCGGTTGACTTCAACCTGATCTCTGCCTTGGGAGCAAAGACGATATCGCCTTCAAAGATCCGTCTGGCGCGGCCGTTGGGACTTGAAAATATCACTTGAATGGAAGAGTCACTGCGGCTCTTCACCTGCATCAGGATACTTTCTTGTTGACCCTGGTTATTGGAGATGGTGCCAGAATACTTTACTCCTGGCGCGGTTGCTTCGAGAAGTTTTTGGTGCTGATCCTCGAGCTCCTTTTGGTGTTGCTGCTGGGCAATCTGGCGCTCTTTTTCTTGCTCAAGACGTTTCTGTTCTTGACGCAGCTGTTCTTCCCTCTGGCGCTGGGCAGCCTCTTCATTAAGCTTGGCAATCCGCGCCTGAGTTTCTTTTTCCCGTTGGGCTTGTTGGGCCCGGAGCTCAGCTTCCTTGCGTTCCTGTTCGGCCAGAGCATCCTTTTCCTTTTGCTCTGCGGCCTTCGCATTGTCGGCTTGAAGCTGTATGGCTTCTTTTGCCTCCTTGCTGTCAGCGGCGTAGTGGTTGGGACCAAAGGTGTTAAGCGGAAATCCAAATTCCGGAGACCCGCTTTGCATAGTCACTGATTCTACCTTCCAGAGATCAACGATTCTGGAAACGTCTGCTACGCCGTAGCCTGCAGCCTTGTCGCCACTGCGCCTTACAAGCTTGAGTAAAGTAACGGGAGGATCGCCCTCGACCTTGCGGTCAACCTTGTAAAGGTCTTCCCTGGCCGAAAACTCAACCTTGAAGTTTACCTTGCCCCTGCCGTCGGGCCCGATGACAGGCTCGACCTGGACATCGCCAAGCTGGATGAATGCCGGCGTTTCCGCCTTGATGGCATCTTCCATTGCTTTGACGGGAAACACATTCGTCTTGCTGCCGCACCCGCAGATGGGCGCAAGGATGACCGCGACGAGACACAAAACAGACAGACTTTTCGCAAACTTCATAATTCAACTCCTTGATGTATTTCAATCTTGATTTGCCAACATAGGCCCAAAAAGATTGAAAAATGGTAAGGTTCTAATTTTAAAGTAATACTCTTTTAAAATAATGTCAAGGCCGTCACCTAAATAAAAACCCCCGCAATGCGGGGGTTTTTCTATTTATTATCGTTGCATTTTAAACAAAGCTTGGCTTCCGGGTTAGCCCTAAGTCTGGCTTCTTCTATTTTCTGCCCGCAATTTTCGCAGGTTCCATAGGTTCCGTTTTTGATTTTTTCCAAGGCCAGATTTACGTCCCTAAGCTTTGTTTCAAGGCTATATTCAATAGGGAGCAGATTATTAAAATCCTCAACCTCATCGGCCTCTTCCAAAGAGTCGCCGTCCTCACGATTAGGATACTTTGTTTCCCAGTCGCCTTTCGGCATGTCGTCTTTTTTTGCAAACCGTTCGAGCTCTTTCTCCAAAGAAATTTTTTCAGCCTCTAATTTTTCTTTTAATTCTTCTATTAATTTTTGTTCCATTTGTTTTGACGCTTAGCGGATATTTAATTCTTTTTTGGTGGCACCGGCACGACGGGTGGTGTCATATCCTTGGAATTTTGTTGAATTTTATTTTCCTGTTGCTCTTTTTCTTTTGTCCACCTCTCAACATCTTCCAAAAACTTTTTTCTTTGGATTTCTTCTTCTGATATATTAATTTTTCTTTTGATTGGAACCACAGGAGTAGCTCCAGGGGCTACTATATTTGCTGCGAATTCTTCTTTTTTGACATCCTGTTTTTTAGGTGCCGTCGGTCTCCATTGTTGCCTTTGAACCTCCTCTTTTTCTTTTAGTCTGATTTCGGCAACTGCTCCCTGCGCTTTTTGTCTCTCTTCCAATCGGGCTGCCTTTTGCTGTTGCACTCTTTCTACTACGCCAGAATAAATATCTCTCAATGATTTATCCACTCCAAGGATTTTTTGATTAAGATCATTTTTTTCGGCGACCAAGTCTTTTGCCGCGTCATCAATGTCTGATATCTTTTCTTCAATTTTTTTAATTTCGCCTTCTATCATCCATCTTCTCTTTTCGACGTCCTGTATGCTTTTTTCCAGCTCTGCGCGCCTTTCTTCCAAACTCTTTTTTTCAGAAGCGATCACGCTTGTTTGGGATTTTTCGATAATAAAGGACTGCTCGGTTTCCATTTTTTTCTCCTCGTCTTCAACAGCATTAAGTTTTGATTGCAGTTCCTGTTTTTGCAAAAGAATTTGGTTTTTTTGCAATTTTAAAGCAGGGTCCTTCTGGGTGTCTATTTCTTCTATTTTCTTTTCGAAAGCAAGCCGCTGAGATTCAAAAAGAAAGATTTGCTGGCGCTCTTCTTCTGTGGCATATTCTTTTAAGTCTTTTTCTGCAAGCCTTTCTTGGGCGGCGTTTTCCGAAAGCACTTTTTCTCTTTTGATTTTTTCGAGAGCTATGGCCGCTTCTTCCTTTTCTCTTATTTTTTTTTCGTGTTCAAGCCTTTGTTCTTCAAGTGTTTTTATGGTGGCAATCTTGTCCCTTTCTTTAAGCGCATCAACCTCGCGAAGACCTCTTAGGTCCTTTTTCATGGTTTTTATTTCAGCCCTTTTCAGGAACTCTCTGACTTGTAACTCTTCAACTTCTGTTGGCATATTGTTTTATTATACCTCCTTTAAAATTTTATACAACAAAAACCGCCCTTTGTTTTTGCTCGGGGCGGCTTTGCAAGCTAATTTTTAGGTTTTGGTTTGAATCCGGCGTCAACGGCAGATAAATTTATTCTGCCCTGGCCGTCTATTTCCACAACTTTTACGGGGATTTTATCTCCCTCTCTTACCACATCGGAAACTTTATCAACTCTTTCTTTTGTAAACTTTGAGATGTGCACCAACCCTGATTGGCCGGGCAGAATATCCACAAAAGCTCCAAATTCCATAATCTTTCTGACAACCCCGTCATAAATTTCACCAACCTGAACTTCTTTTACGATTGATTTTATCCAGTTGGCAGCCTTATCAACATCAGCTTGGTTTACGCCGGTCACTGCCACGAATCCGGAGTCTTCAATATCAATGGCAACTCCTCCGCACTCTTCAATGATTTTATTTATCATTGAACCTTTGGGTCCTACAACTTCGCCGATCTTGGCCGGGTTAATGGTAAAGGAGATAATTTTTGGGGCGTATGGCGAAAGCTGTTTTCTGAATTCCGGTATCTGGCTTGTTATCACATCAAGGATTTTAAATCTTGCGTCCTTGGCTCTCTCCAAAGCCTCTTCCATTATTTTTCTGTCTATGCCGTCGATTTTAATATCCATTTGCACCGCAGTAATTCCATCTCGGGTGCCGGCCACTTTAAAATCCATATCTCCATAATGGTCTTCAGGGCCCTGGATATCTGTTAATACTTTGTATTCACCTGTTTCTTCATTCTTTGCCAACCCGATTGAAATGCCTGCCACGGGCGCCTTAATTGGTACACCTGCATCCATCAAAGCAATTGTCGCTGCGCACACAGAAGCTTGTGATGTTGAGCCGTTGCTTGAAACAACTTCGGAAACAATTCTTATCGTGTATGGGAAATTTTCCGGTTCTGGTATCACTGGCAATAAGGCTTTCTCTGCCAAAGCTCCATGACCGATTTCTCTTCTTTTTGGACCTCTGATGGGAGCCGTTTCTCCTGTTGAATATGGCGGGAAATTATAATGATGCAAAAATCTTTTTTTGCCGACAATTTCCATGCCCTCCAAAGTTTGCTGGTCGCCGGGTCCGCCCAAAGTTAAAATGCTAAGCACATGCGTAAGTCCTCTGTAAAAAACTCCGCTTCCATGAGTTCTCGGCAAAACCGCCACCTCGCAAGACAAAGGCCTTATTTCCGTTGATTTTCTGCCGTCGGGCCTTTTATCCTTTTCGATTATATTTTTAATTATTAATCTCTCGATTTCTTTTTCAAAATAATCCTGAACCTGTCCTTTTATATTTCCTTCTGTTCCTTTTTCCTCCAAGAATTTTACAAGTTCTTGTTGTAAAACTTCGATGGCGCCAAGATTTTTTTCTCCAGCTGGCAAATTATCAATTGTTTTTTCGAGTTTGTCTCCGAGCCATTCTTTGATCTGGCCTTCGATTTCAATGCCAACAGATGGATTAAACGAAGTCTTTTCTTTGCCGATTTTTTTAACAGCCTCCCTCTGAAAATCAATAAGTTTTTTTAATTCTTTTTCTGCGACGTCAAAAGCATCCAAGAAGTCTTTTTCAGAAACCTCTTTTGATCCCATTTCGATCATATTAACTAAAACCTTTCCATCCCTTTCAATGGCAGAAAAGGTCAAGTCCATATCCCCTTGGGCTCTTTGAGAATATGTTGGGTTTATAACCCAGTTTCCGTTCACGCGGTTTATTCTGACGGATGCCAGTGGACCTGCCCATGGAATTTCTGAAATTGCCAAAGCGAAGCTGGCGCCAATCATGCCTAAAATATCAGAGTCGTTTTCTCCATCCCAAGACAAGCAGGTTGCAACCACCTGAACTTCTTTTTTAAAATCTTTTGGAAACAACGGCCTTATTGCCCTGTCGATTATTCTGGAAGTTAAAACAGCCTCGTCTGTCGGCCTGGATTCTCTTTTCAAAAATCTTGAGCCAAAAATTTTACCGGCAGCATAAAACTTCTCTTCGTATTCAACCGTTAAAGGAAAAAAATCTATTCCCTCTCTGGTTACAGGAGACATTGTGGCATTTACCATTACTGATGTTTCTCCCATCTGCACAAGGCAAGAACCCGAAGCCTGCTCGGCCCAGTTTGTCGTTGAAACGGAAATTTTCTTTCCGCCAACTTCTACTTCAAATTTATCTTTTATCATATATTGTTTTTTTGAGAGCCAATATACGAATGCATGCCGTTAATACAAAATTTTTTGTATCATCAGTATGAATTAGTATATTGCCACCCCTTTTAATTATATTTTTTGATTTTTTGTTAATTTGTCTTTTCCTCTCTCCCCCGGCAATAAAAATTTCCCAACCTGCTCGTCCATATCAATAAATTCATCGGCAACTTCTTTTAACTTTAAAGAAGTGCTTTTGCCAAACGCCATTACCTCAACCCGCTTACCCTGGTTTTTTAAATATTCAACCAATGCGATAAAGTCGCCATCGCCAGAAACCAAAACGATTACGTCTAAACTGGGAGCCGTGCGGATTGCGTCTATGACAATGCCCACATCCCAGTCAGCTTTTTTGGCCCCGCCATACCATTCTTGCAAATCTCTTACCCTCGTCTCAATACCGATTTTTGTCAAAGCATCAAAAAATGGGGCTTCCTCCCCAGTTTTTGTGCGAACGACATAGCCGAACGCGCGGATAAACTTTCGTCCAGCGACAGCTTGTTTTAAAACCTCGGCAAAGTTTACTTTTGAGTGATGCAAATTCCTGGCAGAATAATATAAGTTCTGCACATCTATCAATACTTCCACTCTTTGCTCTTTTGGTTTTGGCACTGCCATAATTTTATGAACGAAGCTCTTATTTCTTTAATCCGAGTTTTTTTATTGCCTCTGCGTATCTCTCTTCGGATTCTTTTTTAAGATATGTAAGAAGTTTCTTTCTTTTTATGACCATCTTAATAAGCCCTCTCCTTGAGTGAATATCCTGGGCGTGCTTTTTTAAGTGGCTGGCCAATTTGTCAATTTCTTTTGACAACAAGGCAACCTGCACCTCGGCGGATCCCGTGTCTTTTTCGTTAAGGCCTATTTCTTTGATGATTCTAGATTTTTCTTTGGTTGTTAATGCCATTTGTAGTTTGTTTTATAACCAGATAATACTCTACTTTTTAAGTTTTGTAAAGCCCTGAATAGGATAATTTTTTAGAATTAAAAATTTGTGCCCCTGCCGAGAGTCGAACTCGGAACCGTCTCCTTAAGAGGGAGCTGCTCTGCCAATTGAGCTACGGGGGCTTAACGAGTCTGTTTAGTTGGGCAGGCTGTTTGCATATTGGTATCCCAATAGGCCAAGGAATGCTTTTATGAGCATGGATGATCCAAACGCCAAAAGCATGCCGATTACCGCCAAAAGCAAAATTTGCTTTCCTCTTGCAAATCTGTTTGGATTGCCGGCTGATGTTATCATAAAAAAGGCTCCAATTAAAATTGCCAAGGTTGCCAACGGGGCTGCTATCACATTTACAATAAACCTATATATGTTTCCCAACATTATAAAAAAATCGTTCAGTGTGCAGCCGGTGTTGCAAGGCACCAAGCCTTGCCCCAGCGCAACTATCGGTAGAATCGAGAAGCAGAATAGGATTATCGCAAAAATTTTTTTATCCATAAAATTTTTAAGCTTGGCCTTGTGCCCTCGCCAGGACTCGAGCCTGGAACTCCTGGTTCGAAGCCAGGTATGATATCCAGTTTCACCACGAGGGCGAGGTGTCAGCGACTATATCCGAATTTTAACCCAAAAATTGAAAAAAAGCAACTTTTACGCTAATATAAACAAATTATGGTTCCCAGGGAGGTTAAAAATATAATAGAAGGGTTGCAAGGGGCGGGATTCGAGGCGTATGTTGTGGGCGGATGCGTGCGCGATTTTTTGTTGAAAAAAGAGCCAAAAGACTGGGATGTTGCAACTAATGCGACTCCCGAACAAATCCAAAAAGTCTTTCCAAACAGCTTTTATGAAAACAAGTTTTTAACCGTAACTGCGCGCACGGGATCAGAAAAGATTCCCGAGGTTGAAATTACAACATACAGGACCGAAGCAAAATATACTGACAAAAGGCACCCCGATAAAGTTGAATATGCTAAAAATTTACAGGAAGATCTGTCGCGCCGAGATTTTACAATAAACGCCTTTGCCATGGATTTGCATGGCAAAATTACAGACCTGTTTGATGGACAAAAAGATTTAAAAGCCAAGCTTATCCGTGCTGTGGGAAATCCGGAAGAGAGGTTTAATGAAGATGCCCTAAGAATGTTAAGGGCTGTAAGATTTGCCTGCGTTCTGAATTTTAATATAGAAGATAAAACAAAAGATGCAATAAAGAAAAACAGCTTTTGGATGGAAGCGGTCAGTCAGGAAAGGATAAGGGACGAGTTTGTTAAAATTATAATGTCAGACAACCCTGTTGACGGCATAGAGCTTTTAAGGGAATTAAACTTGTTGAAATATGTTTTGCCCGAACTCTTGGACAATTGCGGGGTTTCGCAAAATAAACACCACACATTTGACTGTTATTGGCACGCCTTAAAAGCTTTGGAGTTTACAGCTCAGAAAAAATATAATATATATGTAAGGCTGGCCTCCCTTTTGCATGATATTGCAAAGCCAAAAGTAAAAAATGGCGAGGGCGAAAATGCAACTTTTTATAACCACGAAATTGTTGGGGCCAAAATGACTTTTCAGATTTTGAACAGGATGAAGTTTTCTAAAAAAGAAATCCAGAAAATCACAAAGCTTGTAAGATATCATTTGTTTTATTACAATGTTGGGGAGGTGAGCGAGGCTTCAGTGAGAAGGCTTGTAAAAAATGTAGGGCCGGAAAATATGGAAGAGCTTTTACAGGTAAGGATGGCCGACAGAAAAGGGTCTGGCGTTCCGAAGGCGGAACCCTACAAGTTGAGGCACTTGAAGTACCTGATTGAAAAAGTTGCTCAAGATCCTATTTCAGCCAAAATGCTGAAAACAAACGGACAAGATATTATGGAAATTCTGCAGATAAAGCCAGGACCTCGAGTTGGGCAAATTTTGGACATTTTACTGGGGTATGTTTTAGATGATCCGAAAAATAATAATGAAGAATTTTTAAAATCGGAAATTGAAAAGCTTGGAAAATTAAGCGAAAAAGAGTTGCAAAAATTATCAGAAAAATTCAAGGAGCAAAAGGAAGACGTTCAGACAAAGCGCGACGAAATGACAAAACAAAAATATTGGGTGACATAATTGCCCGATTATCGGGGCGTAGTATAGCAGCAGTATGCACCCTTCGGGAGGGTGTGGCCCGAGTGCAAATCTCGGCGCCCCGACAAAAATGGGCCCATAGTAAAACGGCATTACGCGTCATTCGCATTGACGAGGTTCGGGTTCAATTCCCGATGGGTCCACAATGAAAAAACAGAAGACAAAAACGAAAAACATAGTTTACCCGGAGGTAAAGTTGAAAGATGTTTCAGCTGTTTTTTGGCAAGGTATAAGGCCACAAAAATGGGCCTTGTTTGCTGTTATTATATTTATCATAGCCGGAAGTTTTTTGAGTTCGATAGTACCTGTTTTTTATCAAAGATTTTTTGATCAGGTTTCTTCCGGAGACAGTTTTGCTTTATCTGACAGATTTTTGGTTTCCGAAAAATTAGTTACGATAATCGTCCAGATATTGGTTTTACATGCTTTGATGTGGCTGGCCTGGCGGCTGTCGACTTTCACGAATAATTTTTATCAGACAAAAACAATTGCTCTGTTAAAACAGCAGTCTTATGATTATTTAATGGCGCATTCTTACAGTTTTTTTGCTAACAATTTCGCCGGAGCCCTGACACAAAAAGTAAACAGGTTTGCAAAATCTTTTGAAAGAATTTCAGACAGGCTTACATGGGATTTGTTGCCCTTGGCTGTAAGAACGACAACAATGATTGCAGTGGTTTATTTTATAAACAGGCAGGTTGCCATGATAATTTTTGCATGGGCAATTATTTTTGTTCTGATTAATGTGATTCTTTCAAAATGGAAATTAAAATATGACCTGAAAGCCGCCGAGGCTGATTCAAAAGCCACAGCATATCTGGCAGACACGATATCTAATCAGAATACAATACAGCTTTTTTCTGGATTTGTGGCAGAGTCTTTGGGGTATAAAAAAGTCACCAACGAGCAGGCAAAAATTTCAAAGTTCACTTGGGATTTTGATTCTCTAATAGAGGCGTGCCAGAGTATACTGAGTATTATTGTGGAGTTTCTGCTTTTTTATTTTGTTATAAAATATTGGGAGCAGGGCCTTGTAACAGTGGGAATCTTTGTTTTGTTTCAGTCTTATCTTTTTATACTTATAGACCAGCTTTGGGGATTTAATAGGATTATCAGGGATTTCTATCAGGCATACGCCGATGCAAAAGAAATGGTTGAAATTCGCCTTTTACCACATGAAATAACCGATACTCCAATTGCAAAAGAGATTACTGTGGGTGACGGCAGGATAGAGTTTAAAAATTTAGTCTTTACTTTTAATCAGACCCGTAAAGTTTTAGATGACATAAATTTGGAGATAAAACCGGGAGAAAAAGTAGCTCTGGTGGGAAGCTCGGGTGCCGGTAAGACAACTTTTATCAGACTCATTCTAAGGATGTACTCTGCCACCTCGGGGCAAATTTTAATTGATGGACAGGATATTTCGCAAGTCACTCAAGAAAGCTTGAGAAAAAATATTTCTCTAGTGCCTCAAGACCCCATTTTATTTCACCGAACTTTGGCCCAAAATATTGCGTATGGTAAGCCCGATGCCACAATGGAAGAAATTGAAAAAGCCGCTGAACTCGCCCACTGTGACGAGTTTATAAAGGATCTGCCTTTGGGATTTGAAACCTATGTGGGGGAAAGGGGTGTAAAGCTGTCGGGCGGAGAAAGGCAAAGAGTTTCTATAGCTCGCGCTATTTTAAAAAACGCTCCAATTTTGATTTTGGACGAGGCAACTTCTTCTTTGGATTCAAAATCCGAGGCATTAATTCAGGATGCTTTGGCAAGCCTGATGAAGGGAAAAACTACAATCGTGATTGCCCACAGGCTTAGCACAATTCAAAAAATGGACAGAATAGTTTTAATTGACGGAGGCCAGATTGTGGAAGAAGGCACACACGAAAGCCTGTTAAAAAACAAAGACAGTAATTATAAAAAGCTTTGGGAATTGCAAGCAGGCGGCTTTTTAAAGTAGAATTAACTAAATAATCACTACTCTATGCAAAGTTGGATTTTGTTTTCAATCGGCTCGGCATTGTTTGCCGGCCTTGTGGCGATATTCGGAAAAATCGGCATTGCCAATGTTGATTCAACTCTGGCCACAACTGTAAGAGCTTTAATAATGGGAATTTTTTTGGCGATTGTTTCTTTGTCTTTAGGAAAGTTTGATTCTCTTTCCACTCTTTTGGGAAAACCCATGTTGTTTATTGTGCTATCTGGAGTTTCCGGGGCATTATCTTGGTTATGCTATTTTGTCGCCTTAAAGTATGGCCCAGCTTCGGCCGTAGCGGCCATCGATAGGACAAGCGTCGTGTTTGTGCTGATTTTTGCAACGATATTTTTAGCAGAAAAAATCACATTAAAATCAGGCATAGGGGCCTTAATGATTGCCCTTGGAGCCATTTTGATGAGTGTTTAAAATTAAATACCCGTCCAAGAGGCGGGAAAAATGATGGAAGAAATAAAAAGAAACTTGCCAAGAGATTTGTTTTTGCATCTGTTGGCAATCGTTACGTTATACTGGTCAGCAATCAGTTTTGTGACTTTGTTATGGCAATACGTAAATTACTTTTTCCCGGATACGCTGACATCTTACTATTATTATGGCGGCATAAGCGGCCCAATGAGGTTTGCCATTTCTTCTTTGATGATAGTGTTTCCTGTCTTTATTCTGGTTTCCTGGTGGCTTAATAAAATTTATGCGGCAGAAGCCGCAGTCAGGGAATCAAGAATAAGAAAGTGGTTAATTTATTTAACGCTTTTTATTGCCTCCCTGGTGATTATCGGAGACCTTATTACTGTGATTAATATTTTTTTGGGAGGAGAAATCACGACAAGGTTTATTTTGAAGGCCATGTCAATTTTGTTGGTGGCGGCGTTTATTTTTGGATATTATTTAAATGATGTAAGGAGGGATTCGCCCACAAAGTTGGCAAAACCCTTTGCCATTGCAAGCTCTGCTATTGTTTTAGCGGCAGTTGTGGGAGCTTTCTTTATAGTGGGCAGCCCGCAGTCTGCCAGGCTTATGCAGTATGACCAGCAAAAAGTTTCTGATTTGCAGCAGATTCAGTCACAAGTGATTTATTACTGGCAAAGAAAACAAGTTTTGCCAAATTCTTTGGAAGATTTAAACGACCCGATTTCAAACTATAAAGTTCCAATAATCGACTCTCAGACAAATCAGTTATATGAATATCGCATATCCAATAACATGGATACTCCAACCTTCGAACTTTGCGCAACTTTTAATAGAGAGAGCAAAGACAGCGAAACGTATGGAAAGGCAGACATAAACAGCAATTGGTATCATTCCTCGGGCAGAGTATGCTTTACAAGAACAATAGACAAAGACTTGTATCCGATGGATGCAACCACAAAGGGCATAATAATTGATTAAGGTTATGACTTTTCAGCCAAAATCAAAATTAAACCCAAAGAAAAAGTATTTGCAGGTTGCTTTAAATAGCACCCTTGCCGAGGCCCAGAAGATTATTAACATTTTGCCGGTTTCGGATAGGATAATTGTAGAAGCGGGTACGCCGTTAATCAAAAGATACGGAGCAGACGGCATAAGAAAAATAAAGATGTGGTGCCAACAAAGGGCTTTGATGGAAGGTGCCTTATCTTCTCAAAAACCCGCTAAACATCAGAATAATTGGGCGGGCCTGGCAGCGACTCTTTATGAAATGGCGCAGGCAGCACAGGCTGCTCAAGTTCAACAGCAAGGCCAGCAAAACAGTGAAGAGTTGCAGGAAGCTATGCTGTCTGAGATGATATCAAAAACTTCAAATAGTAACCTGGCATATGTTGTGGCTGACTTAAAAACAATGGACAGGGCGGAAGCAGAAGTAAAAATGGCGGCTTCGGCCGGCGCCGATGCAGCGGTGGCCTTGGGTATAGCGCCAATTGAAACATTGGATAGCTTTATTGAAGAATGCGAAAAAGCCGGCATAGATGCTATGATAGATATGATGAATGTTGAGTTTCCCCTTTCAGTGCTGCGCCAATTAAAAAAAATTCCGCCGGTTGTGATATTGCACAGAGGCGTGGACGAAGAAAAATTCAACAGGCAAAAGATGATACCATTGCACGAAATCCGACGCATCAAGGGAAGCTATAATATAATGATAGCAATAGCAGGTGGCGATACGTTGAGAGAAGTGCAAAGCTCAATTTTCAATGACGCAGATATTGTGGTTGTGTGGAAGCAGGTTTTTCAGAAGACCACAGAAACAAAAGAAATAATTAATGGATTTTTAAAACAGATAAAATAATAACGCTAAATAAAATTAAAAACAAAAAATATGTCACCCCTTTTTATAATAATATTCGCAATAGTTGTATTTTTTCTTTTTGCTGGCCTGCGCGTCATCAACCAGTATGAAAGAGGAGTTATTTTGACTCTTGGAAAATACACCGGCACCAAAGAACCCGGCCTCAGGTGGATTTTAATAGGCATCCAAAGAATGATAAAAATTGATATGCGTATTTCCACCACCGACATCCCCCAGCAGGAAGTTATAACAAAAGACAATGTGCCTGTGGGCATCAACGCAGTGGTATATTTTCAAGTTCAGGCGGCGGATAAAGCTGTTTTAAACATTAAAGATTTTGAGCTGGCCGTAATGCAATATGCGCAGGCGGCATTAAGAGATGTTATTGGCGGCATTGAACTTGACCCCCTGCTTTCTGAGAGAGAACAGATTGCGGAAGCAATCCAAAAAATCGTAAGCCATGCAACCGAGCCTTGGGGCATTGCCGTAACCGATATTAAAATTCAAGACATTGAATTACCGGCCGACATGAAGCGCATTATGGCAAAGCAGGCAGAATCCGAAAGAGAAAGAAGGGCTGTAATTATCAGGGCTGAGGGAGAATTCACAGCTGCCGAAAAATTGTCTATGGCAGCAGGGGTTTTAAACAAAGTTCCAGGGGGTATCTCTATGCGTACTTTGCAAACAATTGAAAAGATAAACCCAGACCCTTCAAAAACTGTTATATTCGCTTTGCCCATAGAATTTATGGAAGGCATAAACAGCTTGGCAAAAGTTTTCGGAAAAGAAAAATAAAGCCTGAAGGCTTATCGTCATGGATTACAAAAGGTTGGGAGAGTTTGGAGAAAAATTGGCCTGTGAATATCTTGTTGGCAAAGGGTATAAAATCTTGGGTAAAAACTGTAAAAATAACTTCGGAGAAATTGATATTGTTTTGAAAAAGAAAGGAATTTTTACAGATAAAACAATTCATTTTGTGGAAGTGAAAACGTCTTTGGCTGGCAACGATAATTTTTTTCCCGAGGATAGGGTAAATTATAAAAAGCAAAGAAAATTAAAGCAATTGGCCTTAATATGGCTGTCTGAAAACAAGTATAAAGACAATATCCCCTATCAAATAGACATCGCCTCTGTTATAATTGACGATATAAAAAAGAAGGCAAAAATAAAAATATTTTATAGCATTGCAAATGATTGAAAAATCAGAACAAAATTTAAATTTTGAAAATTTGGAGGGCGAAGGTCAAGAACCCTTGGAGATTATAAAAAATCTCCCTCAGGAGACAGAGGTTCACGTTGAAAAAACACCCGAAGAAAAATTGGAAGCAACCTTAGAAAGACAAGATGCCCAATTAAGTTTTAGGGAGGGCAGTCGTGATAAAAAGACAATGTCTGGGTTGAAAAAGTGGTTGGGCGTGGCCGTGCTGGCCGGTTCATCAATGCTGGCCATCGGATGCAATGCCGAAAAGCCAAGCAGCGGCTTCACTGATAATGTCCAACAAAACGTGCAGCAAAGGCTAAACCAAAAAAGGCAAGAGATAAAACACATGAAAGAAATGAGAGGCTATAAGCCTGGCCCCGAGGCTAAGCAGGCCGCAAAAGAAATGCAAGAATCTCAAATTGTCCGGCCATATGACGCCAATGGTTTTTTAGACCAGGACGGCGGAGCGCAAAGGCCTGGTAAAAATGTAGAACAAGGCCCGACAGGCAGAGTTATGAATCCGGAAGATCTCTAAATTAAAACAAATAAATGATAACAGAAGAACTTAAGCAAAATATAATAAAAGAACTCGGTCTTGAAAATTTATCCGACCAAAAAGCAGCCGATGTAATGGAAAGACTGGAAGAAAATATACAGAGAAGCTTGGTTTTGGAAATTTTGGATTTATTAAGTCCGCAAGACCAAAAAGAGCTTAACACTCTCATAGAAACAGGAGATAATTCAAAAATACAAGCCTTCCTGGAGGATAAAATCCCAAGCTTGCAGTCACTAGTCGACGCTGTCGCCAAATCTTCGGTAAAAGAGTTTAAAGATTTGACAAAATAATATTTTTGAGTATCATTAAGCCATAAAAGCAAGAAAGACTTGTCCGTTTGACCACGGGCATTTTTTTTGAGAAAATTAACTAATCATAAAATCAATTTTATGGATATTAAAAATTTTAAATCAGCATTAAGTCAGATTGCCGAGGAAAGGGGCATTTTACCTGAAAAAATAATAGAAAGCATTGATGCTGCCATTGCCACAGCCTACAAAAAGGATTACGGCCAAAAAGGCCAGAAAATAAAAGCAAAATTCAACCCGGTTTCGGGCGATGCCAAGTTTTGGCAGGTAAAGCTGGTGGTTGATGAAGATATGCTTTACACCGACGAGGAAATTGAAGAAATGAAAGATAATAAAGAATTTCCCCAGGAAGACTTTGCAGACGGCCAAGAGCCTAAAAAAGTTGTTTTTAATCCAGAAAAACACATAATGCTGGCTGATGCCAAAAAAGATTTTCCAAAGGCAAAAGTCGGAGAAGAAATAGAAATCCCCTTGATCTCAAAGCAAGACTACGGCAGAATTGCGGCTCAAACCGCAAAACAAGTTATTTTGCAGAAAATACGCGAAGCGGAAAAAGAAACCATTTCATCGGAATACAAATCAAAAGAGGGCGAAATTGTTTCTGGTATTGTGCAAAGGGTTGAAGGCCACACTATTTTTATTGATATCGGAAAAACTCTGGGAGTTTTGCAGAGAGAAGAACAGATTCCGGGAGAATTTTACAGGCCAGGCCAAAGATTGAAATTATATGTCTTAAAAGTTGACGACACTTCAAGAGGGTCGGTGGTTTTGCTTTCAAGGGCATACCCGAAACTTATTTCAAAATTATTTGAGCTTGAGGTGCCGGAAATCGCAGCCGGATCCGTGGTGATAAAATCAATTGCCAGAGAAGCGGGATTCCGCACTAAAATGGCGGTGGCATCTGAGGAAGAAGGCGTTGACCCGATTGGAGCTTGCGTGGGTCAAAGAGGAACAAGAATTATGGCGGTCATTAACGAGCTTGGGGGAGAAAAGATAGATGTCATCCCATGGGATAAAAATCCTGAAAAATACATTGCAAACGCCTTGGCCCCTGCTAAAATATCAGAAGTGGAAATAATGGAAAAAAACACAGCCATTGTGCAGGTTCCAGAAGACCAGTTAAGCCTGGCTATCGGCAAAGACGGAAGAAATGTGAGACTGGCCGCAAATCTTACAGGATGGAAAATAGATATCCAGACATCGGGGCAGCCCACAGCGACAGAACCGGCCGAAGGTGAAGAAAATGATGAGCCAGCCTCCCCTGCCGATGATAGTTCGGCAGCCGAAGAAGCCACAGAAACAAAAGAATAATATAGAAATTTTAATAAATTAAAATTTATATAATTACTTCGCTCGGTTCAAATGAAAATGAGTTTTCATTTATCCCTCGCTAGTAATTACAAAAAACATATGGCAGAAACAAAAGAAAATAAATTCACTTATCATTTATTGGATCTTAAAGATAAATTTTTGATTTTAAAGCTTGATATGAATATTAATTTCACTTCAGCTTGCGAAGTCGTGGCAATTTTCAGCCCTTCCAAAAAAGCCGAGGCCGAAAAAGCAGTTAAAGATTTAAATAAAAACTAAACAAAAAACATGCAGTTAATATTTTATCCTATTATAGTATCGCTGTTTGCCCTGGTTTATGTGGCATATCTGGTGATGCAAATCAGAAAGGCTCCTGCCGCAGACGGCAAAGCCGTGGCAATTACCGCCGCTGTGCAAGAGGGAGCGATGAGTTATTTGAAAAGGCAATACAAGACAATCTCGATTGTGGGAGTCGTTTTGTTTTTAATTTTGTTGGCCACGCCAATGTTCGGCTGGCAGATTGCAGTTGGATTTTTACTGGGAGCTGTGCTTTCGGGAGTATCCGGATTTGTGGGAATGTTGATTTCCACTCAGACAAACACCCGCGTGGCAGAAAGCGCCAAAAAAGGATTGGAGCCTGCTTTGGACATGTCGTTTAAAGGAGGATTGGTGACAGGATTGGTGGTGGTGGCATTGGGATTGTTGTCTGTGTCAGGATATTACTATTTTACAAAAGATATTAATGGGCTTATCGGGCTTGGCTTTGGAGCCTCGCTTATTTCAATGTTTGCCAGAGTTGGCGGAGGTATTTATACAAAAGCCGCTGATGTAGGAGCCGACCTTGTTGGAAAAGTTGAAAAAGGAATTCCTGAAGACGACCCAAGAAACCCGGCGGTTATTGCAGACCAGGTTGGAGACAACGTTGGCGACTGCGCAGGCATGGCAGCTGATATTTTTGAAACATATTCTGTCACAATTGTTGCCACGATGATTTTGGGAGCATTGCTTTATCCTACCGCCTCACAGTTTGTATTGCTGCCATTGATTTTGGGAGCAGTTTCCATTCTAACATCAGTAATCGGAAGCTTCTTTGTGAAGCTCGGCAAGAAAAAAGGCATTATGGCCGCCATGTATAAAGGAGTTGCCGCCAGCATAATTTTATCGGCAGCCGCATTCTATCCAGTTATTGAAAAATTAATGGCGAACCAGGCAATTTCAACAATGAATTTATACCTGTCTTGCTTGGTGGGATTGGTTATAACAGCAGGAATGTTTGTTATTACAGAATATTACACTTCAAAAAGCTACAGCCCGGTAAAATCAATTGCCAAAGCCTCAGAAACAGGCCACGCAACAAACATAATCCGCGGTTTGGGATTGGGAATGCAGTCAACCGCTTTGCCGGTTTTGCTTATTGCCATCGGCACAATCGTCAGCTATCAATTAGCCGGGATTTATGGAGTTGCCTTGGCGGTAACCGCAATGCTTTCTATCTCTGGAATTGTGGTTGGAATTGACGCTTATGGCCCTATTACAGACAATGCCGGAGGAATTGCCGAAATGTCAGAAATGCCAAAAGAGGTAAGAGATATCACAGACCCATTGGACGCAGTGGGCAACACAACAAAGGCAGTCACAAAGGGATATGCCATAGCCTCAGCGGGCTTGGCGGCATTGGTGCTTTTTTCTTCTTATTCACAAGAGGTGGGCAGCCAGGCAGCAGCCAGCTTTATCTTGTCTGATCCAAAAGTAGTGGCAGGCTTGTTGATTGGAGGATTGCTGCCATATTTGTTCGCAAGCTTCTTAATGGGAGCTGTCGGCAAAACAGCAGGCAAGGTTGTTGAAGAAGTCAGAAGGCAATTCAAGCAGATTTCTGGTCTTATGGAAGGCACAGCCAAGCCGGAATATGGCAAGTGTGTTGATATTGTTACAAAGGCGGCTATCAAAGAAATGATGTTGCCAGCTATCATACCAGTGGCAGCTCCAATTTTGGTTGGAGTATTGCTTGGCAAAGAGGCCTTGGGAGGATTGCTTATTGGAAGCATAGTTACAGGATTGTTTGTCGGTATTTCTATGACAACAGGCGGAGCCGCTTGGGACAACGCTAAAAAGTATATTGAAGGCGGGGCTCACGGAGGCAAGGGCTCAGATGCCCATAAAGCAGCCGTAACAGGCGACACAGTCGGTGACCCCTATAAGGATACAGCCGGACCGGCAATCAACCCGATGATTAAAGTATTAAACATCGTGGCATTGCTGATAGTCGCATTCTTGGTATAAAAATAAAAAACCGCCGCAAGGCGGTTTTTTTGTTTGACATTTTGATAGCAATTCGTCAAAGTTAAATAATTAAAATAATTTATGGTAGAGTTAGTAGAAATTAAAAAAGAGATAGAGTTGATAAAAGAAAGGAACAAAAGAGTTGAGGCGGACAAGGCCTGGGAGACCAGCGGCACGCGAGTTGTTTCTGTTCTTTTGATGACATATATAATCACGGCAGTTGTGTTTTATATGATAAGGGTCAATAATTTTTTGCTTAATGCCATAATCCCCACTCTTGGATTTTATTTGTCCACTTTATCTTTACCTTTCATTAAAAACTGGTGGATAAAAACAATATGGAAAAAGAAATAAAGTTAGGAAAATACAGGCACTATAAAGGCAAAGAGTACGAAGTGCTGGGAGTTGCCAAACACTCAGAGACATTAGAGTATCTGGTAGTATACCGCGCATTATATGGCGATGGGGAGCTTTGGGTTAGACCCCTGGCGATGTTTTCAGAAAAGGTTGAAATTGATGGCAAGAAAATTTCAAGATTTGAGTTTATAAGTTAAATAAAATAAATTTATGGACAAAAACAACAAATATGAACATTTTAAGCCAGACACTTTGCCATTAAAAGACATTGATTGGAGAAAATTTGTAGGATTAATTGGAAAAGCAAATGCGGAAGTCGCAAGATTTGATGGATTGATTGATGTTGACAGTATGCCTAATCCAGACGTTTTGCTCGCCCCTCTGACGACTAAGGAGGCCGTCTTATCTTCTAGAATAGAAGGTACGCAAGCCACCATGAGAGATGTTCTTGAATTCGAGGCAGATCCTTTAAGGCAAACAAAAAAGTATGATGATATTCAGGAAGTTTTAAATTATAGAAAATCAATGAATTTTGCCGTTAAAGAGATAGAAAAGATAGGCTTTACTTTGAGGCTTTTTAAAGCAATGCATGCAATTCTATTGAGCGGTGTTAGGGGATTGGAAAAGGACCCCGGAAATTTTAGGAAGGAGGATGTTTATGTTGGTACACCAGGGAAACCGAGATATACTCCCCCAAAACATCAAGATATAAATGAACATCTTAAAAATTTAGAGCAATACGCAAATTTTGATGACCAAGATTTTATTGTTCAATTGGGTATATTACACGCACAATTCGAAATTATTCACCCATTTGCAGATGGAAACGGCAGAATGGGAAGAATAATAATGCCCCTTTTCTTGTATCACAAAAAAGTATTAGCAACTCCTTTGTTATACTTAAGCGAATATTTCGAGGCGAATAGAGATGAGTATTATAAAAGACTTCAAGATATTTCTGATAACGGGAACTGGAACGATTGGATTATTTATTTTCTGCAGGCAGTTATTCATCAGTCTCGAGAAAACATTAAGAAAGCCAAAGAAATTCACACTTTGTATGATCTTAAGAAGCATAGGATAAAAGATTTAACACGTTCTCAGTTTTCAATAGATACATTAGATTTTTTATTTAAAAATCCAATTTTTAGTGCTACTCAATTTAGAGATGGCTCGGGTATACCAAAGGCAAGTGTTAATAGAATTTTGCAAATTTTGACGAAGGGGGAAGTTATAAAAATATTAGAAAAAGGTTCGGGAAAGAGGCCGACTAAATATTCTTTTACCAAACTTTTGAAGATTGTAGACTAGAGAGTTATTTATGAGACGCTAAATATTTAGTGTCTCACTAATTTAATAATATGAGACGCTACATTTCTAGTCCATAATCTATTAATAACTAGATAATTTAAAATAAATTTATGGAGGAAAATTTTAAAAAAGAGGAGTTTAAGGTTTCAGGCGAGGATGTTTTTAAAAAAGTGAAAGAATTGGTCAAGGCTGGCAATGTGCGCAGAATTATAATTAAAAATGAAGAGGGCAAGACTTTGGTAGAATTTCCTTTGACGATTGGAGTGGTGGGCGCTGCCCTGTTGCCTGTTTGGGCGGCTATTGGAGCCGTGGCGGCGCTTGTGACAAACTGCACGATTGTTGTTGAGAAACGCGAAGAATAAAACAAAACAATAAATCAACTCATGTCAAAAGAAAAAAACAAAATTATTCCCGCATCTTATCTGGTTTTGATAAAAGACGGAAAAATTTTGATGCAAAGAAGGTTTAACACGGGATTTATGGATGGATATTATAGTTTGGTGGCAGGCCATGTGGACAAGGGCGAAAATTTTACCGGAGCAATAATCAGGGAAACAAAAGAAGAGGCGGGCATTAATTTGAAGCCCGAAGATTTGAAAATGGTCCACATTATGCACAGAGATTCACGAATAGATTATCCGCAAGGCGTAGCTGAAGGAGTCAATGAAAGGGTGGATGCATTTTTTACGGCAGATAAATGGGAAGGAGAAATAAAAAACATGGAGCCAAATAAGTGTGACGATTTGGGCTGGTTTGACCTGGAAAATTTACCCGAGAACACAATCCCCTATGTTAAACAGGCAATAAATTGTATAATAAATAAACAATTTTACAGCGAGTTTGGCTGGTAAAATATTATTAAAACAAAAAAAATATGTGCGGAGGAAATCACGAACACGAACATGAACACGAACACGAGTATAAAAAAATAAAATGCAGCTGCGGTAATGCCGCAGGAGGCTGTGGTGGGGCCGTATATGGATTGGGCCTTGTCGGAGCTGCGGTTTACTATATCCAGAACGCAGTCGGGTTTTGGGACGGAGTCGTCGGATTTTTAAAAGCCCTTGTATGGCCGGCATTTTTGGTGTATCAATTATTACAATTTTTAGCAAAATAATTTAAAATTTTCTATGGCAACAATAAACAAAAAAATATGGCCCGAATATTTCGAATTGGTGCAATCGGGTAAAAAAGGTTTTGAATTAAGGCTGAATGATTTTGACATTGCAGAGGGTGACACTTTGGTTTTGGAAGAATGGGACCCAAACACAAAAGAATACACTGGCAGAAAAATAGAAAAAGAAGTCAGTTATGTTTTAAAATTTAAACTCGATGCTCACGGCCAAAAAGCCGAAATTGAAGAAAAGGGTTTGCAGGTAATTCAGTTAAAATAAATAACCCGGTGATTGCAGACGGTTTAGGCATATAATTTGATTAAAATATAAAAGCCCGCGATGCGGGTTTTTGTTTATTAAAACAGCATTTTTTGATAAAATGAATATATGAAAAAAAGGGTCAAAAGAATACTGATCTGGGCTGGGGCAATCCTGGCGGTTTTGATTGTTGCGCTCGGGGCTTGGGCCATTTGGCAGAAAATGTCACAGCCGAAAGAGCCCGAGGAGGTTGTTGAAGAGCCAATTATTCTTGAGCCAAACACTGCTTACGGCGTTCAAATGACAGACAAGTGTTATTATGAATTCCAGAATTTTATAAAAGGCTATTCGGCTGATTATTCAGGGTGTATGCAAGACATTGACCTTAATGAAGAATATTGCTCAGGATACGACCCAGATACTCAGGCATTAAGCAATATTAATGCTGTGGTCATTCTGGATTCTTCCGGGTCAATGACCGGCCTTGTAAATTCAAAACAAAGAATTGATATTGCCAAGGATGCTGTTTCAAAATTTTTAATGGCGGTGCCCAAGGGTGTCAACACCGGACTTGTGGTGTATGGTCACAAAGGGTCAAATAATTATGCTGATAAAGAGTTGTCTTGCAATGGCATTGAAGAAGTGGTTAAGCTGGGGTCCAATAACAGCAGCAGTATAATATCGGCGATGAAATCTTTTTCGCCAAGGGGGTGGACGCCGATTGCAGGCGCCCTGGATTTTGCAAAAGATATTTTTAGTAAGAGAAGCAAGTCTGACGGCGATTTTTTAATTTTAGTTTCCGACGGGATAGAATCTTGCGATGGCGACCCTTTGGACTCGGCCCAGAAACTTAAATCAGAAATTAAAAATATAGAGCTCGATGTTATTGGCTTTGCCGCGGATAACGCAACGAGAACATTTTTAAATAATGTGGCTGTGGCTGCAAATGGCTCATATATCACTGCAAACAAGGCAGACGATATTACAGAGGAGCTGAATAAACAGCTGGCAAAGATTAAAATAGCCTGCATCAGGGGAACAATCAGGAAGATTTATCTTAGAAATGAAGCCAATAATTTGAGCAATCTAAACTGCTGGTTGCAATCCGTAAAACACGAAACAGACAAGATTTCTCAAGGGGTTTTGGCAAAATCCATAAGCTCAGAATGCGTAGACAAAATAACTCAGGCAGTGGACACAAGACAAAAAGAATTTTTCCAGGCGAAAGACGACATAGCAAAGAAAAATGAAGCCATTTACAAGGGCATGCAAGACGAGGCAGAGTCTCAGCTGCAAGCCCTGGGCGCCTATGACAGGCGCCAGTGAGTTGATTTATTGGCAAAAATAAATTAAGCTAACAATATTATTAAATCTAAAATTAATATGGTGGAAAACATTTTAAACTTAATGGTCATACAGCACGGCATGCTGGAATCATTATTTTCGGTTTTTCAGCTCGAGCTTAAAAAAGACCAGGAAAAGGCTAAAAAATCATTATCTGAATTTTCATGGGAGCTGAAAAAGCATTTTTTTATTGAAGAAAACGTCATATTCAATTTTATGTCGTGGAAGGAGTCGGCTATAATCACAATCATAGACCAGCTTAAAAAAGAGCATTCAATAATGCTGGAAATGGTGGAAAAAATGCAAAATGAATATCCTTTGGTGGCCGAACAAAATACAGAGCCGTTTTTAAAATTATTGCAGAGTCATAGGGGTGTGGAAGAGAAAAACCTTTACCCAAGGCTTGACGCCGACCTCTCAGAATCACAAAAAGATCAAATTATTAAACGAGCCGGCCAAATAAGGCCTTAAAATATAAAAATGAAAGCAACACAGAAAAAACTGCCAAAGTCGCAGATTGAAATTTCGTTTGAATTAACAGCAGACGAGTTTAAGGAGCATTTCTCGCACGCATTAGAGCATTTAAAGCACCACGTAAAAGTGGATGGATTCAGGCAGGGCAAGGCACCCGCTTCGATGGTCCAGGAAAAATTAAGGCCGGAAGCCCTATTAATGGAAGCAGGCGACCATGCCGTAAGTCATGTTTATCACGATTACATTGCAGAAAATAAATTAGAACCCATCGGAAATCCCGAGGTTAAAATCTTAAAGATAGCCAACGGATCCGAATTTGCCTTTACGGCAACCATAACAATTCTGCCGGATGTCGAACTGCCAGATTATAAAGAAATTGCAAGGGCCATAAAAGGCCAGGAAGTTTTGGTAACAGACCAAGAGGTGCAGGATGCTTTGAACTATTTGCAAAAAACCAGGGCAAAATTTACCGAAAAATCAGAGCCGGCCGAAAACAAGGATTTTGTGGACATTATTTATCAGAGTCCCGATTTTGAAAACGGCAAAGAATTCCAAGATAAATTTATTTTGGGTGAGGGCGGATTTATGAAGGGCTTTGAAGACAATATTGTTGGAATGAAGGCGGGAGAAGAAAAAGAGTTTAAAGTTTTCTTTGACGAAAATGCGCCCAAAAAAGAATTAGCCGGCCGCGAGATGCAGTTTAAAGTAAAGCTTGTTTCCGCCAAAAAGATGGAATTGCAGGAAATCAACGACGAATTTGCAAAGCAGATGGGAGCTTTTGATACACTTGTGGCATTAAAAGAAAGCATGAAAGAAGGCATGACAGCAGAAAAAACAGAGGCTGAAAAGCAAAGAAGGAGAGGAGAAATTTTGGAAAAAATTGCAGCCAAGTCCAAGATGGAGATTCCTGAAGCCATGATAAATTATGAAAAGGAAAATTTACTTGAGGATTTGAAAGCAAGGGTTTCGCAGACTTTTTCCGCCAAAGGCGGACCAGCCTCTGGCTGGGAACAATATTTGGCAACAACAAAACAAACCGAAGATCAGCTTAAAGAAACCTTTCAAAAAGAAGCCGAGAAAAGACTGCAAGGATACCTGGTTTTGAGAGAGCTTGGCAAAAAGGAAAACGTTGAAGTTTCTGACAAAGAAGTGGAGGAAGAGCTCGAAAAAGCGACCAAAAATTACACCAAAGAGCAATTGGCTCAGATTGACATAAATCAATTTAAAGAGTATACTAAGGGTGTATTGCACAATGAAAAAACGTTCCAGATATTGGAAAGTTTATCAGAGTGATACTTAAAAATTCAAATGCCAATAGTACCAACTATTGTAGAAAAATCACAGCGCGGTGAGCGCGCGTACGACATATTTTCAAGGCTCTTGGAGGAGCGCATTGTTTTTTTGGCTGGTCCAGTAACCGACGCAAACGCCAATTTGGTGATTGCCCAGATGCTGTATCTTGCCTCAAAAGATTCTAAAAAAGATATTAAGCTTTACATAAACAGCCCAGGCGGGTCGGTAACGGCCGGCTTGGCAATTTATGACACAATGCAATTCTTAAAGTGCCCGGTATCAACGATTTGTATCGGCCTTACAGCTTCTATGGCCGCAGTAATTTTGGCCGCCGGAACCAAAGGGAAAAGATTTTCTTTGCCCAACGCCGAAATATTACTGCATCAGGTTATGGGCGGAGCTCAGGGCCAGGCAACAGACATTGAAATTACAGCAAAACAGATAGTCAAAATGAAAGAAAAGCTAAATCAGATAATTGCAGACCACACAGGCCAACCCTTGAATAAGGTTGTTCTGGATACCGACAGAGACTTTTATTTAACCGCCGAAGAAGCCAAAAAATACGGCTTAATAGACGAAGTTATAGGAGCCAAGTAAAAAAACTGAGGCGCAGTTTTTATTAAATGTCGCGCTCGTGCTCACCCCGCAAGGGTGAGTTTTGTTATTTACAGAACCTTAAAATTAAACAAGAAAATTCATGGAAACTATAACATTGTTATTTTTCTTGGCGTTAGCGCTTTTCGGAGGCGGCTGCGTTGGATATTATATCCGCCAGTCAATAGCCAAAAGAAGGGCCGGAACTCTTGAAGCCAAGCTTCAAAAAAGAGTTGCCGACACCAAGGAAGAAACCGCAAATCTTGTAAAGAATGCGGAAAAGAAGGCCTCTGATTTGCTTGAGAAAGCCCAAAAAGAGACCGATGAAAGAAGGCGAGAATTTTTGAAATCCCAGCAAGTTTTATTGGAAAGAGAAAATTTGTTGAACACGAGAATCGCCTCTTTTGAAGAAAAAGAAAAAGAACTTGGAGATAAGGCCGAAAAACTCAAAGCCGTAAAGGAAGACCTTGATAAGTTGAGAGCCCAGGCGGAAGAAAAGCTTGAAAATGTGGCCAATCTTTCACGAGAGGATGCTAAAAAAGAACTTTTGGCTCTCGTGGAAATAGAAAGTGAAAAAGACGTTTTGGACAGAATGAAAAAATTGGAAGAAAAAGGTCAGGAAAAATTGCAAAACCGCGCAAAAGAAATAATTGCCTTGGCAATCCAGAAATGCGCAGTTCCCCAAACTCAAGAGCTTACCACGACCACCATTATAATTCAGAATGAAGAAATTAAAGGTAAAATTATCGGCAAAGAAGGCAGAAACATCAGAACATTTGAAAAATTAACAGGGGTTGAGCTGATAGTGGATGAGACTCCGGAGTCCGTGGTTATTTCAGGTTTTAACCCTATTCGCAGACAAATTGCCAAAGTCGCTTTGGATAAACTTATCCAAGACGGCAGAATACAACCAGCTAAAATTGAAGAAAAAATTGAAGAAGCAAAGACTGAAATAGCTCAGAAGATAAAGGAGGCCGGCGATAAGGCAGCTTATGACACAGGAGTCTTAGGATTAAACGATAAGCTGGTCCAAATTTTAGGAAGGCTTTTTTACAGGACGTCTTATGGTCAAAACGTATTGTTGCATTCAATGGAAGTGGCTTTGATTTCAGAAACAATAGCAGAAGAATTAAAGGCAAATACTCAGGTTGCAAAAAGAGCCGGTCTCTTGCACGATATCGGCAAAGCCATTGACCAGCAAATACAGGGATCTCATATTGAAATCGGTATAAAGATTTTGGAAAAATTTGGCGAATCAGAAGCCGTAATAAAGGCCGTAAGAGCCCACCACGACGACTACCCCGCCGATACTTTGGAAGCAGTGATTGTAAAAGTTGCAGACGCCATTTCATCTGCAAGGCCCGGTGCCAGAAAAGACACCCTGGAAAACTATCTGCAAAGGTTAAAAGACCTTGAAGACATCGCAAACAAGGTGGAGGGCGTTGAGAAAACATACGCCATACAGGCCGGCCGAGAGATACGCGTGTTTGTAAAACCCGACAGAATAGACGATTTGGGGGCTCATAAAATAGCCAAGCAAATCGCCCAGAGCATTGAAGAAGAATTAAAATATCCAGGCGAAATCAAGGTTACAGTAATGAGAGAAACAAGAGTTGTTGAATATGCCAGATAAACAAAAAATCCCCCTTATGGGGGATTTTTTGTTGCTACATGCCTATCGTTTGGCACTGGCCGCTTATACACATTTTTCCGGAAGAGCATCCACATGTTCCACCTTTGCCATCAGACCCTCCGCATTGCTGGTTGTTGCAAGGGCTTACAAAATTTTGGCAAGTCATTGCAGAGTTCCAATCAAAATTTGATGTCCAGGCACCATTGTACCATAATTGCCATTGCGTTGATGAGCTGTTTGGATTCAGTCTGTATTTGTCGCCTGAGCACATCCATCCCGGAGACCCGGACTCTCCCCCAACGTAATACCTTTTGCTTTGGACACAAATTTTTTCATATATGATAATAGATGCTATCTTGTCATCAGCCTTTGTATTAGCAAGGGCTTGTTCAAAACTTTCTCCTTTTGACATTCTTGATGACCATTGAACCAAGTCTGCTACCATTGGCGTTCCGCAGTAGTCGGTAAACGAAAACGAGGTCGTATCAACGCGGTCCGGCACTTTGCTGGGATCGCATCCTGTTCCGGTCGTGCAGCTTAGCTTTTTATATATAATTCCGGTTCCGTCTCCCATCCAGCTGCATCCGCAGCTTCTATTGGCATTATATTGGCTTGTATATTTTGACCCGAATGATGCGGCCCATGTGTTGTATTGAGAGTTGCTGATTATAAAGTCGCCACCAATTCCGTAAGGCGCCTTGTTGTAGATGCAGGAAAAATTTAATCCCAGGTTAACTTCTTGGCATTGACCCCAATTTCCGCCAGGATTTGAACAATATTGGCTTGTGGCAGGCTTTTTGGTTGTTGTGCCACAGTTATTAGTGTCTTGGCAGGTTCTGGTTTGGTTGTTATTTGTGCATCCCGTCCAATCTGAACAAGACCAATTTTCTTGGCAACATGATTGGCTTACGGCAGGCTTATTATATGTTGAGCCGGTATTAAGAGTATCTGTACAGGTTCTGGTTTGCTGGCCATTTTGGCAATTTGACCAGAGTGTGCAGCTCCAATATGGCAAAACAGTCTTTACTCTCACATTGGCAGTGTTCATATTCCCATTTGCAGAATTAGAGCAAACGAGTTTGTAGTTTGTTGATGAATTAGTAAAACTGCTTATTGTCTGAGATCCAGAAGTTGACTTCGTACCAGACCAACCCTCCGAAGCCGTACAAGTGGTAGTGTTTTTAGACTCCCACGAAAGAGTTACAGAAGACCCGGCCACAACATCAACCGTCCCGGAAGAATTATTAGCTTTCAATGTTATTGATACGGCTCCGCTTCCCGAAGAAGACGAAGAGCTTGAAGACGAAGAACTGCTGGATGATGAAGAGCTGGAAGACCCTCCCGAAGAGCTTGATGAAGAACTTGTGCAATTTTGAACCGTCTGGGGCTTATTGGTTGTTGTGCCACAGCTATTGGCGTCCTGGCAGGTTCTGCTTTGGCTACTATTTGAACATGCGGACCAGCTTCCACAACTCCAATTTGGAGTGCAAGATAAAGTGCAGCTTTGTTGCTCTGACGGCTTGTTGGTTGTAACTCCGCAGTAGTTTGCATCGTAACAGGATCTAGTTTGCTGGCTGTTTGAGCAGGTTCCCCAGCTTCCGCAAGACCAGTCTGGCTGACAGGTTTCTTGCGAAGAAGAACTTGTGCAATTTTGAACCGTCTGGGGCTTATTGGTCGCTGTCCCGCAAT
>CAZQBZ010000005.1:0-29433 GCA_964592355.1 uncultured Candidatus Saccharibacteria bacterium
GGTGGCGGGATCTGGAACGGCCTTGCCTAAGTGGAGGGAAGTGTCTCCGTTCTAAATATATTTATCAGCCGTATTTAAAAACGCTCCGCACGCGGAGCGTTTTTAAATTTGCATTAGATTATATTATCCCGGGAATAAACATATATTTTACTTTTTGCGAATATGCGACGTAATCTGGGTCTTTTGATAAATGTCTTTCCTCTGTTAATGCCCTTAAAAAGTATATAATTGTCCAACCTAATAGGCTTATAATTGCCACTGTTCCGAATTTGGTTATAAATGGGATTCCCATAATCAACCAGCTGATGCCTTTTGATGCATAAGCCGGGTGCCTTACATATTTGTAAGGGCCCTTCGTGACAATGCCTCTATTAGTTAAATTAGAGGCCTTAAATCCCAAAGCTATTGAAGCCCAAACATAGACACTGAAAAGCAATAACGACATAACACCCATTATTATCGTGGTATTTGTGCTGCTAAAAGTGGAAAAGTCTGATGTGTACCAGCCCAAAACTCTTCCCGTTAAATCGTTAACTGGCGGGTAGCAGGCCAGCGTTACCAGCCAGCCGAGAGCTGTCGGCTCAACCGATTTTACAATGCTTTTAAGTCCGGACGATTCAAATAAATAACCGCAGGAAAAGATGATTGTGTCTATAACCAGCATCACATGCAAAGCGGCAGGGAAATAAATTTTCAAGATATTTTTTTCATCCATTGTAAACGCGCCCATAGAATTGAGCGTGGCTATAGAGCCGGATAAAGATTGCCAGTTTCCAATCAAAAAATTCAGCATAACGGGGGTAAAATACAGCTTAACCAGGTAAAAAAGCATCGAGACTTTTTCTTCTCTTGATATTTCAGAATCCTTTTTCATCCTATCTGCAAATATCCATTTTAATATTTTTTTTGCGCCGTTATATATCAGCCAAACCCTTTCTTTTTGAAAATCTATGTCTTTTTTGAAGAACAATATGAAAAGGCAGTACAACAAAATTACATCGGTTATTATTCCGATAGGCCTGAATACCGAGTTTCCGTAAGATATAAAATTGAAAATAGTTGAATCTGTCCAGGTTCCCCAAAGATTTTTTGAAAAGGGCAGAAGAGACCACAGGATTACTGGTATTCCATAAACCAACAATGTGGCTAATATCAGCTTTGTTTTTTTATTCATTGATTTTTTTGTTTTTAATTTTATCTAAAATTGCTCTTTTGTACAAACCTAAAACAGAAAAAAACATTTCAATGCTATCTCTTGAAACCCTTACTTTTGATCCTGGTATTTCGTCCCATTTAACCCCAACTTCTTTTATTTGGCAGTTCATTTTTTTTGCTAACCATAATATCTCTATATCAAAAGCAAATCTTTCTATATATTGCCTCTCAAAAATTTTTTTTGCAATCCCTGTTTTTATCAATTTAACACCGCATGAAGCATCTTTTATTTTTGGGATTAATGGCAGGCACAAAAAATGAAAACATTTGCCGACAAATTTTCTTCTTGGCGACATGGTTGTTTCGGCTCCCTTGATAATCCTGGAGCCTATGATAAAATCCGCGTTTTCTGTTTCAGAAAATAATTTGCTTATTTCCTCGGGCGGAGTGGCGGCGTCCGCGTCGTATATTAAAATAAAATCCGAATCGGCGTTTCTTACACCTGTTTTGACGGCATTTCCCTTGCCGAGATTTGGAGATATCCTGAGTATTTTTATCGGAAGAAAGTTTTCAAATGATTCGGCGACAGAAACAGTTTTATCTGTTGATCCGTCATCGACGACGATGATTTTATTTATTAAAAAATCATTTTTATCATGCGACAAGAATGTCTGCCATTTCTTTAGGGTCTTGGGCAATCTTTTTTCTTCATTATATGCGGGAATTATAACAGAGACAGTTTTCATGGCTATATTTTTACAAAGGCCTTTATGGCGATTCTGAGGGCAACCCATATAAATTCAAGCGATACGAGCGAAATGCATAAAACAGGGATGATAAATTTAAGATTTTTTAATTTATCAAAAATTCTTGATAGTCCCAAGCCGGAAAAAATTATTATAGGGACAAATACGGAATTCAGATATCTAAAATCAGAATTGCATACGGCGGGGTATTTAAATAAGAATGTGGCCAACATTAAAAAATTTATAACTATGGCAGTTATAAAAATATAATCTGCCTGCCCCCATTTTTTAACGAATAAGAAATTCGCCATCAGTCCGATGGGAAGGCAAAGCCCCAGGATGAGTATTGCCTGCATCAATAATCTCATATAGGAAAAGAAGCTTGTGATGTTGTTATATTCGTATTCGCCGAATATGGAAGACCCGTACAGGAATGTCGGCCAAGTCCTTGCCACCTTTTCATTTCCAAAAACATGGGATTGACCTTCTTGTAATAGGTCTGGAAAATTAAATTTAAAAAGATAAGAAAATGTTTCCGGATATACTCTCTGGTGCTCCCACGAATAGCTTTCAACAAAACGGAACTGGTTTGTTGATGGGATATACGCCCGCCATAGTCCCGCCCCCAGGCAGATGAAGCCGATTAAAAAAACAGCGAATATTATATTTAAAATTTGCGCCTTTTTATTTTTCCCATATTTATAAATTAAAAACCCGATTATTATAAAAAAAATAAATCCCGATGAAATTTTTGTAAGAGCAGCCAAGGCGGAAAATATTACGGAAAGAAATATATCTTTTGGTTTTTCCGATTTGGCATAGCTTATTAGAAAA
This sequence comes from uncultured Candidatus Saccharibacteria bacterium, assembly GCA_964592355.1. Classification (GTDB taxonomy): domain Bacteria; phylum Patescibacteriota; class Minisyncoccia; order Minisyncoccales; family Staskawiczbacteraceae; genus XYD1-FULL-39-28. The sequence goes on from CAZQBZ010000005.1 coordinate 2,736, forward strand.
TAAAAAGCCCCAGCGGATAAAAAAGTCAGCATGGGATCATTGCTTATCATTATCGAATGGAAAACAAAGGCCGGTGTGAAGGCGAATATCCCGACAATAAAAAATTGCAACCATTCAGAATCGGTCATTTTGCGGGCCGTTAGAAATATGAACAAAAGACTTAGTATTGAAAATAAACACGAATACCAGATTAAAATTCTGAATATGGCGCTGTCTGACGCTAAAAAGTTTTGCAGCAGGCGATATGAAAATCCGGTGAGGACATAATATAGCGGTTGCTGAGGGTATTCCAACCCTTTGTCTACCTCGGGCAAAGAAAGATTCTGCGCCACAAACTTTATGTATTGAATATGTTCAACCGTATCGTGGGTATAAGTCGTGGTTCCCCAAAAGTTGTTATAATTTTCTCTCACGCCAAAATATCCAGTAAACAGGATTCTTAAAACGACTCCTAAAATCAGTATTGCCAATACAGAAGTCCAAACAAAAGTTTTTTTAATCAGGATTTTTTTCATAAATTGCTTTTATAAATATTGTTAAGGCAAAAGCTGTTGGGATTCCTATTGCTAAAAAAGCAAGCATCCATGCGATAAACGATGGACGTTGCGCGAATTTAAAAGAGTATCCCCAGCCCGTATTTTGACCGGAAACTATGATGGTGTTTTGTCCAGACTTTAATGGGATGTCAAAAATATATCCACGCTTCCAGTCATTTAAGACATCTACGCTATATTTTTTCTTAACCGGGGATAAATCAATATCCTTGCCGTTGACTGATATTTTATTTATAAAATCATCCATGGAAATATTAACCTGGGATGTCTGTCTGATTTTTGAATTTATGACAATCTTATATTTTAGGTTTCGCTGGGAACCATCGTCGTTTCTGTCTGGTAGTGCTATTTGCGTTTCACCTCCGTTTTCTGAAACAAATCGCGCATCTTCAATGGAAAATAAATGCAGCCAAAAAATAAAAAAAGAGAAGGCGGCGAAAGCAAAACAAAATATCCAAACTTTTCTGTTAAATTTAGTCTTTTTAACAGACCTCCATTTTTTATAGAGCAACGACAATGAAGGAACAGACATTAATATCAGAAGGGGGGCATACGGAATCATATATCTTTCCTCTCCGACATTTTGCAGATAAATTGTGGCAAATAAGGAGAGAATCGCCAACCCAAACAGGTAAAAGAACTTTTTGTTATGGCTCTCTATGCGTATCTTTTTCGTTGAAATTCCTATTATTGTTACTGCGCTGGCGATAAATGCGATTATAGTCAGGATTTTAAAGATTATTCTGAGAGCCCCCCAAAAAGGCATATCGCTTGTAGTGGGGAATAAATGGCTATGAAAAAGTTTTACTATGGAATAAGAGTTTTTAAATATCTGGAAGGGTTTTTCTTTTATGCAGTCCAATCCGATTTGATAGTAATATTTTTGATTTTCGAAAGGAACATTGGTGGATATGGCCCTTTCATCTGGATAGTCTATATTCGCCGCCGAAGCAAACCAATACCAATATCCGTCGCTCGTAAAATATTTAACGGATTTGACGTCGCACCACGTCATCGCAAAGTTAAAGCCGCCACTGGACGAAATAAAATCTTCTCTTCCTCCAGTATAATAAAAATTAAAAAAACACATATTCGCTATCACCAATCCTGCGAAAAGTATGAAATTGGCAATAAGTTTCCAGTTGATTTTTTGCCACAGGCACCACAAGAGAAAGCACGGGATGAACGCGAGTATTATCGGCCTGGTTATGGCAGCAATTCCCCAGAACAATCCGACCCATATGCCGGTGGACGGCTTTTCCGGGCTTTTGATTAAAAAATAAAATCCAAGCAGAAATGTCGGGAAAAATAGGTTTTCACTCATTACCAGGGCGTTCAAAAAAACAAATGGCCACCAAAAGGCGACGACAGCCAAAATTATCAGCGCTATTTTTGGAGAGAATAATTTTTTTGAAATCTGGTATATGCACCAGAACCCAATGGCGTAAAAAACACCGAATATCACGACATCAAAAGAAACTCTTTGCGATTCAAGGCCCAGCCACATCAGGATGCGGTATATCAAGCTCAAAAAAATATGGAAAAAAGGAGGCCAGTATGTTGAAAGCTCTATATGGGTGCCACTCGCCATTCTCATAGCATGGACATCATAAGTTCCTGCATCAGACCAGAGATAATCATTTGGGCTGGTAAAGCAGAATATATATAGTATGCGGATTGCAAATCCGTAGATTAGTAAAAACCAAGCCCAAAAATCTTCTTTTTTTGATAAAAAATTAAAATTCATTTCATAATTATATCAAATTATGGGGCCGTTTCAAAGCATTGGATATGTCTAAAACCCTTGCAAAATAGAAATATATGTTGTAATATAATGTTATCTAATTTTAAATTTTAAAAAATAAAAGAATGGCAGTACCAAGACATAGTCATACAAGGTCAAAAGTCGGCAAAACCCGAATGCACAAATACATCGGTAAGGTTGCTTTGGCTTCATGTCCAAAATGCGGAAAACCTATTTTATCTCACACAGCCTGCAAAAATTGCGGACACTATAAGGGGAAAGAGGTTGTTGATGTTATGGCAAAATTGACCAAAAAAGAAGCAAAAAACAGAGAAAAAGAAATAAAAACAGCTGAGAAAGAATCAAAAAGCTAAAAACAATGGCATCAAGGCACCTTTCACGATCAATAGTCATGCAATCCCTTTATGAATGGGATTTTTACGGAAAAAAGACGGATTTAAAAGCTATTATTGAGAGGAATATAAAAGACTTGGGCCCGGGACTGGAAGAATTGGATTTTATATGGAAGCTGTCGGAGGGGGTTCAAAGGCATATGCAAGAGATTGATAATATAATAGAGAAAGCAGCCCCGGAGTGGCCGATTTCTCAAATACCAATTGTCGACAGAAATGTTTTAAGGATCGGTCTTTATGAATTGCTTTATGCGGATAAGCAAGAGGTTCCACCGAAAGTGGCGATAAATGAAGCCATAGAATTGGCAAAAACATTTTCAGGTCAGACATCTGGAAAATTTGTAAATGGAGTTTTAGGAACAATCTTTAAAGAATTGCAAGCCAAAGAAAGCCCACAAATAGACGGACAACAATAATATATGAAAGATTTTTTAATACTTGAACAAAAAATCGGAACTGATTTTAAAAATAAGGATTTGCTGATACAGGCTTTCGTGCACAGGTCATATCTGAACGAAAATCCGGATTTCAAGCTTGACCATAATGAAAGATTGGAATTTTTGGGAGACGCGGTAATGGAGCTGATAGTCACAGAACATTTATACAAAGAATATCCCGATAAAACAGAGGGTGAACTGACAAATTGGAGGGCAGCCCTGGTGAACGCCAAGATGCTGACGAAGATTGCCGAGGAGCTGGAATTTAGTGATTTCCTTTTGCTTTCAAAAGGAGAATCAAAAGAAACCGGCAAATCAAGAGCATATATTCTGGCAAACACATTTGAAGCTTTGCTTGGATCTATATATTTGGATGCTGGATATTATGCGACAGATGAATTTTTAACAAAATATCTTTTGCCAAAGTTGGCAGAGGTAATAAAGACAGGAGCATATAAAGACGCAAAGTCAAAGTTTCAGGAAGCATCACAAGATAAGGAAGGCGTAACTCCGTGCTATAAAGTGACAAAGGAAACAGGACCCGACCATAATAAAAATTTTACAGTTGGGGTTTATCTTAAAGATAATCTTGTGGCAGAGGGAGAGGGAAGTTCAAAACAGGAGGCCGAAGAGGCAGCCGCAAAAAAAGCATTGGAAAACAAAAATTGGAAATAAAAAATATCGCTACGCTAAAAATATAAAAAATAAAAATACAAATGTTAACTATTAGACTAACAAGAAAAGGAAAAAAGAATCAGCCGTTTTACAGGGTTGTATTGGTTGATAAAAGAAAATCTTCAAAGGGAGGCAGGTCCGTGGAAGATTTGGGATATGTAAATCCTTTGACCAAAAAAAATTCTTTTAACGCAGAAAGAATCAAATACTGGATTTCAAAAGGAGCCCAACCATCTGAAACCATACACAACTGGTTGGTTTCTGAAAAGATAATTGACGACAAAAAAATCCATGTCGCGAAAATTTCTCCAAAAAAGCAGGCCGAAATAAACAAGGCCAAGGCCGACGCAGAGGCTGCAGCAAAAGCAAAGGCAGAAGCCGATGAGGCAGCCAAAAAAGCCGCACAAGAAGCCAAAGCGGCAGCCGAGGCAAAACCAGAAGAATTGCCAGCAGCGCCCCAAGAACCAAAATCAGAAGAACAGAAGCCGGAAGAAACACCAGCCCAATAATTAAACTTTAAAATGCCCCCGAATAGGGGGTATTTTGTTTACATCGAAGTTTGCCCGATATATTGACAAAATGATTAAAATATGATATTATAAACATATGTATTGCTAAGCTAAATTGCTGTGGCAATAAAAGCAAGTTAACAACAAGCCTTCTGAAAGGATAGAAAAATGCAGCGTTTTTTGCAAATCTCGTGGGCCGTTTTGCGGACCATTTGGGTTGGTTTCTTGTGGCTGTTGGATAACACAGCCCCCATAGTCGGACAAAGCCTTTTGTGGTTACTTGACCGCGCTGGGGAAGCTCTGTGGGCTGGAGCTGGAAGCCTTATCCGTCAGTTTCGGCGTATCGCCTTTGGCAATTGGCGTCGAACAGGGGTGACCTTGCTGGTAGCAGGTCTTGTTGCCGGACGTTTCTGGCCCCAGCAGGTGATGCCGATATTGACCCCGTTAATGGTGCTTGCATTCACCCTTTTTGCCTACAGGTTAATGTTTCATGGCGTTTGGCCAATCCGATGGCCAGGGCAAAGGCGACAAAATCGTCAAAACCGCGATTAGCGGTTCCAAAGTTTGTGGGAGTTCTCAAAACCCTCTTTTTTGTTGCATTAGATTTATCTGACATTGACAATAAAATTGAAAAGTTGTATAGTTAAATATACGGATTTAGGGTTTGCTTTTTTTTGAAAGGAGTAAGCCATGCTGGTCTTTGTGGTAATGGAGAAGCGGCCGATAAACCGCATCGTTCCCATCGGGGTATTGCTTGCCAGCAGCAACAGGGATGGCAGAATCCAGGCCGCCCATAGGTGGCCCGGAAGGGTGCTAATAAAACCCAGGAAGTGGGAAAGAGTGAAAACTAAAGCAAGGATATTCGCTTTGTACACCGAGCGGTAGGACTTTAATGGGGCTTAATCATGACGATTAAGCCCATAATTTTTATTGACAAGGTTTTATTTGATGAGTATAATCAAAATAAGAAAAGGTCGCAAAGATAAAAAGACATAAGACAAAAGAAACATGGCAGTAGATAATGACAGAGAGTTTCTTGAGACAATTGTCAAGGAATTAGTTGACCACCCAGAAGACGTCAAAGTAGAAAGAAAAGTTGACGAAATGGGAGTGCTTCTTTCTTTGAAAGTAAACCCACAAGATATGGGTCAAATCATCGGAAGAGAAGGTTCAACAGCCAAGGCAATCAGAAATTTGGTCCGCATCGTCGGATTGAAAAACCACGCCAGAGTCAACCTCAAAATCGAGGAACCAGAAGGCGGAAGAGCTCCAAGAGCTGAAAAGAAAGTCTCAACAGACGAATTAGACAACATTTCTTTGTAATTTACAAGAAGCGAAAATCGTGTTATAGTAAACACGATTTTTGTTTATAAGACAAATGATAAAATTTGATGTTATCACAGTTTTACCAGAAATTTTCAACTCATACCTTGGGGAGTCTTTGATTGCAAGGGCGCAGAAAAAAAAGCTTATAAAAATAAATGTCCATAATCTAAGAAAGTGGACAACAGACAACCATAAAACAGTTGATGGAAGGCCTTTTGGCGGAGGGCTGGGAATGGTGCTGATGGTGGAGCCAATTTACAAAGCCCTAAGGCAAATCAAAAAAGACAAAAAGGCAAAAGTCATTTTATTTACTCCAAGAGGACAAAAGTTTAACCAAAAAATGGCAACAAAATTATCAAAACAAAAACAGATAATTTTTATCTGCGGCAGGTATGAAGGTGTTGACCAGCGTGTGGCAGAAAAACTTGCAGATATGGAAATCTCTATCGGTGATTATGATTTGATGGGCGGAGAGCTGCCCAGCATGGTTTGCATTGAGGCGATTTCAAGATTGGTGCCGGGAGTTTTGGGCAAGCCCCAGTTATTAAAAGAAAGAATTACAAAATCAGGCGGATTTATCGAGTATGCCCAGTACACAAGACCGGAAGTTTTTAAAACAAAAGACGGAAAAAAGTGGAAAGTTCCGCCCGTATTGATTTCGGGTGACCATAAAAAAATAGAAGAATGGAAAGCCAGCCACGGCAAAGCGATTGAATGATTTGTTTTTTTGTGGTATAAATTATTGTATGGACAGGGGCGTGTGGCTGAGCAGACAAAGGCACTGGACTGTAAATCCAGCGGGTTCTACCCTTCGTAGGTGCAAATCCTACCGCGCCCACACTAAGCTTTGCTCGGCAGAGCGAAGTGCCGATGTAGCTCAGCCAGCAGAGCATCTCCATGGTAAGGAGAAGGTCCGCAGTGCAAATCTGCGCATCGGCTCAAAGTGAAAAATATAAATTAACAAAAAACAAATGGCAGTAAAAAAGACAATCACAAAAATGGCCTGCGGCAGCTGCAAAACCGTTAACTACTTTACAAAAAAGTCAAAAAAGTTAAAGGAGGAAAAGCTTGCTTTAAAGAAATTCTGCAAAGGCTGCAAAAAACACACAGCCCACAAAGAGGCAAAAAGATAATCGCAGCAAAGCCGCTCAAAGCGGCTTTTTGCTTATGACTATTGACGGAGCCTTATTTTCTGCTATAATTACTTTATCAAAGTAAAGTGTTTATGACTTCTAAAAAAGATAGCAGAAAAATAAGCGAACTGATTGAGGCTATTTTGGCTTTAGAAGACCGCAATGAGGCGGCCAGATTTTTGCGTGATTTAATGACAGAAAAGGAGCTTATTGAATTTGGTAACCGTTGGAAGACAGCCAGGATGCTGGCAAAGAATATAGCGTATACGGATATAATAAAAGAAACTGGTCTAAGTTCCACGACAGTAGCCAGAGTGTCTGAGTGGCTCAATAGGGGCAAGGGCGGCTACAAGCTAATACTTAAAAAACTGAATTTACATCACAGCCTTTCTTCAGTTGGGAAAGGCTTGCGTTAAAGTATAAAGAATTATTTGAACTCAAACCCTTCCCAACTCAGGGAAGGGTTCTTTTTATAATTCCAACAATAGGAGAATGAAATGTTAGAGATTGTTGATTTTGGTGCAAATTACAACCGGCAAATGTTAAAAAGCGCAGCTAAACTCTACTGCCAGATTTGGCAAGAGCCGCCGTGGAACGAAGATTTTTGGACCGTCGATGGGGTGATTAAAGATCTCGACGACCAGATCCAAAGGCCTGGCGCTAAGGGCCTTTTCGCCATAAATGATCAAAAAGTTGTGGGTTTTACCTGGGGATATTTAGCAGATAAAGAAAAGATGCGAGAGATCTCCGGGGGCGACGCTCTGGATTTTATTTTTACCATGTGTAGCAATGTTTTTTATTTGGCCGAGCTCGGGGTCTGCAAACTATTTCGCAACCAAAAGCTAGGCAACAAGCTTACCTCGCGCCTGATCGACAAGCTTATTCAAGAGGGCACAAATACTATTGTCCTGCGTACGGACTTAAAGGCGCAGGCCGCAAGGCGCCTTTATCAAAAGCTGGGCTTTGTGGATCTGAAGGTGCTCGACAGTAAACATGCCAATCGTACCTATTGGATTATCACCTAAATTTAAAGGTTGGAATTCAACAAAAATGGAGTAGGATTATTTAAAATAACCCTACTCCGAATTTTAAAAATATTTTTATGGAAAAAAAATTATTGATAATTATTTATACTCACGGTAATGAAAAAATTGGAGAAGAGATTGTTGAAAGGCTAAAAAGCAAGGGCCTAGATAAGTTTTTTGATTGCCTGACGGCAAACCCAGAAGCCGCTAAGAAAAATATAAGGTTTATGGAAGCTGACTTGAACAGGTCGTATCCAGGCAAAGAAAACTCAAATATTTATGAATTAAGACAGGCTTCTAAAAATTTGAAGATTGCCAGAAAATATAAATTCGTTATAGATATCCACGAAGCCAGCAGTGGCATAAATGATTTTATTATTATTCCAAGAGAGCGGGGCGTAAGTTTGTTTCCATTAAATTTGATTAACTTGGACACTGTTTTATTTTGGCCAGACCCAAGTGGTCCTATTAGCCAAATTTTAGATAATTCCATTGAGCTTGAATTCGGAACAAAAGACAGGGATAGAAATAAAATTATTTCCAAGGCCATAAAAATTTTAGAAGATTTTATCAAGCAAAAACCATCAACGAAAAAAAAGAAATTTTATTATGTTTACGGCAAGCTGATGCTTGAGGATTTTCAAAAGATAGCCATAAAAGAAAGTTTTTATCCTTTGTTAACGGGTCAATACATAAAGGATGGCATCATTTGCTATAAGATGAGGCGTAGTATATAATGTTTATAACCATGGATACTAATAAAATTTTTATTTTTGATACCTACGAGAGGCAAAAGAGAGAGTTTGTCCCGCTCCAGACAGGCCACGCGAAGATTTACAGTTGCGGGCCGACCGTTTACGACTTTCCGCATATCGGTAATATGAGAGCATATATCTTTTCCGATACTCTAAGAAGAGTGTTGGAGTTTAACGGCTACCAAGTAAAGCATATTATAAATATTACAGATGTTGGGCATCTTGTTTCAGATGGTGATGAGGGCGAGGATAAAATGGAAGTGGGTAGTCAACGAGAGAACCGCTCGGCTTGGGAGATTGCCGAATATTACACAGAAATTTTTAAGCGTGATATCGCCAGGCTGAATATCAAAGAACCAAGTGTTTGGAGCAAGGCCACTGACCACATCGCAGAGCAAATCGATTTAATCAAGCGACTTGAGGAAAAGGGCTTTACATATTTAACCTCTGACGGAGTATACTTTGACACTTCCAAGTTTGGCAATTACGGATACATGGCAAGGCTGGATGTTGAAGGCCTGGCTCCCGGAGCCAGAGTGGAGATTAACGACGAAAAGCGAAATCCAACAGATTTTGCGCTTTGGAAATTTTCCCCAAAAGATCATAAGCGCCAAATGGAGTGGCAGAGTCCGTGGGGAATCGGATTTCCTGGCTGGCACATTGAGTGCTCGGCGATGGCGATGAAGTATCTGGGGGAGACAATTGATATTCATACCGGCGGCATTGACCATATTCCGGTTCATCACACCAATGAGATTGCCCAGTCCGAATCTGCGACAGGAAAGCAATTTGCCAGATACTGGATGCATGTTGATTTTTTGACCATTGAGGGAAAAAAGATGTCAAAGAGTCTGGGAAATTTTGCAACTATTGGAGATATTGTAAAAAGAGGTTATGACCCTTTAGGCTTTCGCTACATGGCATTAACATCTCACTATCGGGCAAGTCTGAATTTTACATGGGAAGGTCTTTTGGGTGTTCAAAAAGCCCTCGCTGGGTTGCGAGAAAAAGTCAGCCAGTGGGATGGCAACACTGCCGAACCATCTGCAGACTTGTTGGAAGAGTTTAAAAAACGAGTTAATAACGATATAAATACTCCGCAGGCTTTGGCCTTAATGTGGGATGTTGCAAACGATAAGTCGCTATCGGAAGGAGTTAAAAAGGCTACGATATTGGAGTTTGATAAAGTGTTTGGCTTAAACCTCGGAGTTAAGGAAGCTACAGAAATTCCAGACGAAGTTATGCAGCTCGCCAAGCAGCGAGATGAATTGAGAAAAGAAAAAAAATGGCAAGAGTCGGACCGAATCAGACAAGAAATTTTTGATAAAGGTTACGAACTGGAAGACACCTCGAGCGGCCCCAAGATTACAAAGAGGGGGCTATAATTCGCTGTTTAAAGGAATGGTAAAGTAGAATGTGGCGCCCTCGCCATAAGTTGATTCTGCCCCAACGATGCCTCCATGAGATTCTATAATGCTTTTTGTGATGGCAAGGCCCAAGCCCGTGCCGCCTTTTTCGGCAAAAGCGCTTTTTACTTGGAAGAATTTATTAAATAACTTGTTTATCTGGTCTGGGGCTATGCCTTGGCCAGTGTTAGTCACCGCTATAAATAAAGAATCTTGTATTTTAAATTCGTCGGTTTTGATAAACCAATTTATGCCAGCGGCAGCGGCCTTTTTGGATAAGCTATCTCCGGATTTATAAACCAATCCCTGGATAATTATATTTCCGTTTTCTTTATTGAATTTCAGCGCGTTTGAAATTAAGTTGTTTAGTACCTGGGAAATGGTGTGCGGGTCAAAGCTCGTCTGCTCCGGAATATCTTGTGACAGCTGGGTTAACAGATTAATTTTTTGATCTTTGGCCGCAATATCAAAAAATAAAATTCTGCTTTTCGCAATATCTTTTATGCTGGAGGGTTGTTTTTTAAGGTCAAATTTCCCCGCTTCAATTTTTGCCATATCCAAAAGATTGTTGACCAACCCCAACATATCGGATGAGCTGGCATATATCATTTGCAGATATTGCTCTTGCTGCTCCGCCTGCATTTTTATGGACCTCATTGACTCTATCATTTTTTTGATAGAATCAAGGGGTGATCGCAACTCGTGTACTATCATAGAAGTGAAATCGTCTTTTATTTGCTGCACCTCTTTTTCGCGGCTGATGTCGCGCAACACCGCCACGCAGCCAACCGGCTTGAATCTGTTCTTTACAGGAGAAATTACAATCTTAAAAAATCCTGCCGGAACCTGTATTTCGTCCGAAACAAAAATTCTGTCCATTCTCAGGCTTTCCTCTATTTTATCCTGCAAATCAATTTTCCCCGCCAGGCTTTTATTAAAATCGATCAAGGATAAGTCTTTTTTATTATCAAGGCCCGCGGCCAATCTGGCTTTTGGATTGGCCACCAAAACTTTGTAATCCATATCTGTCATTATTACGCCATCTTCCATGCTGGCCACCATTGCATTCAGCCTGCTGTTTTCCATATCAATCACATTTTGCAAGTTTGTGATGGCGTCGGTGCCTTGCTCTATAACTTTTTGAAGCGACGCGATTTGTTTTGGTTCATACGGAGTTTTGTCCTCTTTGGCAATCGTTAACAGTCCTATAACTTTGTTTGATACAACTAACGGAAAACTTACAAAGGCCCCCAATTTAATATTTGAATCTGAATCCAAAACAGATCCTCTTGTTATTTCGTCCATTGGAAGGCTGGAAATATCTTTGCCGATAAAGCCGGACAATTGGGAAATCATTTTTGCTTTCAAATCCAAAATAAAGTCAAAAGAAACAGATTTTGTCAGGTTGCCGCGAAAAATAATTTTAGCTGGCAATGGCAATATATAAGACACGGCGTCATAATCCGCCAAATCAGAAAGCGAGTCTGTAACTACATTTATAACATCTTGTATATTGAAAGAATAATCTATTTTGCCCGACAGCTCATTCAAGATGGAAATTTCATATGCCTCGTAGTCAACCTTTTTCGGCTCTTGAGCGAGGGAGGCCTGCCTCTTTTTTTCGGCCCTCATTTTAAATATCACAAAAAGCTCAGCTATGGCAGCAAGCAATAAAACAAAAAACAATATTAAAATTATCAATCCAATTTGCATTGTTATATTATAGCACACAAAGACAAGCTGTATAAAAAATTTAGAACTTGTTGTCTTCTATTTTAAAAAAATATATAATTACTTAAATTATATCGCTGCATTAAATATCACTACACTAATTAAAAAATATGAGCAAAATACTAATTGCCGACGACAATAAGGCAATCGCAATGACCCTTCAGCTAAAATTAATTCAGGAGGGTTTTGAAGTAAAGCTGGTCGGAAACGGCAAAGATGCATTAAATCTTTTGGAATCAGAAAAATTTGATCTGGTGATCTTGGATTTGATAATGCCGGAATTAAATGGCTTTGGGGTTTTAGAAGCCTTAAAGCAAAAGAACATAACCGTGCCGGTGATTGTTGCATCGGACCTGAGCCAGATAGAAGACTTCGACAGGGTAAAGCAAATGGGAGCGATTGATTTTTTTGTAAAATCCAATATGTCTATGGTTGAAATGACGGAAAAAATTAAACAATATTTAAAAAATGAATCTGGATCAAAGTAAAATAAGGTCTATATTGCTGGTGCAAAATTATATAAACGAAGCTGAAGCCAAGGCTGCCGACGATTTTGCCAAAGGCCAAAACGGCACTTTTTTAGATTATTTTTTTAGGCAGGGAAGACTGTCGCCGGACTTGGTGGGACAAGCAATAGCCGAATTTTTTAAAGTCTCATATTATGACTTAAATACCAATATTCCGGATAGGGCATTGGTGTTAAAAATTCCGGAGCAAATCGGAAAAAGGTTCAGAGTGGTGCTGGTGAAAGAAACAGACAGCGAAGTTATCGTTGCAACCGACGACCCGTCAGAGCCGGGCATAAAGCAAGAGCTTGGCCAATTATTTGGCAACAAAAATATAATAATCTGTTTTTCTTTAACCGAGAATGTTGATGCCGCCCTTGTTGTTTATAAAAAAAATCTCAATGACAGATTTAATGAAATAGTGAAGATGGGCCAGAAAGTGGCACCAGAAATAATAAATGAAATCTTTGGCGACGCCCTGGACCTCAAAGCCTCCGATATTCATTTTGAGCCACAGAAAGATGTGGTGGTTATAAGATTGAGGGTGGATGGATTTTTGCATGAGGTGGCCAGAATACCGACAGCATATTATGAAAATATTTTGAATAGAATAAAATTGCTTGCCGGCATTTCAACAGTCGAGCATTTTTCAGCCCAAGATGGAGCCATAAGATATGAAAGAAACAAAAAAGCCATTGATATGCGCGTTTCCATCGTGCCGACAGTTGAAGGTGAAAAAATAGTTATCAGGGTTTTAATAGAAGACAAAAAGAGTTTTTCAATTGAAGACTTGGGCCTTTCAAAAGACGACGAAGAAAAAATAATGCGCGCATCAAAAAAGCCATTCGGCATGGTTTTAGTAACGGGTCCGACAGGATCGGGTAAAACAACAACTTTATATGCGCTGTTAAAATATCTCAGTAGTCCGGAAAAAAACATTGCAACCATTGAAGATCCGGTGGAATATAAGATTCCCGGAGTGAATCATATACAGGTAAACCCTGCCACAAACTTAACCTTTGCCGAAGGATTAAAATCTATTGTGCGACAAGACCCGGATATTATTTTGGTGGGAGAAGTAAGAGATCGGGAAACCGCCAGTATCGCAGTTAATGCTTCTTTGTCTGGGCATTTGTTGTTTTCTACTTTCCATGCCAATGATGCCTCATCTGTTATTCCCAGATTTTTGGAAATGGGGGTTGAGTCATTTTACCTTTCTCTGACATTAAAACTAATAATATCACAAAGGCTGGTGAGAAAAATTTGTGAAAAATGCAGATATAGCTACAAGGCCTCGTTTAAAGATTTGTCAGCTGTTTTTCCGCAAGCCGAAAGGTTCTTTGATAAAGACACTGAAATAACCTTATATAAAGGAAAGGGCTGCACCAATTGTTCTAAGACGGGATACAAGGGCAGGACCGGAATTTTTGAAGTTGTGGAAATCGGCCAAGAGATGCAGGACCTCATGCTTAAAAATCCTTCAGCTCAGCAAATTTGGGCCTATGAAAGAGCCCACGGAATAAAGCCTTTATTTATGGACGGCCTCGAAAAAGTAAAAAGCGGAGTAACAACTTTGGATGAATTATTGCGCGTAGCCGATATTCCGGAAGAAATTAATATTCCATCAGCTCCATCGGTGCCTAAAAAAATAAAATAATCATAATAAAATCGTGAATCAAAAACAACAATTTTCGTTTATTTTCTTGGCGATTATACTGTTAATTGCGATTGACGCTTTCTTTATTGTAAAATATACAATCGATCGGTCCCAACCAAGCTACGAAAACAATAAAATAGATATCCAGGGCGATTCTTATGTTTTGGTAAATCGGGCCTCTGTTTACTGCGCGGAGCAAGGAGGAACTTTATTAGATCAATCCAGAGGCGATGGGAGCGATTATGTTTTGTGCTACTTTGAAGATGGAAAAGTTTGCGAACAATGGGCCATGCTTCGGGGCGACTGCCCGGTAGGGGGTATAGATGTATCAGTGTTTAATACAGAGGCTCAAAAGTTTTGTGTTTTGTGCGGAGGCAAAATAGCTGATGGAAATGATATGGCGTGTTCGTTTAAAGACGGGTCTGTGTGTTGGAGCGAAAATTTTTACAACGGAACTTGCCTTAAAGGGGAATTCAAGCACCTGCCAGATTAAAATTAAAGGCGCCCGGGTAGGCGCTTTTTACATTGAATAAGCTCGCTTTTTGTGTTATATTTATATAGAAGGGGGCGTAGTTCAATGGCAGAATAGAGGTCTCCAAAACCTTTGATCAGGGTTCGAATCCTTGCGCCCCCGCCACTAAGATGAAAACAGATTTTGCAAAATACAAAAAAATATTGTCAGATTGGAAAGCCCAAAAAGACTTTTCAAAAATGGACATTAAAACTTTTTCAAAAATGTCAAAAACGGCAGGAGCTCTTTTATTATTGATTTTGCTGTATTCTTTGTACCAAATCTATATCCCGGTAAATTATACTTCAGAGGAAATGGTAAATTATGTGATAGAGAAGGGAAGCGGCAACAGCGCAATTGCAAAAGACTTGGAAGACAAAGGCATAATAAGAAGCGCTTTCTTTTTCAGAATGTATACCTTTTTGTCGTTCAATCACACGGGGCTTATGGCAGGCAAGTACACGATTTCGCCCAAAATGTCCATTTACAAAATTGTCAAAAAAATGACAACTGGCGACACGATAAGGGACAGGTTTGTGATTTACGAGGGAATGACGGCAGCCCAGATAGGCGAATATTTTGAATCTCGCGAAGTTTGCGCCCCAGAGGAATTTGACGAAATAATGCATAGGGACTATTCAAAGTTTTTCCCTTTTTTGGCGGATAAGCCAGCTGATGCAACATTGGAAGGATATTTATTTCCCGATACATATGAGGTCTCAACCGACCAGACTTGCGAACAGATGATTGACGCAATGCTGATTAACTTTGGCAACAAGCTCACGCCAGAGCTTCAAGAAAAAATAAAGGGCCAGGACAAAACGATTTTTGAGGTGGTTACAATGGCTTCTCTTCTTGAAAAAGAAGTAAAAACTTTGGAAGACAAAAAAATTGTTGCGGGCATTTTACACAACAGGCTCCAAATGGGAATGCCTTTGCAACTTGATTCCACGGTAAACTATATCACGGGCAAAAATGACCCGGGAGTCTTGATAAAAGACACTCAAATTGACTCGCCATATAACACATATAAATACAAAGGTTTGCCAATCGGCCCGATTTCAAACCCGGGAATGGATTCGATAAGCGCAGCTTTGGAACCAACAGAAACAGACTATCTATATTATCTGTCTGATGGTAAAACATATTACGCCAAAACCCTCAAAGAGCACGCGGCAAACAGGGCAAAATATCTGGATTAATCAGGTATTGACTTTTTGATGATTTTGGATTAAAGTATAAACATAAAGCCATAGACAGCAGGTAGCGAAAGCCTAAATCCTGCCGAGGCAAAAACTCTAAACGTTTTTGTATACTGTGGCAAAAGGTCGCAGTTTTTATTTTTATGAATGAGGGAAATGTAAAAATTTATTTTCACATTGACCGAGTGAGTAAAAACATTTAACTTTGTTAAATATTTAATAAAACAAGATGGCATTAATAAAAGAACAAAAGACAAAACAGGTTAAGGATATCAAAGAAAAAATATCCAACCAAAAATCAATTGTTTTTGTGGACTTCGCAAAAGTCCCTTCACAGGATATGTTTGCCTTGAGAAGGGATTTGAAAAAAGAAGGATGTAATTTGAAGATTGCAAAAAAGACATTGGTCAGAATCGCCTTTGGGCAGTCTGGCATTACTTTTTGGGACAGAATCAAGTCGGCAATTCCGGGCCAATTAGCATTGGTGCTTGGCATTGAAGACGAGATCGCTCCGGCAAGAATTGCAAACAAATTTGCAAAAGACCACGAGAGCTTTAAGATTTTAGGCGGCATTTTTGAAAACAAATTTGCCGACAGAGAAAAAGTTTTGGCATTGGCAAACCTTCCATCAAGGCCCGAATTGTTGGGTAGATTGGTGGGTTCTATCGCAAGTCCAATGGCAAGCTTTGTAAGAGTATTGGATAAGATTAGTAAAAAATAGGAATTTTAATAAATTAAAATTTATATAATTGGTCGCTCGGTCGTAATGAAAATTAATTTTCATTCCTCCCTCGCTCGCAATTATAAAAAACTAAAATGGCAGAGGAAACAAAAGAAGTTCAGGTTCCAGAAAAATTCCAAAAGCTGGTTTCTGAAATAGAAAAAATGTCAATCACAGAATTGGCAGAATTAGTAAAAGTTTTGGAAGAAAAATTCGGCGTTTCAGCAGCAGCCCCGGTAATGGTGGCAGCAGCAGGAGCCGGAGAGGCAGCCGAAGAGAAGACATCTTTCAATGTTGAATTGAAGGAAGTCGGAGCCAACAAGATTGAGGTTATTAAGGTTGTAAGAGATGCAACAGCCAAGGGATTGAAAGAATCAAAAGACTTGGTTGACGCAGCCGCAGCCGGAACAGCCCAGTTGGTGAAAGAAGGTGTTAAGAAAGAAGAAGCTGAAGAATTGGTTAAAAAATTCACAGCAGCAGGAGCCAAGGCAGAAATCAAGTAAGATTTTAAAAAACAGGGGGGAATACCCCCTGTTTTTATTTGTTTTAATTTATATACAAGAGGGCTTCTTTTTTTGCAAAAAAGTGATAGAATAACAAAATATATTTGGGGCGGTTAGCTCAGCGGTAGAGCATTGCATTCACATTGCAAGGGCCACAGGTTCGAATCCTGTACCGCCCACATGGTTTAAGCGCGTTGCTTAGCCAATTTGTTCTCAAAAAAGAAAGGAAGCAAGGTTATGAACCAGCAAGAAGTTTTGCAAGTCCTTGGTAATGTGGGGGCTGTCATCAAAGACAGCCATATCGTTTACACATCGGGCATGCACGGCTCGGCGTATGTCAACAAGGATGCGGTTTATCCGCATACCAAAGCGACATCGGATTTGTGCCGGGAAATCGCCCGACGATTTGTGAATGACAACGTGGAAGTGGTCATTGCTCCGGCAATCGGCGGAGTGATTCTGTCTCAGTGGACGGCTCACAATCTTTCGGTGCTTTCGGGCAAGAAAGTCTTGGCCCTGTATGCCGAGAAGGCCGATGGCGGAGATGTTTTCGTTATCAAACGCGGCTACGACAAGCTCGTTGTCGGCAAAAGAGTCTTGGTGGTGGAGGATGTCCTCACTACGGGCGGCTCGGCCAAAAAGGTGGTGAACGCTGTCGCGGGCCTTGATGGCAACATCGTTGGTTTGGGAGCCCTGTGCAATCGCGGCGGTGTTACGGCCGAAGATCTTGGCGTTCCAAAGCTGGAAGCTTTGGTGGACATCAAGCTGGATTCCTGGCTTCCCGAGGATTGCCCGCTTTGCAGAGACTGCGTGCCCATCAACACGAATGTCGGCAAGGGCAGAGAATATCTGGCCCGCAAGAGCGCGAGCTGAAAAGTTGGCCGAGGCCACACCTCGGAAAACGAAGGGCAAGCGGCGCCCGTCCCATTGTGGGACAAAGCCGCTTTTTGTTTAAAATTTTCAAAATTCCGTTTTAAATTTTTTAAAAATACGATAATATTATTTAATGTTTATTCAAGCAAGACAAATAAAGCCTTTGGCGTGGACAGAGCATTCGAAGATAAAAATGCGCCAGTACGGTCTTTCGCAGCAGAAAATTTTAGGCATTTTGCGCAAACCCGAAAGGGTGGAACAGGCGATAGTGCCGGGTTTGGTCGCGGCGATGAAAACAAATAAAATCTTTTTTAAAGAAAAAAAGATTGATATTAAAAAAGCCTTATGGCAACCAAAGCGCGCGCCCGGTGAAATTTGGGTTATGTATAAAGAGAATGACCAGGAAAGAAAAATAGTTTCGGCATGGCGGTATCCAGGTATTTCAAAACCAGGGGAAGAAATTCCAATACCGGAGGATATTAAAAACGATTTGATTTATGGTACAATAAACTAATATGCAACAAGTAGCTCAAAAGCAAGACATTTTCACTTCGTGGTTTTTATGGCATTTTTTTGAAACGCCAAAATTTTTGTTTGAAGTTTGGAATAATTATTTTAACTACGCGGCAAATTTCTTTTCTTTTACCTTATTGCTCAGAACTTTTTTTAGCCCATGGAGAAGGTTTGTTTGGAGTTATCCAAGGGGTTTTGATTTGCAAGAATATTTTATCACTTTTGTTTCCAATCTGATTTCCAGGATATTGGGTGCGTTTATGAGGGTTATGCTTATAATCGCCGGCATCGTATTGCAGATTCTCGTTGCAGTTGTCGGACTGGCAATATTTTTAGGGTGGCTGCTATTTCCCTTTATTATGGTTTTTGCATTTTTATTTATATTATTTTTTTAGGCCATAGCATAAATGAATTTTAACTTTAATTTAAAGCAGACAGCGATTTTCCAGGCCTACAAAAGGTCAAAAAATTTTTTGTTTAAGTATGCGGATTTGATAAGCCAAGGGTTTCTGGCTGTTTTGATTCTATCTTTATTTTTTGTTTTTATTTCATTTGTAAATGACTCGTCTCAAATAGTTTCCATAAAGGCGTCGGCTCTGCTTTTGCTTTTCGCCGTGATTTTTTGGTATATAGGGTTGTTTTCCGAATATAAAATAAAAAGAGTCAGGAATTCGCCGAGTCTTCAGGATGCTATTGCCGATATTGCAAACTACAATATCGCCGATTTCTTGGATCTCCAAATGGCAGGCGCTGTTTCTGACGCATTGAAATTTTGCAAAAGGAAAAAGATGCTGATAAATTCTTCTTCGCTTCTTTATTCTATGGCAAAGTTATGTAGCGAGGCGAACATTGTGCTTTTCAGGCTTGGCATAGACAGAAAAACTTTTTTGGAGGATTTAAAAAATTATCTTGAAAAAATACCTAAGGCTGGAACACCAGGCGAGTTTTCCGAAGATTTTGTTGTGGCAATCACAGACGCTGCAATGGTTGCGGCCAAACGCAATAAAGAAAAAATAGGCAGCAAGGAGGTTTTGATTTCTTTGGCAAAGACAGATGAATTTTTCAAGCAAGTTTTGGTCAACTACGACTTGAAGGCAACCGATTTGGAGGGGCTTACCAGCTGGCTTGATTTGGTAGACAGGAATATTAAATCGGAAAAAGAATTTTGGTCAAAAGAAAATCTGGCAAGGCAGGGCAGCTTGGGCAAAGATTGGGCTTCAGGATATACGATCACCTTGGACCAATATTCAAAAGATTGGAGAAGAGTGGTGGCAGATTGGAAATTCAAAGAAATAACCAGCCACTTAAAGCAGATACAAGACGCAGAGGTTATATTGTCTCGCGACAACAATGCTGCTGTTCTGGTGGTGGGGGATTCCGGCTCTGGCAGACGCAGCATTTTAGAGGCCATAGCCCACAGAAGCTATCTAGGTCAAACACTGCCCAATTTAAATTACAGAAGAGTTGTAGAACTTGATATGGTAAAGCTGTCGGCAAGCATTCAGGATTTTGAAAAACTCGAAGGCACCCTGGACAGAATATTTTCTGAGGTGTTGTATGCAGGTAATGTTATTTTGGCGATAGACAATCTGGAAAATTTTGCCGGACAAAGCATGCAAAAGGCCGGAGCAGTTGATATTACGGGGATTTTATCAAAGTATCTATCAATGCCCGGGTTCAAATTTATTGGCATTTCAACATATGAGGGCTTGCATAAAAATATTGAGCAGGCCGCTTCTTTTTCTCAACTGCTAAGAAAAATAGAAGTGCCAGAAATCACCGAAGGAGAAACAATAGATATTTTACAGGTCAATGCTTTGGAGGCAGAATATAGGAGCCGCGTATTTGTTTTGTATCCCGCCATCAGGGAAATTGTAAATCTTACGGCAAGATATATGCCAAGCCAGCCGTTTCCCGAAAAAGCTCTGGACGTTTTAAATCAGGCGGTTGTTTTTGTTCAATCAAGAAGAGAGAAGATTGTTTTGCCTCATCATATTGCCCAAATCGTTGCCGATAAAACACAGATTCCGGTGGGCAAAATGGAAGTGAAAGAAAAAGAAACTTTGCTCAACTTGGAAAGCCTTATCCATGAAAAGCTCGTAAACCAGGAAGAGGCCGTAAAAGAAATTTCAGTCGCAATGCGAAGGGCCAGGGCGGGGCTTAGCTCAAAAACCAGGCCAATGGGCAGCTTTTTATTTTTGGGGCCGACTGGCGTGGGAAAAACCGAAACATCGAAAGCCTTAGCCCAAATTTATTTCGGGGGAGTGGAGAAGATGATAAGAATTGATATGTCTGAATTTCAGGCGATATCTGATATACCCAGGCTTCTGGGGGCTACGAGTCCGGTTGAAATGCAGGGGCTTTTGACAACGCCCGTAAGGGAAACTCCGTTTTCCTTGGTGCTGTTAGATGAAATAGAAAAAGCCCACCCCAATATTTTAAATTTATTTTTGCAGGTTTTGGACGAAGGTCATATTACGGATGGCCAAGGCAGAAAAGTTGTTTTTACAAACACAATTATTATCTGCACTTCAAACGCCGGGGCTGATATGATTTTTAAGTCCGTAGAATCTGGTCAGCCTTTGGTAAAAGATGATTTGCTTAGCGCGTTATTTGATAAAGGGATGTTCAGGCCAGAGTTTGTGAACAGGTTTGATGCCACGGTTATTTTTCATCCTTTAACAAAAGAAAACCTTTTGGATATTGCCCAATTATCTTTGAAGGGCCTGCAAAAAAACCTAAAAGAGAAAGAAATAGATTTTGAAATCACAGAGCCATTAAAATCAAAAATAGTGGAGCTTTCTTATAAGCCGGCTTATGGCGCAAGGGAAATGCGCAGAGTGATACAAGACAATGTTGAAAATGTGGTGGCTCAGGCTCTGCTTTCCGATAAAATCAAAAAAGGGGATAGTATAGAAATAAACCCCGATAATTTTGAACTCATTATTAAGCAATAAATAAATGGAAAATCCACAATTTCAACAATCGCCCAATCAGCAGCAACAGCCACTGCCCAGCCAGCCGCAATTTCAGGGACAAATGCCGACGCAGCAAAACTATGAAAAGCCAAAATCTCATTTTCTGCTTATTTCTCTGTTTTTAATAATTTTGCTGGCAGCTGTCGGAGTCGGGTCGGTTTTTGCCTTAAACTATTTTGACCCTGAATGGAACCCATTAAGGCCGGCCCCGGAGCAAGTCATTCTGCAAGCTTGGGAAAATCAAAAGACGATAACAAGCCAAAAATTTGATTTTAAGATGTTTATTAATGGCAGCCAAATGGAAGATTACTTAGAGGATTTGACAGTTAATTTAAGCGCCCAGGGCGGAGGAGACTGGTCCGATCAAGAGAATTTGAAACACCAGGCTGCCGGATCGTTTAGTGCTTACGTCACAGATGAGGCGGGTCAGCAGTATAAAATAATGGTGGCGGCAGAATCGAGATATCTTGATAAACAGTTTTTTGTCAAATTAGGGCCTTTGGATTTGGGAGAGTTGGAACAGCTTTTAATGATATTCGGGCTCGATGTAAACAAGTTTGAAAACCAGTGGATCAGGTTTAGAGTAGAAGAGGCGGTAGAAGATGTGGGGCAAATTTATGGAGTTCCGCTGGCAGAGCAAACAGAAGATGAAAAATATTACAGGGAGGCAATTGAAAAAATTGTCAGGCTTTTATTGGATAAGAAAGTTTACGACATAAGCCAGTTGCCCGATATTGTCGGAAACGAGGGCATTGAATATCATTATGGCATCTTATTAAACAAAGAAAGGTTGATAGCCACATTGCCGGAAATTTATGATATTCTGATAGAATATCGAGATAAAATCAGCGGCCTTGAGGACGCGCCAGAAAAGCAGGATTTTATTAACGAAGCGACAACCGGTATCACAGACCTTTTTGATAAATACGGGCCATTTGAACTTGAAATTTCAATCGGGAAAAAAGATAAATTTTTCAGGAGTGTGCAGTTTAGCAAAACATTTGATGGTACCGCGGAAAAACTCGGAATTTTAAAAATAGATTTTTCAGACAGAAATTCCGCAATAAACCAGCCATTTGATGTGGAGGCGCCAAGCAGCTATGTGGATTTTGAAACATTGATGACAAATTATTTGAATGATCTTTATGGCACAGACAATCAGTCAGAACTAATACATACAGACACAAAATAGGACAAGTATTTTGCCAAAAAACCGCCATATGGCGGTTTTTTGTTGCAAGGTGGTTGTGGATAAGTAGGGGATAAAAATGATAATTTACGACTATTTTGAGATTTTTAGGTTGAAGTGTTGACGAGGTGCCATAAAATAAACTAAAATTAAGACGAAGTGGGAAGATGTGGATAAAGGTGGGAAAAATGACAAAAAAGTGAATAACTATTAGGACATGTTAATAGGACAATACGAACATACAATTGACGCAAAAAACAGAATGTCTCTGCCTGCAAAGTTTCGCGGGGAATTGGGCGACGCGGTTATAATTACGGCCGGGCTTGATGGCTGCTTGTCAGTGTTTACTCAAGAAGGTTGGAAAGAAGAATCCGCAAAGTGGAACAATTCAACGATAGCAAGAGTGGAGGAGAGATCTGTGGCAAGGGTAATGCTGGGAAATGCGACAGAAGTTGTTTTTGATAAATTGGGCAGAGTATTGTTGCCGAATTATTTAAAAAAGATGGCGGGGTTGGATAAAAATGTGGTTATCTGCGGATTATTAAACAGGCTTGAGATATGGGATGCTGTAAAGTGGATGGAGTATAGTAAAAATGCGGAAAAAGAAGTCGAGGAAAACGTTTCAAAGCTTGGAAATTTGGGAATTTAAAAATGACAATTCATACACCGGTTTTAACAAAAGAAGTTTTACAATATTTAAACCCGACCGAGAATGAAGATTTTATTGACTGTACGATAGGCGAAGGGGGCCACACAAAGCTGATATTAGAAAAAACAAAACCATTGGGCAGAGTTTTGGGAATTGATCTTGACCCGGGACAGATTGAAACAGATAAGTGGTCAATGGCTGATTATGGGAATAGGCTGATATTGGAAAATAATTCGTATGCAAATTTAAAAGATATAATAAAGAAAAATAGTTTCGGCCCGGTTTCGGGGATATTGTTGGATATCGGAATGTCTTCGGTTCAACTGGAAGGCTCACAAAAAGGATTTTCGTTTCAGGCGGAGCAGGTGCTTGATATGAGATATGATGACAGGTTTAATAATTTGACGGCAGAAAAAATCATAAACGAATGGCCCAAACAAGAAATTGAAAAAATAATTAAAGAATACGGAGAAGAAAAATTCAGCCGCAAGATAGCGGACAAAATAGTTGAAGAAAGGAGCAGGGGCAGGATACGCACAACATTGCAACTGGTGGAAGTTATTAAAAGAGCAATCCCGGCTGGCGCCCAAAAAGGCAAAATTCATTGTGCGACAAGAACATTTCAGGCACTGAGAATCGCGGTAAACGACGAACTTGGAAATTTACAGAGAGTCTTGCCTCAGGCAATTGAAGTATTGGCTCCGGGCGGAAGATTGGCAGTTATATCATTTCATTCGCTTGAAGACAGAATAGTTAAGGATTTTTTTAAAAAAAATAAAGACATAAAAATATTAACTAAAAAACCGATAACAGCAGGTTCTGGCGAGATCGGAGAAAATCCGCGGGCAAGGTCTGCAAAGCTAAGGGTGGCAGCAAAAGTATCATAAAAAGTTACTATAATAAAAATTATGACAACAGCAGTATTATCAGCTTTAAAAACGGCAAGAGTGGCAAGGTCCAGGTCAAAGGCAAGGCCGTTTGAAGCCCCTCAGATAAATTGGATGAAATTTTGCATATTGGGATCGGCTTTATGCATTATCTCCCTGCTGTTTTATATCTGGCAGATTAACGCCCTAACTAATAAAAGCTATTTGATAGGAAAATATGAAAGCGAAATGAGAGAGGTTTCTCAAGAAAACAAACGACTGGAAATCAGCCTCGCCGAAAAAGCGCTTTTGGGTAATATGGCCGAAAAGGCCCAGTTATTGAGTTTGCAAAAGACGGCTACGGTAAAATATATCCAAGTATCTGAACTGACGATGGCAGGAGCAAAATAGAAATTCTATTGAAAGATGGAAAAGAAAATAAACAGGAATTGGAGAATAAAAATAATATTAGGTATTATTGTAATATGCGGGGCAGCCATAATCTGCCGCCTTTTTTATCTTCAAATCGTAACCCATAAATATTGGCAATCTCTATATTTGGGTCAGCAGGCCGGATCAGGCGGAGACGAAATCGGATCCCGCGGAGAAATTTATTGTGACAATAGCCAAGAGTTGAAAGGAGTTAAGTCTTCCGGAGAGTTTAAAAGTCTTGCCATAAATAAAGAGGAATGGACTATTTCAGCGCAAATTTCAGAGATAGACGACAAAGAATTTTTTGCCAAGACCGTTAGTGGCATCACCGGCATAATAAAAGAGGATGTATTGGAAAAGATTAACTCTTCGGGCTCGTATGTTGTTATTGCAAAGGGGATTGGTAAAGATAAATTGGATGAACTGAAAAATACAAATCTGCCCGGTCTTAAATGGGAAGCCACCTCAAAAAGGTATTATCCGCAGAGCGAATTCGCGGGCGCCATCTTGGGATTTCTCGGAGGAGAAGGAACAGGCCAGTATGGCCTGGAGGGTTATTATGAAGATGAATTAAAAGGTAATTTTGGCATAAAGACCTCAGATGGTTTAGGAATACTTTTTTCGGTAGGCCAAGAAGAATCTTTGGATGGTTCAGATATTTATTTAACAATTGATTATAATATACAATATGAGGCAGAGTCTCTATTGAAGCAGGCAAAGGAAAAGTTTGATATAGACTCCGGACAAATAATTGTCGTAAGGCCGGACACTGGCAGAGTGCTGGCTATGGCGGGGTATCCGTCGTTTGATCCAAATAATTATTCTGTTGTGCAGAATATGGATATATTTCAGAATGCGTCAATTCAGAAGCTTTTTGAACCCGGGTCTATTATGAAGCCGTTTACGATGGCCATTGCCCTTAATGAGGGTAAGATAACACCGGAAACCACATATGTCGACACCGGTGAAGTGACCCTCAGCAAGGAAACCGTGCACAACTTCGATAATAAAATTTATGGCTCCCAGACAATGACACAGGTTTTGGAAAACTCAATAAATACCGGAGCCGTGTTTGCTTCGCAGCAGGTTTCAAGAAAAGTGTTTTTAAATTATTTGAAAAAATTCGGCTTCACAGAAAAAACTGGCATAGGATTGCAGGGGGAGGTATATTCAAGAAACGACAATGTGATGGAAGACTCAGCCCCTGACATAAACATTGCAACAGCCTCCTTTGGCCAGGGCATAGAAATAACCCCGATACAAATGGTCAGGGCATTTTGCGCCTTGGCCAATGGCGGCAAACTGGTAAAGCCATATATAACAGAAAAAATAGTTACAGGTTCAAATGAAGCCTACACGCAACCGGAATTTTCCTCTCAAATTATTTCAAAAGATTCTTCGTCAAAGATTACTTCTATGATGGTGAGTGTTGTTGATAATGGGTTTAATCAGGTGGCAAAAATTCCTGGTTATTATATCGCAGGAAAAACGGGGACTGCTCAAGTGGCAAAAGAAAATGGCAAGGGATATGACCAAGACAAAACAATTCAAAGCTTTATTGGGTTCGGCCCCGCGTATAATCCTCAATTTTTGGTTTTGGTAAAACTGGACAATCCAAAGGTTTCAAAATCATCTTTGTCGGCTGTGCCAATATTCAAACAGCTGGCTCAGTACATAATTAACTATTGGCAAATACCGCCGGATTATCAGCCAAATTAAAGTTAATTTAAATAAAACAGGCTTCCTGTTCGACGCTAATTCCGCCCAGCGGCGGAATTAGCTCGGTCCTCGGCAAAATTTTCCGCAAACGGAAACCATGCAATTTTGCCTGCGGAGCGAACAGGAAGCCTGTTTTTATTTAAGGAGTTATTTTTGTTTTTTAATTGTGCTCCTAACCGGAGTCGAACCGGTGTTTCGTCCGTGAGAGGGACGCGTCCTGGGCCACTAGACGATAGGAGCCAGATAAGCATATTTTATCATAAAATATGAATTTGTCTATTGTTTTACTTAGTATTATAAGATGGTAAAATAAAAGATAAACAAATGGATTTTAAAAATATTTTAGAAGGACATATTCTTCCTGCCGCTGTTTTTTGCGGGGGGATGATTGGAGTTGGGTTTTTGTCATTGCCTTATGTAACGACTAAGGCAGGCATTTGGGCGACAATAATTTACTTTATTGTCGTTACAGCTTTGATGCTCAGCTTAAACCTTGTTTTTGTAAAAATAAGCCTCAAAACCCCCGACTTTAAAAGGTTTCCGGGGTTTGCAAAACATTATTTGGGCCGCTGGGGTCAGCTAATCGCCTCGGTTTGTATTGTCTTTGGAACAATGGGCGTTTTGCTTGCATATATAATAGTGGGGGGAGAATTTTTAACAAATATATTTAT
>CAZQBZ010000006.1:0-27007 GCA_964592355.1 uncultured Candidatus Saccharibacteria bacterium
CCCTTTGAAGTTCAAATCTGCGAATTATTAAAAATACCCGCATTCGCGGGTATTTTTGATTGAGCCACCTCGCAGATTCGAACTGCGGACCTACTGTTTACAAAACAGTTGCTCTACCGCTGAGCTAAGGTGGCGGAGCCGCCCCTATTTTTTGTTTTGGGCGGATTTTCTGATAATTCGAAGCCAACTATCTATCTTGTGTTCTATCTTCGATACTATTAATTTTACCGAAAATAAAATTTTATGCAAGATGACATGTTTTTGGAAAATTGAAGATATTTTTGATAGCCTCTTTTCCAAAAGCGATATAAATTTGGGTTTTTGTCCGCCTATGTTTCCATTTACGGGCAATTCCATTAATTCTGGAATCTTCCGCCAGGCGATAAATATTATCCCCGCAAGACTTAGCGCAAATATAATGAAAATTATAAGTTGCAACATATTTATGCGATTTCAAATCTGCTGAATCTCTTAACCTCTATGTTTTCACCCAATTTTCCGACAGCGTCTTCGATTAAATTTTTGATTGTCTTTGAGTCGTCCTTCACCCATGCCTGTGAAAGCAAAGAAATTTCTGCTTTATATTTGTTAAGTTTTCCTTCCAGCACCTGGGCGACGATTTTTTCTGGCTTGCCTGAATCTTTCAGTTGTTCCTGATAAATCCTTGTTTCACCGTCTATAATTTCTGCAGGTATTTCTTCTTCTTTTAAGTACAATGGCTTCATTGCCGCAATCTGAAGGCAAATTTCATGCGCCAAAGCTTTAAAATCTGGATTTTTTGCCACAAAGTCTGTTTCACATCTGATATCAAGCATAACGCCTGTTGTGCCGCTTTGGTGCACATAAGCTTCAATCAACCCTGCTTTCGTTTCTCTGTCTGATTTTTTGTAAAGATTTTTTTGTCCAACAATTCTTAATAATTCCTTTGCCTTTTCAACATCTCCATTTGTCTCTTCAAGCGCTTTTTTGATTTCGGCCAAAGAAATGCCCGTTTCATCTCGGAGTTTTTTAATTTGGTCTATTGTAACCATAAGAGTTAAATTTTAATAATTATCTCTTTGATTCTTTTGCGTTCAAGATAGCTTCTGTGACTTTTTCTGCAATATATCTCACAGAAGAAATTGCATCATCGTTTGCGGGGATAATATAGTCGGCAATGTCAGGATTTACATTTGTATCGGCAATGCCGATGATTTTGATTTTTTTGATCTTCGCCTCTTTGGCGGCGGTATCGTCTTTTTCTAATCCGAAAATCAAGACAGCGTCCGGCAATTTTGACATATTTTTAATGCCTTCAAATTTTGTTTTCAGGATTGAAAGCTCCTTGTCAAAATCAGCCCTCTCTTTTTTAGTGTATTTTTCTAAGTCGCCTGTGAGCTTCTGCCTTTCAAGATTTTTATAATATTCAACTCTTTTTGAAATGGTTTCAAAGTTGGTGAATGTTCCTCCAAGCCATCTTTCTGTAACATACGGCACTCCACACTCATCGGCGGCCGATTTTATAACTCCCCTAAGCTGGATTTTTGTGCCCACAAAAACAATTTGTTTGCCATCGGATATAAGCTTTGAGATATAGTTAAGAACTTTCTGCAATTCCAGGGCTGTTTTATCCAAATCAAAAGTATGGGTATTGTTTTTGATTCCCGAAATATATTGCTTCATTTTTGGGTGAAGCTTTGAAACTTTGTGACCCAGGTTTACCCCGGCATCTTGCATTTCGTCAATGCTTATCTTTATTTCTCCTTTTGCCATTTATATTTTGCAACCTGTCATGCAATAGCTGGGGGCGCGAGATACGAACTCAACCACTGCACAAACCCGCTAAAAAACGAGCTTTAGTTTGCTTTTTAATTAATTTATTTTTTAATTTTTGATTTTTCGCCCCTGACTCTTGTGTCTTTCTTAACTTTTTTGACACCGGTTTTCTTGGCGGCCCTGTCTTTAAACTTCTGAACTCTGCCCAATGTATCAAGAACTTTTTCTTTCTTTGTATAAAAAGGGTGGCAAGCTGAACATACCTCGGTTTCTATTATTTCCTTGGTAGAGCCTACGCTAAAAGAGTTTCCACATGCGCAGTGGGCTTTGGCGTTTTTGTAATATGTTGGATGGATATCTGTTTTCATTGTAGTAATTGTATACATTTATATATAACCCACTTTTTTGCAAAATGCAAGGGTTTGTGCTATTATTTTTATATAAAACAACATGAACGATATAGATTACTCAAAATTTACAGCCGAAGACTGGAAAAAATACGGCCAACAAATGAAAGAAGGCCAAACCTCTGATTCATCGGGATCCGGTGAAAAACAAGCCATAATCATAGAAATCAGAGCTGGCACTGGCGGAGACGAGGCCGGTCTTTTTGCTGCCGATTTATACAGAATGTATTCCAGATATGGCCAAACAAAAGGCTGGAAAGAAAGAATTTTAGACTCAAACATATCTTCTGTAGGCGGATATAAAGAGATTATTTTTGAATTGTCCGGCTCAGGAGTGTATGACGAGTTGCAAAATGAAGGAGGGGTACACAGAGTGCAAAGGGTTCCTGAAACAGAAAAACAGGGCAGAGTGCACACTTCCACCGCCACCGTAGCCGTTTTATTAAAGCCCAAAAAGACCGAGATTAACATCAATCCAAGCGATTTAAGAATAGACACCTATAAATCTTCCGGCGCCGGCGGGCAATACGTAAACAAAACCGAATCAGCTATCAGAATTACTCATATTCCGTCAGGATTGGTTGTCACATGCAGTTCTGAAAGGAATCAAATGCAAAATAAAGAAACTGCGTTAAGCCTTTTGGCGGCAAGATTATTGCAGGCAAAAGAAGAGTCGGATTTATCAAGCTTGTCGGCGGAAAGGAGGGAGCAGATTGGTTGGGCAAAGAGAAGTGAAAAAATCCGCACCTACAACTACCCTCAAAACAGGATAACCGACCACAGGCTTGAAAAATCATGGCACAATCTGGAAAAAATAATGGAAGGAGATTTAGAAGATATAGTAAAGGCATTCAAAAAACCGGAATAATCCAAAAAAACCGCCGATTAAGGCGGTTTTTTGATTAAAAAATGAGGTTTTCGCAATAAGTGGACATTGTGCCGTCATCAATAAATGTCTGGATGCAAGTGGCCCTGTTGTACACGCTATTGGCATATGCGGATGAGCCTCCATAATATTTTGAAGCGGCAGATTTTTCAGCAGTGGCGGTTTGAGCCTTGGCTCCAAGTTCGGCCAAATATAACCCTGAGGCGGTGAAAGCATCTTTTATTGCCCATGGATTTGGTATTTTGCCTAAAAGGTTTTGAATTTTATCTTCGTATAACTTCCAGGTTGATGGTATAAACTGAGCGGGTCCCATTGCTCCGCCCCATCCATATGGAGAACCCGATCGGACATCATATATCCAGCAGGAAATCGGCGTTGAATAAGGATCTTTGCCCAGAGCCTGGGTAATTTTCAAAAACGGAGGAATATCTCTGGTCGGATGCATCGCCCTCGGATATGCCAATGCTACCCCAGTAGAAATTTTCTTTCCATTACCCTTTTCGTCAGTCAAAACGCATTGGCCGACATTTCTGCCAATGGCAGATTCTTGGCTTATAATAGCGAGCAAAAATGCGGGCCTAATGCCTACCATGCCGCCCACGCTTTTGGCAATCTCAATTGCTTCGCCAAAGCTTGGAGCTTCGGTATCTTCAGTTCCGGCCAAAGAAAAGAGCATTGCCTGGATTTTTGATTTTTTAGACTCTATTTCCTTTTTGTCGGCAAGTTGGGCCTGATATTGAGCTTCAGTCATACCCAAATATTTCTCTTGGGTTTTTTTGTTAGCCTCATTCTCAGCTTTCTGGGTGCTTTGCAAGGCTATTGTTTTTTGCAACTGACTGACTTCTCCATCCATTTTATCTTTTTGGCCCTGTAAATAGTTTTGCAAATCTTTTGTGCTATCCAATAAGTCTCCCACTTTTGAATCCAAATTTTCCAGATAGGTAATATTGCTAAAAAAATCCGACAAACTGCCATTAAGCAGAACAACAAAGGCAGGCGTCTGATCTTGTTCATGGATAGCGCGTAAAATACTTGCAATTTGCACCTCTGAGCTGTCTATGTCTTCCGTAGCCTGATTGATGGATGATTGGGTGTCTGTTATCTGCAAATTAAGGCTTTTAACCTTCACGTTGCTTTGGCTTATCTGGGTGTCTAAATTTTGTATTCTTTTTTTGAGGGTTGATATCTCGCCCTGCAATGTGGTTTTCTGTGCCACAGTCTTTGTTATATCTTCTGAAATTTTAGTTGACTGCTCGTCATAGTAATCCGAGCATTGCTGTAATAATGCCTTACACGCATCGCTGCTCATGCTCTGGCATCCATTTGAAGATTCTGAAATTGCGGCGCATTGGGCTTCCAAATCGGCCAATGCAAAATTCGCAAAGCCAAAAATCCCCACTGAAAGCAATAAAAAACATGATATTTTTTTTATCATGTTTTTATTGTACACCTATTTAGACTCGTCTTCAATAACCACCTCCTCTTTCTTTTCCTTTTCTACCTTTTCGACATCCTCAACATTTTCTTTAATCTCTGAAGCCAGCTCTTCTTCAACATTTTCCTGAGCTGCCACCAGCGCGACAATTTCTTCTGGGTTGGCTGTGGCTTTTACATTATTTGGCAAGACCAAGTCTTTGACCAAAATTCTGTCTTCAAAAGTTTTGAGGCTTTCCAGAGAAACTTTAATTTCGTGAGGCAAATCCTGTGGCAATGCCGAAACTTCTATTTCCGACATATTTTTAACCAATGTTCCTCCCAAGTCTTTGACAGCCGGAGATTCTCCTTCGAATACCAATGGAACCTCTGCTTCTGTTTCTTCTTTGAGGTTTGGCTGCAGAAAATCTATATGTATGAAATAATCTTCAACCGGGTCTTTTTGAATCTCGTGAACCAAAACTAATCTTTTTTCCTTTTCTCCTTCCACATTAAGCTCAATAAGTGAGCTCTCGCCGGCTTGCTTTAAAACCTTTTTAAATTCTGCGTAATCCAATTCTATGGAGGCGTTTGTCACATCCGGCCCGTAAACTACGGCCGAAATTTTATCTGCGCCTTGATTTTTTGGATCTCTAATTTTTGCGTTTAATTTGATTGTCATTTTATTTCTCTATGTATATGCACTGAGCTGGGCAAGCTTCGGCAGCAGATTCAGCAGAATCCAATTTGTCTGTTTCAAGGGTATCAATGTGGTTTTCCTCTGTCGAACCCTTGATATGAGACTTACCGTCGTCAATCAACTCAAAATAAGTTGGACAAATAGCTGCGCATGAACCGCAACCAATGCATTTTTCTCTTTCTAATTTTATTTTTGCCATAGTTTTATATAAAGCGAGGATATTTTACAGAATGTGCACATCGCAGGCTGCGCGTTGTCGCAGCCGAGATATAGGCGCATTTTGTAAAAGTATCCGAGCGATAGATGATTAAATACTAATATATTTTTTAGACTTTGTCCATACTGCCGAACAACTTTATTTTTTGCTCCACAATTCTCTCAACCCTCTCCTGCCCTTTTGGCAGATATTTATAAGGCACAATTTCTCCTGCCAGAAGGCCTTCCTTAAGCCCTGAGGCAAAAGCAATTCTCAACTCTGTATTTATGTTTATTTTTACGACTCCGGTTTGTATTGCGCTTGTTATGCTGCCTTCCGGCGTGCCCGACCCCCCATGAAGAACTATTCCGATATCACCCACAACCTTTTTTATATTTTCCAAAACATCAATCCTTAGCTCAGGGTCAATTCCAGAGCTTTGCACTCCATGAAAATTACCAATGCCCACTGCCAGCAGATTAACCTTTGTCGCATTAATATATTTTAAAGCTTCTTGGGGCTTAGTCAAATCTGCTTCATTAATTTTCAGCTCTTCTGTATATATTCTTGAAGCATCTGTACCCAGTCTGCCGACCTCTCCTTCAAGCAAAACATTTTTCCAGCCAATATATTTTTTGACCTCTTTTGTGATTTTAATGTTTTCTTCTAATGGCAATTTTGATCCGTCAAAATGCACCATATCATATCCCGAGTCTATTGTCTGTTTTATGTACTCAAAACTCTTGCCATGGTCTAAATTTAAGAAAATAGGCAGTCCCGTTTCCCTGCGGGCAATGTCTCTCAGCGCCACGGCTTCATCAAGGCCAAAAAATTTGCTCTCACCCTCCGAAGTTCCCAAAATAATGGGCGAACGCATTTCGGACGCCTTTTTAATTATGGCTTTCATTTCGGAAAAATCCGAAAAATTAAACTGAGGAATGGCAAATCCCTGCTTTTGCGCTTTTTGAAAATAAAATTTTAGTGATTTCATATAACTATCTTAAGCCAATGGCGCTATAAATTACATAAATCAATGGAAATCCAATTTGACAAACCAGCCATATAATCAATATCCAAAGCCAGATGCTTAGCCCCTTTTTCTTTCCAGACCCTTCCAGTTCATTGCTCAGCTCGGGGTGCTTATGCATATACAGCTTATAGAAGATGATTGTCAAAATGCTCAACGTGCCGTCTATAATTGCAGATGCCCCCAAAAACCTATAATATAATTCACCTAAAATTATTGTTGGTTTTTCGGTAAAAATGATAATTCCAAGCATTGCCGACACTATTACTATAAACAGATAATTTATATAAATTACAATGTCCATATAACCTTCTTTTTTCATGGCCTTGGAAAGAATGTCTCCATGCAGGCCTGCGAAGGCGACAACAAAATATACTTGGTATAGATGCCAAATATATTCCGACTGGATGACATCCCAAACTCCAAACATACTCGTAAAGAAGCTTAAAATTATCAATACAAAAATTGTATTGGTAAAAAACGACAGCTTTGTGAAAGTATTGCGCCTTGAATCGTCCCAAATAAACGTCAGGCTAACCAGTGAATGCAACACTGCCAAGAAAAGAGTTGCAAAAACTCTTCCTGTAACCTCATTGATTTCGCCAATCAACACGGCCACTACGGCAACAACGGCAGCCACGATCAAACACCCGATAAGGCCGTAAATTATATATTTTTTAAGATTTGTAAGATTAGCCATGTTATATTTATATTAATGCTTAAAAGCTGCTATTTTTGAATACATAGATTGTTTTCCGAGCAAAGCTGTTTTGCGACGGGCACGCGCTCAAATTTTGAGTTTTTGTCCAAAAGGCCGGTCTTGGCCCCAACTTGTGATAAATTTCCCTCCGAATTTGCCAGTCCCATCTGAATCGCCTTTTCAATATCGCCATTATATTTGATAAAATCTGCCAAAAATCCGGAGGCAAAAGAATCTCCCGCTCCCGTGGTGTCTACAATTTTACGGTCTGCATGAGCAACAGCAGAATATAGATATTGGCCATCGGCCGCCACTACCCCATCACCCCCCTTCGTCATCACCGCAATGCCAGGGCAAAGCTCATCAATCTTTTTGAAAATTTCGTTTTCTCGTTCATAGTCAATCTTTGTTAAAATACTGGCTTCTTCGCGGTTCAAAAACAGCAAATCAACTTTTTGTAAAATATTTTTTAGAGTTTCTTGAGGTAAAGACAGTTGCTGCTTTGAAGGATTTATGGCAACTTTTATTTTATTTTTTGCGGCAAAATCCACAATTTTTTCCGTTGTGTCGCACAATAACCCCGTTAACGGCGCCAAATAAATCCATTTCGATTTTATTTTCTGCCATTGAATATCCTTTTCGGTCAACAGCTCGGCGGCTCCCCTGTATGCCAAGATTGTCCTATCTTCGCCCTCATTAAATATAATTACCGAACAGTTTGTGCGTTTTTCTTTTTTGGCAACAACCATATCAACATCCACGCCCATATCTTTTAATTCGTCAATTATGCCCCTACCCGCCGCATCATTTCCAATAGAGCCGCAATAAGCTGTCCTAAGACCCTGTTTTACAAAAGTAGCGGCCACATTCGTGCCTCCTCCGCCAGAGACAAATTCCAAATCATCAACATCAACCTTTGTGCCTGCCACAAGGCAAACATTCTGCCCGTCAACTTTAAATGCCTTTGATTTTATGACGATATCCTGCGTGGCAGAACCAAAACAAATTATATCAAACTTTTTTTCAAACATTTTTTTATCGTAGCAATTATTTATTGTCCATTTTTTTCTCAGTTTGGGCAATAGCGATTTTGGTCTTTAAAACGCTATCCGGATTTAATGACATTGAATCAATTCCCTTCTCCACCAAAAACTGGGCAAAATCAGGAAAATCGCTTGGCGCCTGCCCGCAAATTCCAATATATTTTTTATTATTTTTGCACGCCCTTATCGCCTCTTCAACCAATTCTTTTACAGCCTCGTCTTTTTCATTTGAAATGCCCGCAATGCCAGAATTATCTCGATCCAATCCCAAAGTTAATTGGGTTAAATCATTCGATCCGATAGAAAATCCATCAAAAACTTCCAAAAACTTTTCAGCCATTATCACATTGCTTGGAATCTCGCACATCACATAAATTTTGCCTTCTACGCCATTATCCCTGATAATCTGCAGAACTTTTTCGCCTTCGCCAACCGTTCTGCAAAATGGCACCATTGGCACCACATTTGTAAGACCAAAAACTTGGTGCACTTTTTGAATTGCTTTGCATTCCAATACAAAAGCATCTTTGAATCTCGGGTCATAATATCTTGAAGCCCCGCGAAAACCAATCATTGGATTTTCTTCTCCTGGTTCATAAAGCTCTCCGCCAATAAGGCTTCTGTATTCGTTTGTCTTAAAGTCGGAAAATCTCACAATAACCTTTTTTGGATAAAAGGCTGCTCCGATTCTGCCTATTCCCTCGGCCAGCTTATCGATATAAAATTGAGTT
Organism: uncultured Candidatus Saccharibacteria bacterium; assembly: GCA_964592355.1. Lineage (GTDB taxonomy): Bacteria > Patescibacteriota > Minisyncoccia > Minisyncoccales > Staskawiczbacteraceae > XYD1-FULL-39-28. Next base: position 8,859 of record CAZQBZ010000006.1, read on the forward strand.
TTGTCCTCATAGCCCATTGTGGCCGCATCCACTTTTTTCTTTAGGCTTGCCGGCAATTTTTTATAATTCAGCAAAGCGTTCGGGTGAATTTTTATTTCATTGGCAATAATAAATTCTTCTCTTGCCAAACCGACGCCGTCATTTGGAATAAAGCTCAAATTAAAAGCGTTTGTAGGCTCGCCCACATTCATCATTATTTTGGTTTTTGTCTCTGGAATGTTTGAAATATCCGTCTTTTTAACTTCAAAGGGAATAGAGCCGTCATACACTCTGCCTTCTTCTCCTTGCGAACAATCAACTGTTACCGATTTTCCGGATTTTATGATCTTTGTGGCGTTTGCGGTTCCGACAACGCATGGAATGCCCAATTCCCTGCTTACTATAGCCGCATGCGCCGTGCGCCCGCCCTCGTCTGTGATAATTGCCGAGGCAAGCTTCATTGCTGGCACCCAGTCCGGGTCTGTCATATCCGTTACCAATACTTCACCTTTTTTGAATTCACCGATGTCTTTGGCATCCATTATTTTATGAGCCTTTCCCGAGCCGATTTTGCTGCCAACAGACAAGCCGGTAATCAAAACTTTTGGATTTTTTTGATCCAAAACGTATTCTTCAAGAACTTTTAAATTCTTTTTGGACTGCACGGTTTCCGGCCTGGCCTGAACGATATAAAGCTTGCCGTCTTTGCCATCTTTTGCCCACTCCATGTCCATTTCTCTTTTATAATGATCTTCCACAATCAAGGCATATTTTGCCAGCTGTAAAATTTCATCGTCTGTCAACACAAAGTTTTCTCTTTCTTTTTTGGTTGTGGTGATGTTTTTGGTAAAATCTTTGCCCTTTCCATACACCATTTTAATCAATTTCGAACCAACGTGTTTTTCCAAAATCGGCCTGAAATCTTTTTTAAGAGTTGTCTGAAAAACGTAATATTGGTCGGGCTCTACACGTCCAAGCACCACATTTTCACCCAGACCATAGCTTGCATTTATAAGCACAACATCTCCGAATCCAGACTCTGTATCGCAAGAAAACATAACCCCGGAGGCCGCCAAATCGCTTCTGACCATTTTCTGCACGCCAGCCGACAAGCCCACTTGCATATGAGAAAAACCCATTTCTTTTCTGTATGCGATTGCCCTGTCGGTAAACAGCGAAGCAAAACATTTTTTAACAGCCACTAAAACATTTTTTTCTCCCGAAATATTCAAATATGTTTCCTGTTGGCCTGCAAAACTGGCGCCCGGCAAGTCTTCGGCGGTAGCAGAAGACCTTACTGCCACATCTACGTTTTCAACGCCGTACTCTTGTGATAATTTTTTGTAAGCCGTTACAATATCTTCTTGCAATTGATTCGGCAAAGTTGCCGCAATGACCATTTCTCTGATCGTTTTGCCCGCCTTTTGCAAATCTTTTAAATTATGTGTGTCTAAATTTTTAAGAATGTTATCAATTTTTGATTGCAATCCTGTTTCTTCCAAAAATCTAAAAAACGCCGGAGCTGTTGTTGCAAACCCGTCCGGAACCGGCACGCCCTTCTGAATTAAATTATTTCTCATTTCGCCAAGCGAGGCGTTTTTTCCTCCGACTAATGGCACGTCTTTAATGCCCAATTCCTTAAACCACAAAACGTTTTTTGAATTATTATCCATATTTATTTACCCCGTTTTACGGAGTTATTTAATTTTTGAAATTTTATTGGCAATCGCCAATTCTTCGTCGGTTTTTATTGATAAAATTTTTGTTTTCTTTAAAATATCCATTTTGGAAATCGCATTCCTGGTTTTCGGGTTTCCGGCCCCAATCGAGCCGGTAAAAATCAACGCGTCACATCCTCCTAAAATCGCAAAATAACTGCCAATATATTTTTGAACAGAATAAACAAATACGTCAAAAGCAAGTTTTGCCTGCTTGTCGCCCTTTTTAATCATCTCCAAAACATTAAGCATATTGCCCTCGCCACATAATCCCTTTATACCGCTTTCTTTGTTTAACAATTTTTCAGTTCCTTCTATGCCAAGTCGTTTTACCAATTCCAGCACAATGCCGGCGTCCACATTTCCGCTTCGCGTCATCATCACCAACCCCTCAAGCGGAGTAAAACCCATTGAAGTGTCAATTGCTTTGCCGTTTTTGATTGCGGTCACGCTGGCTCCGCCGCCTAAATGCACGGTTATAACCTTCTTGGCTTTTTTCGCGAAACTTGCCACGTATTGATGCGAAGTGCCCTGAAATCCGTATTTTCTGAATTCTAAATTTTGGGGCAAGGCATATGTATAAGCAACCTGGGGCATAGTTGCAAAAAACTCTGTGTCAAAAACCGCGATCTGCTGAGCCTCTTTAAATATTTTCTGGCAAATTTTTATGCCTGCCAAGTTATATGGATTATGAAGCGGGGCAAAATGGCTTATTTTCTCCAATTCTTTTAGTGTTTCTGAAGTAATTTTCAAGGGTTTTACAAAATTTGGTCCGCCGTGCACAACCCTATGTCCGACTAAATCAATTTGCTCTGTTACTTTGCCCAATTCCGCAATTAAGGCGTCTTCAAAATCAGCAGAATTTAAAACTTCTTTACTGCCTTGCTGCAATGTCTTGAATTTTTTGTCATAAACTTTCCACTTGATTGATTGCGACCCGCAATTTAAAACTAAAATCATCTTGTTATGATACCTTCGCCAATTTTATTTATTGCCGCTGCATTACCCTCGTCCGTATCTATATGCAAATGAAAATCATAATTATCAGAAACTCTGACAGGAATATTATGAAAAGTAATCGGCCTTTCGCTGTCTATTCTAACCGAAACAACCTCGCCGTTGCCAATGCCCAATTCAGCGGCCTGCGTTGTCGCGCAGTGTATATGATTTTTTGCGACAATAAGCCCCTCGGCAAGCTCCGCGCGCCCCGCAGGTCCCTGCAGGGCCACCGGTGAAGAGTTTTTTAAATCCCCCGACAGCCTGATTGGCGGCACAACTCCCGAACCTACAGCATCCGTAAGACTGACTTCCACCTGTGTTTGCTGACGGACTGGACCCACTATTCTTACATTTTCAAATTTTTTGCTGCCAAACTCAATTGTCACTGTTTCTGATGCGGCAAAATCACTGGGCTGAGAGAGCCGTTTTAACACATTTAACTCGTAGCCTGAACCAAATAGTTTTTCTAAATCTTCTTTTGATAAATGGCAGTGCCTGGCCGAAATTTCAACTGGTATTTTTTTGTCCATAGATTTAATTTATTATTTCTGGCGACAATGAGCGCAAGCTCGTGGATTTATATTTACTTATTTTACCATAAACAAAAGATATGCAACACTATTGACAATATTATATTATTATGATATAATTAAATTATATAGAGTAAGAGAAGCGGAGCGTTTCCGCATGGCTCTATAAGCACCTTTTCAAGGAGTAGTGTGATGTCTAGTTTCAGGAGATGGGCTCAGCGCGCTTCGGTGGTCGTGATCGTGATTTTTGTTCTGACCTGGTGGTTCTGGCCCCGCGCCAACGACAACCAGTCACAGCCTGCTGTGCCAGCTAACCCTGTCCCAGCAACCCCAGATAAACAACCTGACAAGCAATCAGCCCCTGTCCCAGATCAACAGCCTGTGCCCAAGCCCACGGCCCCCGATCCAGTGGCTCAACCTGCGCCCCGGCCGGCAACACCGATTTCCGACCAAGAGCTTATTGCTCTTTTGTCGGACAGCGATGCCAACCTGGCGATGGACGCAGCCTTGAGGCTTGTCCAGAGGCCCTCGGCGATTGAGAGCTTGGTCACAGCTTACCAAAGTCAGGACCAAAATCTCAAAACCCGCAGCCTATGGGTTATCAAGCGCCTTGGCGAGCCGGCCCGTCTATACATGGTGGACATTATTGCCAATCCCAATAATTTTCACCCCAAGACGGTACGAATAGCCAAAGAGCTTATTGGCAGCATTGAAAACGCTGTCCAACCGGCTCCGAGAGCAGAGACACCCGCGCAGCAACCTGCGCCGGTTGTCCCGCCGCAAGCTCAGCCAACAGCGCCCGCAGCTCCGGCCACGCCAGCCGTTCAGCCGCCAGTTCCTCAGCCAGAAGCAAAATCTGATGCTGAAAAAGAAACTGACGACCAAGCCGGCGTCCAAGAGCAATTAAGGGCGAAGAAGCGTGAGCTTACCAGGCTGAAGGCCAGGTATCAGCATCAAGGCCGCATGCCGGCCGCATACCGCAGTCCTACGCTTGCCAAAGAAATCTCCAAGCTTGAAGATGATATCAAAAAGCTTGAAGACATTTTGGCAAAGCCCGCCAAGTAGGCGACTATGCCGAGGACGACAAAGCACAACTCAAAAGCCGAGCAGGATTTTCTCGAAAGAGAATTTCCCGCTCGGCTTTCTTTTTTTATAATTTTAGTAGTTAGTAAAGCAAGGCAATGGGTTTGAAAGTGGCTTCGCAGCCCTGGCGGCTGGTTCCCCGAGCCATTTTGGCGAGGGGCGCCAGGAGCGAGGACCTGAGTGAGCTTTGCGCTGGCAAAGCGAACGTACACTTTTAAAGCTGTTGCCGAGCGATATTACAATCTATCTGCCACAAACTGAGCAAACTCCGCGAGCCTGCAGCTGTATCCCCACTCGTTGTCGTACCATCCCAAAACTTTCACCATATTGTCTTTTACCATTGTTTCCTCTGCGTCAAAAATTGCAGAATAACTATCGCCTTTAAAATCCATTGAAACTAATGGCGTATCTTCAACCCTTAAAATTCCTTTAAAGCTTTCGGTAGCTGCGGCTTTTTTGAATGCTTCATTAACCTCTTCCTTTGTTGTTGGTTTCTTTACTTCAACAATCAGGTCTAATGCCGACACCACGGGTGTTGGCACGCGAAGGGCAATGCCGTCGAGTTTGCCATCCAAATCAGGAATCATTTTACCGATTGCTTTGGCAGCTCCCGTCGAAGTTGGGATAATATTTAATGCGGCAGCCCTGGCCCTGCGCAAATCTTTATGAGGCAAGTCAAGGATTCTTTGGTCATTTGTATAGCTATGAACCGTTGTCATAAAGCCTTTTACAATTCCAAACTCGTCATTGAGAACTTTTGCAATGGGAGCCAAACAATTTGTGGTGCAAGACCCCATATCCATAACGTTGTTTTTTGAAGGGTCGTATTTATCGGCATTTACACCAAGAACAAATCCGGCCAAGTCTTTACATGGGGCCGACACAATCACTTTTTTGGCGCCTGCAGTAATATGCTTTGAGGCGTCGGCTTCATTGGTGAAAAACCCTGTGCATTCCAATACGATATCAACTCCCAAATCTTTCCATGGCAACTTTTCCGGTTCTTTTTCGGCAAACACTTTTGCTGTTATTTTCCCGTCATAATTGCCGTAATTTGAATCATGGCGTAACAAATGTTCCAAAGTTTTTTGGTCGGTCAAATCATTTATTGCCACAACCTCCAAATCTTTATGAACATCCTGTATTCTCCTATAAACTTGTCGGCCTATTCGGCCAAAGCCATTAATGGCAACTTTTGTTGACATAAATTAAGAATTGTTAATATTTAAAAGTTGGTCAATTTTCTGCTTGTCAAAACCTGTAATAACCTCACCACCGATGTCTACGACGGGCACCCCCATTTGCCCTGATATTTTTATCATTTCCTGAAGCCTGCTTTCGTCCTTTGACACATCAATGTCTTCAAATTCTTTGCCGTTTTTTTGCAAGTATCCTTTTAGTGTTTTGCAATAGACACAGGTGGGCGTTGAATAAACTTTTACGGATACCATATTAGTTGCAATTTGCGGCCGATGAGGTTGTTCCTGTGCCTTCGTAGCCTTCCGAAAATGAGCTTGCCGCAGATGTTGTTTTAAGGGTTTTTGAACAAAATGCCGGTTGGTTGTTTGATGCGCAACAGACTATCTGTTTGATAGCGTCTGCTGACCTTCCGCCAAATCCCGATTCGTCAACATTTGCGTCGGCCAACATCAATGTTGGCGACCCCTGAACTGAATATTGTGTTCCCAAATTAAAATCTTCTGATGCATAAGCTACGCCTCGACTGCTATCGGACATGCAAGCCGAAACAGCTCCTTTATCTATTCCTGATGATGTCAAACAGCTATCCGATGCGCCGGCTTTCATATAGCAGGACACATAGCTCCAATATTTTGACGGCTGTTCTTCTCTGATACAAATTTGCCTCAAATTTTCTGTAGCCTCTTCCTCTCCATGCATTGAAGTGATTGTATCTCCTGAGGCCGATCCGATATACCTTACTTTTACATAATTTGCCAGTTCAGGAACTTCAGAAACCGCCTGGGCAATTGCTCTCTGAATTTGAAGTCCATATGGGCACTGTGAAACAACATACACATCAAGCTCTGGATTATCTGTTTTTGTTAAATCCTCACAAGTAGAAACCGATGTTGTGGAAACCTGATCTGTGGGTGTTTCAGAACCCTCTGTTGGCGCCATTTCAATTGCAGATGGGAATAAATATTTTCCGTCTGCTGAAATAAAGGACTCATATTCTGTCCCGCCAATATCTATCTTTATTTTTATGACTCCACTTGTCCTTTCATAACTTTTTAATGTGACTGTGCTATTTGCCAGGGCATTATTGTTGATATAATCAACTGCGCTTTGGGCGATTTTTGAATCTCCAGCTGTCCAAAACCTCAATGATGATAAATTTATGCCGGCTCCTGATTGAGGGTTTGTTGTAAAATAATAACCTAATGCCGCCACCACAACAAGGGCGATGACAACGGTGGCAATAGCCGTATTTCTATTTTCTTTTCTAAAATAGTGTTTAAGGGCTTTCTTGGCGTTGTCTATAAAACTTTTTGCCATAATCTTTTTTTTAATTATTTTTTAATTATATTTATTATTTTATTTGTATACGTATTATATATTTTTGTAATTGGTTCCGTCAAATTCGTATTTTACCAACCCGCCAAATTTTATTTCGTACTCGATAATTTTGTCATCTGCGATATTTTCTATGTGTTTTACAATTGACCTTAGTGAATTTCCGCTGGAAACCACCAAAACGTTTTTCCCTTCTTTTAACTCCGGCTCAATAAACTCTTTAAAAAACGGAATCGTCCTTTCAAATGTATTTTTTAATGATTCGCCATCTGGGGGCTGTATGTCCCAACTCCTTCGCCAAAGCTTTACCTGATCTTCGCCATAAGTCTTTTTGCTTTCTTCCTTATTTAACCCTTGCAACTTGCCATAATATCTTTCATTTATTCTGTCTGAAACATAGGCAGGAATGCATGTTCCATTTCCGCCTTCAAAATGCCCCCATTCTTGCCGTTTTCCGCCATCCAAATGCATAAACAAAGGTTTTAATCCCAACCTTTTCAAAATTTCCAAAGTGGTTTGCTGATTTCTGGATAATGGCGAGGTGAAAATAACATCAAATGTCTCCCCTTGCAGTAATTTGGCGGCGTCATCTGCCATTGCCAAACCCTCATCAGACAATGGGTTATCCACCCAGCCCGCATATCTGTCTTCAAGATTCCATTGTGATTTTAAATGCCGCTGTAAAAATAGTTTACTCATAAAATGTTTTCGTCGCTCGTTCGTAAGTAAAAATGAATTTTTACTTACCTCTCTCGCTAGAAAATAATTTTGCCATTTTAAATGTTTTAAGCGAGGCAATGGCTTTGAAGGTGGGCTGGCGCACCCCTGGCGGCATGGTGCCGCGAAGCGGCCGCCAGGTGCGAGGACCTGAGCGAGCCCTTCGCCGGAAGGGCGAGCGTACACTTTCAAAGCTATTGTCAAGCGATATTTGCAAAGCAATATTTCTCGTAATTTTATTTTAATTCGTTTTCAATCTCCACTACTCTTTGGTATTTAACCATTCTTTCTTCTTTTGCGGGGGATCCTGATTTTAACCAATTTGCCCCTGTCCCAACTGCCAAATCAGCAATAAAATTATCTAAGGTTTCGCCAGATCTGTGCGAAACAATCACTTTCCATCCAAAAGATTTTGTCATGTTTATCGCCTCTATGGTTTCCGATACCGATCCAATCTGATTTAACTTTATCAAAACCGCGTTTATTGCTTTTTTGCCATGGGCGTCTTTTATTCTTTTTATATTTGTGGTCGTAAGGTCATCGCCCACAATTGTTATCTTGTCCCCCATCTGGCTCACAAAATCTTCAAAAGCCTGCCAGTCGTCCTCTGAAAACGGGTCTTCAATGGAAATTATTCCAAATCTTGCAACCAAATCTTTATAAAATTCCAAAATTTCAGACCTGGTCAATTCCCTGCCCTCCAAGACATATTTTCCATCTTTATAAAATTCGGAGGCTGCGCAATCTAATGCAAATTTAACTTCGTTTTCGTGTCCCTCTGTGGCGTTCTTTAACAAAAATAATGCCTGTTCGGCTTTTGCGATAGGAGGAGCAAAACCTCCTTCATCGCCTAAGCCGAGGTGCTCGTCCCCGAAATTGGCCCTTACAGCCTCTTTTAGTTTTCCAAAAATTTCATTTCCTAAAATCAAATTTTCCTGCATCGTGGATCTTTGAGGCACAACCATAAATTCCTGTATTTCCAAATCATTTTTGGCATGGGCTCCGCCGTTTATAATATTAAACATTGGCAATGGGGAAAACAACTTTTCGTTATTGCCAGCTAACTGGGCGATGTGTTTATACAAAGGCATTTTTTGAGCAGCAGCGCCCGCCCTTGCCACGGCCATAGAAACTCCCAGTATTGCATTAGCTCCAAGTTTTGATTTATTTTCTGTTCCGTCCAGTTCCAGCATCAAGTTATCGATATCCTTTTGATTTACTACGGATTGACCATTTAATTTTGGCGCAATAATTTGGTTTACATTAGTTATCGCAGTCTGCACTCCCCTGCCATCGCCATCTCTCAATTCCAAAGCCTCGTTTGACCCTGTCGATGCCCCTGATGGGACAGATGCTGTGAAAATTCCATCCCCTGTCTCAACTTCAACCTGCACCGTTGGCTTATTTCTTGAATCTTTTGCTTCTACCGCTATTATATTTTTAATCTTGCTCATTTGTTTATTGATTTTTAATTTCAATTAATATTCCTTCGTCATCTGAATTTGTCCAAAGATTTTGACAATCAGACCAATCAATGTCTGCAACTCCGTTGGGACCGTATGACATTATCTGGGTGCAAATTTTTCCTTTTTCATCTCTCCAATTCGCATCAAAATAATAAGGATTTTTCCAGGGGTCCAACTCCAATAAATTGCCTCCTCCGATAATTCCTTCTGACACCAAGACGCCGGAAAGATTTTCCCAACCGCCATATCCGTCACAATCTTCGCTAATACAACAGTCGCACTTTACTCCATTGCAGGTTTTTGGATCTGGGTAGCATCCGTGCCTGGATTTGTAAGCCTGAAAAGCTTGCGCTATCTGCCTAAGCTCTGATTGTGTGGCGGATTCCCTTGCCTTTCCTATATAAATATAAAGATACGCTATCAGAATGACATTTAAAACCGCAATAACAACTACGACTATCAATAACTCCATAAGAGAAACTGCTCTTCTGGCCTTATTTTGGTATTGTTCAACGGGCATTTTGAATAATAATAAATATTATATTTCTATTTGCCTAATTTTCTAAGATAATCATAGGCCGCCAAAGCTGTTTTACACCCCTCGCCTGCGGCTGTAACAATTTGTTTATAAGGACCTGAATTATTGTCTCCGGCAGCAAATAGGCCGGGAGTTTTTGTCATAAAGGTTTCATTGTCTGAAATAATTTCGTCTCTTTTGCTGAAATCAACAAGCCCTTTCACTAACGCAGTCGCTGGCTGCGTGCCAATTTCTATAAACACCCCCTGAACCTCCAATGTTTTTATTTCTTTTGTTTTTTGGTCTTCATACACAATGGCGGAAACCATTTGCTGACCTTTTATTTCCGTTGTTTTGGCGTTATATATAACTTCTATTTTATCTGATTTTTCAATTTCGGTTTTATTTTCCTGATCCGCTTTTAATTCTGAACCGAATTCCAGGACATAAATTTTAGTTGCATAATTTTGCATAAACAGGGCCGCTTCAAGCCCGCAGTTTCCGCCGCCTATTATGGCAACCGCCTTATTTTTAAACACGGGTCCGTCACAGGTAACGCAATAGCTAACGCCCTTGCCGATATATTCCTTTTCTCCCGCCACTTCCAATGGCCTTGGATCTGCCCCTGTGGCTACGATAACTGATTTTGCCTGTATTTTTTCAGTCTCTGTGGTTGTGACTGTAAAAATGTCTCCTTCTTTCTCGATTTTTTCAGCTTCGGCCATTTTAATTTCCACAAATTCCTGAGCTTTTAGGTGATCAACGAATTTTTCTATAAGCTCGGATCCGGAAATTCTTGGAAATCCGGGGTAGTTGCAAACCTCGGTAGCCTTTTCGGTCATCTGTCCGCCGAATTCTTTGGTTATCAACAAAGTTTTCATTCTTTGACGGCCGGCATAAATCCCGGCCGTAATGCCTGCCGGCCCTCCGCCCACAATAATTAAGTCGTAAATCATTTATTTTATTGTTTTAATATAATTTCTAAGTTCGTGGCCAAATCTCGGATCCTTTAACCCAAGATACACGAAAGACTTTAACCATTTCAATTTGTCTCCGCATTCAAGCCACTCACCCTTTACCTCGTATCCATAAATTGTTTTCCCTTCGCCAAGCATCTTATCAAAAACTTCTGCTAAAATTATCTCTCCTTTTGAAGAAGGAGTTGCTTTTTTGAGATAAGAAAAAACATCTGGCGTTAGAATATATTTTCCCACTATCACCAGATTTGATGGAATTTCCTCCGGTTTTGGCTTTTCGATAATCTTTTTGATCTTATAAAGATTGTGCGCTATCTTCTCCACGGCAACGCTTCCGTAAGCTCCGACTCTCTCTCTTGGCACGCTTTTTAAAGCTACCACCGGCGCATTACAAGTTTTAAAAATGTTTATAAGCTGGTCAATTGCCGGTTGTTCTCCATCTATTATATCATCTCCGAAGGAAACCGCCACCGGTTCCTTTTTGATTTTTTTGGCTGCCTGCAAAAGAGCATGCCCATCGCCAAGCGGATCTTTTTGTGACACGAAACTGAAATTAATTCCTTCGAATATAGACTCGAATTCCTTAAACTCTTTTAAAATTTCTGACTTGTTTCTTTTTGTTAAAAATTTTTCGATGTCCGGAGATTTTTCAAAGTAATCCAAAATCATTTTTTGTTTCGGATTAACCACAAAAACAACCTCTTCTATTCCTGACTTTTTAATCTCATCGATTATATACTGGACAATGGGCCTGTCCACCAGTGGAAAAAATTCTTTTGAGATAGCTTTTGATAGCGGCAAAAAACGCGTACCAAGGCCTGCTATTGGAATAATCGCTTTTTTAACTTCTAATGATTCGTTTACCATAAATTATGATTTATACTTAACTCTTCTTAAAAATGCCGGAATCTCCCATTCTCTTTCCTGGTCGTGGCGCTTTTTTTCTTCATCCTCCTGAGCTTTTTTAATATCCAAGCCGTTTCTCCTTACATTTCTCTTGCTTATATCTGTTGCCAAAGCAAGATCCATGTCTTCTATTTCTATTTTATTCTGCAATACCTCTGACGGCTCCATTTGAACGGGTTCAGGGAAATTTAAAGGAACGCCTTCTCTTTCCTTTTTAACTTTTTTAGGCTTTATATTGGGCTTTACGGCAGACGATTTTTGCTTTTTCTTGTTCTGACTTTTCTGAGCAGGCTTTGATGCAATGTCTTTTTGAACAGGCTGAACCTTCTCCGGCGCGATTTCTCTTGCCCCGTCTATTCCGGCCCCTGTCATTAAAATGGTTGTTTTTATACTCCCTTTTAACTTAGGATTTTTTGAAATTCCAAAAATAATCTTAGCCTTTGGATTCAGCTCTGAAATATGCCTGCTTATTTTTTCAACCTCGAACATAGATAAATTCTCAGACCCGGCGATATTAAACAAAATGTTGTCTGCGGCAAACCCATGCGCCTGCAAAAGCGGGTTAATAAACGCTTTTTCACAGGTTTTTTCCGCCCTGTCTTTGCCAAGCTCCTCAACTGTATTTAAGAAGGCTTGATTGCCTTTTCCACGTAAAATTGCTTTTAAGTCCGCAAAGTCTATGTTGATTATTCCCGGGTTGTAAATTAAATCTATAAGGCTTTCCAAGGATCCCGTAAGATTTTTATTAACCATTGAAAATGCTTCTGTTATCGGCGTATTTTCGTCTATTACCTTAAATATCTTTTCATTTGGTATCACCAAAGAAACATTTAATGATTGTCTCAAAATCTTTAATGCATTAAGAGCGATTCTGCTTTTGTTTTTGCCTTCGAATTTAAACGGCAAAGTAAAAATCCCCAGTGTTATGCCATTGAATTCTTTCGCGGCATCAATAAAAATTTGAGTAGCGCCGGAGCCCAGCCCCCCGCCCAGACAAGCAATAAATATGACAATATCCTGACCGACAAACACTTCCTTAAATTTTTCTTTGACTTGATTGGCGGCATTTTCTGCCAATTCCACATTTACGCCAGTGCCAAGTCCGTGGGTTAATTCTTCGCCAAACCAAAAATGCTTTATGCCATTTCTCTTTTTTAATGCCCTTATATCCGTGTCTGCAATCAAAAAAGTGGCTTTTTCCAAAGATTTTCCAATTTCAGAAACAATACTGCCTCCGCCGCCCCCTATCCCGATAACTTTTATCTTTGCCTTAAAAAGGGATTCTGGCGAAAAAACAAAATTCTGTTTTGGCGGAGTTTTTGGACTCTCTGCAACTTCAACTTTCTTTTCAACTTTTTCTGGAATTATTTTTTTGACAACAGCCTTCTTTGCAGCAACTTTCTTTGGAGCCGATTTCTTTACGGGAGCTTTTGCCAAAATCTTTTTTGGTTTATTTTTTTTGACTGCCATTATAATAAGTTTACTCTGTAAAATATTAAAATCAATATTGACTTAACAAAAATCTGTGACAATCTTGTCATTTTATTATTTATAAAATAACAAGATTGTTTATTTTAGAAAAAATAAAAAACATTGTCAAAAAAACGGGCCAAACCGCGGTTTCGCAGAAGCGAAGCGGTTTGGCCCCTTTGGGCGCAAGGCTCAATCATGTGACTGGCTGCTCGAGGGCAGCGGGCAGGGCGATCTTGACCCCGACGAAGCTCACTGAGAGCTGGGGGTGTTTAGCGGAAATCTTGCCCTTAATCTGGGCCAGATCCTGCTCTGGCATGTCATGGCGAACGAAAACCATGCGCGGGATGCATTCTTGCAGCCTGTTGTCCAGGTCGCCCAGGCCAGTAATGAGGTGTATCTTAACCTCGAATCCGATGCCAAGATTCCACATCCTTCTCTTTTTGTAGTAATCATCCATGAGCTGCCTGCGCTCGTCCTTGGACGAACCAATGATAAACACGCCAAATAGTCTGGACATTTTCGGCGCCTTTGAAAAGAACCAGGGGGAAAAGAATAGTTCACTGGATATATTTATACAACAAAACAGCTCATTTTTCAATGAGCTGCATGCTGGATTTTCCCTCAGATTATTTCCACTATTTTGTTCCTTGAGGCGTACCCTGAAACGATTTTTATCCTAGACGAAGCCACTTTAAAATAAACTGCCAAAGCGTTTCTTATGGCTTCGTTTGCTTTTCCCTTTTCCGGCCTCTCTTTAACCGAAACAATAAAATCATTTTCCCCGATTTTTTCCACTTTTTCTTCTCTGGAGTTTGGTTTTGCCTTAACGCTTATTTTCATAACAGATTTTACACTTCTATTTTATTTCCTTCGCCAATTGTTATTATGCTTTTTCCTTGCGACAGGACAGCCTGCTTGTCGGTTAAAAATTTTATTTTCCTTCTTCGCCACTTAAACCAAACTTTTTTCTTGATCAAGGTATCTTGCTCGGGAGCATAATGTGGAAAAATTTCAAAGGGCACCAGATTCAATCCTTTATAACCTCTTAAATTAACCTCATTTTCCTGGCCCAGCCATTCGGCAATCCTTATTGATTTTCCCGCTACCATGCTGCCAGAACCAACGCCCAAATAAACTTTGCCCAACTTTAGCAATTCGCGCATTATTTTCTCAAAGTTGCACTTTCGCATTGCTTTTAAAAGCATAAAGGCATTTCCATCTTCCACAAAAATTATATCCCGAAGCTGTATTATTTCCCTCACCTGTTTTTCTGTTTTGCCCTCAATGTCAATTTCAAGTACATTAAAACCCATTTCGCGCATAACCATATAATCATTCTTCAGATATTCCACCTTTTCGCCGGTTTTTCCGGCAGTAACGATAAAGGCAACTGTTATATTGTATGCCGGTTTTTGCAAAAGCTTTGAAATTTCAGATTTCATCAGCATTCCACCCGATGTTAACAAGATTGTTTTTGCCTCGGCCTGCCTTATTTTAAGCTGAATCAAGCCGACTATATAATTTATTATGGCAATTAACAGCAATATCAGTCCCGCAACAATAACAATTGCAATCATTAACGGAGAAAAGGCCAATTGCCAAATACTGGTCTGGAAAAAATCCATCTTTAATTTTGGAAGCTTCCAATATAAAGAAAGTAATCCCATCGGCTCCCATATTTTTGTTTTACCCGAAACTAAAACATATTTTCCGATATTATCAAGCGAAGAAATCTCTATCCTATACTTGCCGGCTGAAAAACTCTTATCCAGTTCAGGGCCCTTCATATAATATTCCCTGCTGAATGATTCATAATATTCTTTCCATTCAGCCGTGGGGCCATAAAGCAGGCTCAGCTGCTCCTCTGTGCCATCGTCTTTTTGCAAATAAACGGCGATTGAATATCTTGCCGCTCCGTTCACTAATTCTGGCGTCAAAACATTTAGATATAAATCAAATTCACTATCCTTATCAATGATATAATTTCTTGTTCCTCCTTTTAACTCATCATAAAAAGCCTGAGACGGATTGGTGTCTGAAATGGAAATATCGCCTGTCTGCTGCCAAACAAGATTTGGCTGGAAAATAAAATTTGCCGAGCCGGCTGTCAGCAAAGTTAGTCCATAAATAATCAGACCCCAAAGGGCTGCCTTTATGCTTTCAATTATTTGGGTTTGCATTATCTGCCCTTTTTGCTTTTATTTTTATTTCTTACATTCGTGTGCTCCAACCTTGCGGCATTGCCCCAAAATCTGTCCGTGGCTTTACTTTCACTGGTTTTTTTGATGGGCTTTTTGCGCCTTGCAGCCTCTTTTGAGTTATAATCTTTCGCGTTGCTTGGAATAAATACCATTATTTTAAATTAATTACTATTATTATCGTCAGTAACTCTGACTTTTATGATATTTTTTGCGTTTTCGGCCTGAAAATTAGAACTATTTATAGTTATAAAAATAAGCGCCAAAAAAACCAATATTAGGGATATAACCGCTATCGTTAAAATTTTTTTATCTGTTTTTGAAAACATAATTTTAATTTAGCTTTATACATATATTTTACCCCATAGCTTTTTTTATTGCAAAACAAAACAGAGATATTATCCCTGTTTTGATTTAAATAATTTGGTGGGCCCGGAAGGAATCGGACCTTCGACCTCTGTCTTATCAGGACAGCGTTCTACCACTGAACTACGGGCCCTTGTGAGCCCACCAAATTATTGAACCAGTTCAGTATTCTATTACTGAACTAATCGCCCATTTTATAAATAGATTTTAACAAAAAATATCCAATTGGTCAACTGTAAAATCGTATATAAAAAATGAGGACCATTGCAAGCAATGGTCCATGGGGAGGGTTCGGGAGCGATAAAAGGAAGTGTGTGGATTGCAGAGGCGGGCCTCTGCGATATGAAAACGGGGTTCGCTGAGCGAACGTATAGAGGATGTGGAAAAGAACAAACGGGACGATTGGCAATGGAGGCAAAGAAATGACGGCTGGGTGCGACTCGTGTCGCTGGCTGGAGACTGGGAAACATCCCTGTCAGGTTTACGAGGCTCACACCGGTGAGCAGTCGTAATGCAGCTGCTAATGTTAGCTCCTTGCCACTTTGCCGGGCTGGCGTGCGTTGCACCGCACGTTTTTACGCCCACGTATGCCGCAGACAAATGCACCTCAGAAGCGAAAATGCTTCCACTACTCTTAATTACAACTTGCCTCAGGCCTACCTGTGGCTTCTTTCTTCCAGAGAGAGTGCATTGCCAATCGTCCACGAAGCTGCCAAGCTATTTAAAGCCCTGCAATTTCGTGGACAATTGATTGTTTTAAATGTTCTTCATTTTCAATATAGCAAACCCAAAACAAATGTCAATAGCCGAAATGATAATTTAACTCTGCTCGGATTCTATAAAGGAAATCTGTTTTGTAAGAAAATCGTATTCTTCTGTCGTAAGGTGCCAGTTCCCCGGAGTCAATGGATTATCCAAGTCATCAATAACAATATAAATTATAAAGGCCACAAGCGATAAGCTTACAGTGAATGTGTAATCGAGCCACACGTCCCTTATTCCGATAAACAATGAAAGGATAATAACCAAAAAGGTGCAAAATTTCAGGGTGCTTTTCAAGGATTGCGGAACATGATGCGAGCCATATCTGAGCCTATTGCTTCTGGCTTCTAAAATTTTTGAGAAAAACGAAAACGTGGTTGTCATGCGGGCGGGATCTTTTTCGGATAATTCAAACATAACCTCTTGAAGGCCGGAAAATGCTTTTTCTATTTTTTCAGACTTCTCCCCCCTTTCGCTTTTTTGGAGTCCGCTGGCAGACATCTCTTTAAGGTAAAATTTTATACCCTTGCTGAATCTGTCCTTATATTCTTGTGGCAGATACCTTGACCATAAGAATAACTCACGCAAAGAATCCACTTCGCTTTTTACAGAATCAACCAAATTGTTCCAGTTTTCCCATTGTTTTTGCACGACAAATCCGACAAGTATGGAAAATAATGCCACCAATGAAGAATATAACCATGGAAGGCCTCCCAAGTCATTCATCAGCGCCCTTGCATCATAAAATCCGCTTACATGCACTGCCATAAAAAACAAAGAAAATACAATAACGAATAATAAAATCTTTTGAGTAAAATTCATATTAATTTGAAAATAATTTTTTGACATTCTGCCAAAATGTTTCCACTGGAGCCGTTTTTTTCAATTTTTTTATCGCGTCCATGTGTTTTATTGTCTCTTTATACCCCTCGTCCGTAATTTCTCGCCACTTGTTGATATCGCCCATATAATAACCGCTGAGATTCGGTTCAATCAGAATATGTATATTGCCCGATATGGGTTGCGTTGATATTTTATGGTTTATCATATCAAAAGAATTGGACAAGACACCCATAATATTTTCCGGACGAGAATATTTGCGATATTTTAATAAATTGACTCCGACTATGATGTCGGCGCCCATGCCTTTTAGGGGCGATACGGGAACGTTTTCAACAATTCCTCCGTCAACCAACATCATGCCTTGTATTTGAACCGGAGCAAATAATCCCGGCAAACATGAACTTGCCAAAACCGTATCCACTACATTGCCCGACTTAAAAATAATTTTTGCCCCGCTTTCTATATCGGTCGCCACAATCGCCAATGGTATCTTTGCGTCTGATATATCTGCCTTTTTTCCTATATGTTTTTCTAAAATTTTTTTTACGGCATCATTGGTGGCAATACTGAGCTTGGAAGGACGTATCTTTGCCGCCTTTTTCCAATTTAAATTATTGGCCTCGTCTTCAATATCTTTAAACGAAACCCCGAAGGCATACAAAGATCCTATAATAGCCCCGGCGCTGGTTCCGGAAATAAAATCAATTGGCACTCCCCCATCTTCAAAGGCCTTCAAGACCCCGATGTGGGCAAACCCCAAAGCCGTGCCTCCGCCAAGAGCAAGGCCTATTTTAATATCCGATTTTTTTAAAAAATTTAAATTTGAATTGAATTCCATTTTAATTTAAAACACCAAAATCACCAACCCGGCCACTATTAGCAGCACGGCGACAGCTTTTTGAAACATGATTTGGCCGGAAATTTTTTCTTTTAAAACCTTGGGGAAAAACGTGGAAGTAAAAAATGTCAGACCCAACAGAAAAACATACTGTATGCCGCGCAATGAATTAGCTATCGGCAAAAGCGCAACCGGGGCCAAAAAAATGCCGTAACTTTGCAGTGCGTTAGCCGCCCCTCCGC
>CAZQBZ010000007.1:0-25809 GCA_964592355.1 uncultured Candidatus Saccharibacteria bacterium
GGGGTAACAACATTGCCGGAAAATCGGGCAATTCGCCCGATTTTTCTTTAATAGAGAGAATTATGAAATTCATACTTGGAAAAAAAATTGGAATGTCCCAGATGTTTGACGAGAAAGGAAATTTGATTCCGGTTACTTTGATGACTGCGGGACCCTGCGTTGTTTTGCAGCAAAAAAATAAGGAAAAAGACGGCTACGAAGCTGTGCAAATCGGTTTTGAAAAGATAGAAAAGAAAGAAAAAATTGGCAAGTCAATGAAGGGCAAAGAATACAAAGTCATCAGGGAAGAAAGAGGCGAAACCGGCAAAAATGCTGGCGATGAAATAAAAGTTGACTTGTTCAAAGAGGGCGACATCGTTAAGGTGGCAGCCACCTCAAAAGGAAAAGGTTTTCAGGGAGGCGTTAAAAGGCACGGATTTTCGGGCAAGCTTTCAGCCACTCACGGAAACAAACATGAGCACAGGACAATCGGTTCAACTGGATGCAGATTTCCTCAGCACGTTATAAAAGGCAGAAAAATGCCCGGAAGAATGGGTGGAGAAAGGGTAACTGTCAAGAATTTAAAAATCGTCAAAATAGACGCCCAGAATAATATTTTAATAATAAAGGGAGCGGTTCCCGGAAGAACAGGAGCTTTGCTTGAAATTAGAGGATAATATAGAAGCTACGCTTATGTAATTTCTCGCTCGGTCAATATGAAAATAAATTTTCATATTTCCCTCACTTAAAATTATGAAAACTACAATTTACAATCAAGCTGGAAAAGAAGTCGGAGACATTACTTTGCCAAAAGAGATTTTTGAAGTTAAATTCAATGCTGATTTAGTGCATCAGATAATGGTTTCCATGACTTCAAATCAAAGACAAAATTCAGCTCACACAAAAAACAGGGGCGAAGTTTCCGGCTCCGGAATTAAGCCATGGAGACAAAAAGGAACTGGAAGAGCAAGGCATGGATCAAAAAGGTCTCCAATTTGGAGAGGGGGAGGAATTACATTCGGACCAAGAAATGAAAGGAATTATGAAAAGACAATCCCTGCAAAAATGAGAAGAAAGGCTTTGCTTATGCTTTTGTCGGAAAAGGCTAAAACAAACCAGCTTGTAGTTTTGGATAAAATTGAACTTGAAAAAGGCAAAACAAAAGAAGTGGCAACCGCCCTTTCAAAATTACCATGCAAGTTGCAGACAACTTTGATTGCTTTGCCCGGATATGACAAAAAAATCGTTTTAGCGGCAAGAAATATCAAAAAAACATCGATTGAAGACGCAAGAAATTTGAATGTTTTGGATTTATTGAACCATAAGTATTTATTAATACCCCAGGATTCAATCAAGACAATAGAAAAAACATTTGTAAAGTAGAAATATATCGCTACGCAAACTTATGGCATTATTCAGCAAAAAAGAAAATAAAAAAGAGGAGCAGAAAATTGAGGCCCCAAAGAAAGAAAAGCCAGCTGTAAAAACAGCAGGCAAGAGTTTTTCATACGAGGCAATAAATAAGCCCCATATTTCAGAAAAAGCTTCATTATCGGCCGAAAATAACCAGTATGTTTTTGAGGTTCCCGAGCAGTACACAAAGCCGGAAATAAAAAAGGCCATTGAAGGAATTTATAATGTTAATGTTTTGTCAGTAAATATTGTTACAGTGCCCCCAAAAAAAAGAAGGCTTGGAAAAACAAGAGGATGGAGAAAGCAGCTGACAAAAGCAATTGTGAAAATAAGAAAGGACCAAAAAATTGAAATACTCTAATGAAAACATTTAAACCAACAACACCATCTAGGAGGGGAATGTCTGGAATAGATTTTTCCCAGTTGACCAAAAAAGGCCCGGAAAAGAGCTTGACTTTTAATATCAGAAGAAGCAACGGAAGGTCAAAAGCAACAGGAAGAATTACCACGAGACACAAGGGGGGAGGAGTTAAGCAGCTTTACAGGATGATTGAATTCGCCCAGACAAGACTTGATTCTCCAGCCACAGTGACTGCTTTGGAATATGATCCAAACAGAACAGCTTTTATTGCTTTGATTGAATATAAAGACAATAATCAAAAACAATATATCATAGCTCCAACAGGATTAAAGGTTGGCGACGAGATTATTTTTGCCCAACAGGCTCCATTAAAAACAGGCAACAGAATGCAGTTAAAGCATATTCCTGTGGGAACCTCGGTGTATAATGTTGAATTTGAGCCGGGCAAAGGCGGGAAAATTGTGAGATCAGCAGGCAGTTCAGCTCAGGTGTTGGCTCATGACGGAGAGTATATAAACTTAAAAATGCCCTCTACAGAAGTGAGAAGATTTAAAGGACATTGTTATGCCTCAATCGGGCAGGTATCAAACGCAGAAAACAGATTTTACAGAGTTGGAAAGGCCGGAAAAAACAGACATAAGGGAATTAGGCCAACAGTAAGAGGGTCTGTAATGAACCCAGTTGACCATCCACACGGAGGAGGAGAAGGCAGACAGCCAATCGGCTTGAAGCATCCTAAGACTCCATGGGGATTGCCGGCATTGGGAGTGAAGACAAGAAATAGGAAAAAATGGTCAAATAAGATGATCATCAGCAGAAGAAAGAAAAAGTAATAGGAATTATAAACAGAAACATTAAACTAAACACAACTATAATATGTCAAGAAGTTTAAAAAAAGGTCCATATATTGACGGGAATTTGCTTGAAAAAGTATTAGCGTCCAAAAAAGACGACAAGAAGATTATAAAGACTTGGGCAAGATATTCCTCGATTTCTCCTGAGATGGTGGGATTTACATTTGGAGTACATAATGGAAAAGAATTTGTGCCAGTTTATGTTTCCGAAGATATGGTTGGTCATAAGCTTGGGGAATTTGCCGCAACGACAAAATTTATAAGGCACGGAGGAAAGATGCAAAAAGCTCAGGAGCAGGCAGCAGAACAAAAGGTTGCTACAGCAGTCGCTGCGCCAGCCCCAAAGAAGAAATAGAAGCTACGCTTATGTAATTTATCGCTCGGTTTAAATAAAAAATAAATTTTCATTTATCCGTAGCTCAAAATTATAGTTTAAAAATATGGAAGTAAAAGTAAGATTATCAAATTTAAGGACAGCGCCAAGAAAGACAAGATTGGTGGCAGACCTCGTAAGAGGAAAGACTTTGCAGGAAGCTGTAAATATCCTTTCTTTTA
The DNA here is from genome assembly GCA_964592355.1 of uncultured Candidatus Saccharibacteria bacterium. GTDB lineage: Bacteria > Patescibacteriota > Minisyncoccia > Minisyncoccales > Staskawiczbacteraceae > XYD1-FULL-39-28. The sequence continues at coordinate 3,163 of CAZQBZ010000007.1, forward strand.
CAACAAATAAGTCCGCCAGAGATGTTTTGAAGCTTATCAACTCGGCCGCAGCCACAGCAAAGCATGATTTTCATTTGGACGAAAACAATTTATTTGTTTCAAGAATAATGGTGGATGAAGGTCCAAAATTGAAGAGATGGCACCCAATGTCCAGAGGTAGGGCATATTCCATTATGAAAAGAACTTCTCATATCGTGGTGATATTGTCAGAAGTCAGCCCGACTATAAAATCTGAAACAAAGAAAGAAATAACCCCAGCAGTAAAACCGGAAAAGAAAGAAAAAACAAAAACAGCCAAGCCAAAGGCAAAAAAAGCAACAACCAAAGCTAAAAAATCTTAACTATGTCACATAAAGTTCACCCAAAATCATTTAGAATCAGAGGAACAGAAGATTGGAATATCAGAGGTTTTTACGGAAACAAAATGCCCCAATATTTGGAGGAAGACTTTTGTATAAAAGATTTTTTGAGAGAGAAATTAAAAGAAGCCTCCGTTGCGAATATCGAAATAGAGCATTCTGCCAATAAGCTGAATATAATAATTGAAACGGCAAGACCGGGACTTATTATCGGACGCGGAGGAAACGGAATTGAAACATTGAAGGCGGAGATCGAAAAGAAAATCAAGAGAAAGTTAAAAAGGGCGACTTCAAACAGGGGAATCAAGCTTGAAATAAAAGAAGTCAAAAATCCATACATGTCTTCGGCTTTGATTGCGCAAATCATTGCCCAGCAGATAGAAAAGAGAATGCCATTCAGGCAGATTTTGAAAAAAACCATTGAAAAGGTAATGACAGGCAAAGAGGCAAAAGGAATCAGGATTGAAGTAGCTGGCAGATTAAACGGAATAGAAATTGCCAGAAGAGAATGGATGGCCCAGGGAAGGCTTCCAAGAAACACATTGAGGGCCGATATTGACTATGCCCAGGACGAAGCCCACTGCACTTATGGAAAAATCGGAATAAAGGTTTGGATATATAAAGGAGATAAATTTGAATAATGTAATCCGTCATTGCGAGGAGCATAGCGACAAAGCAATATAAATAAAAATTGAAATTGCTTCGCCCTAAGGGGCTTGCAATGACATCAAAAACACGACTATGGCTATATTAATGCCCAAAAAAGTAAAACACAGAAAGTGGTACAAGGGAAACTCGAAAGGAGTTGACACAAAGGCAACAGAGATTAACTTTGGCAGTTTTGCCTTGAAATCGATGGGAACAAAGTGGATTAGCGCCCGCCAGCTGGAATCTGCAAGAAGATATATTTTAAGATATATGAAGAAGGGCGGAAAACTTTGGATTAGAATTTTTCCGGACAAGCCCGTAACATCAAAAGGACACGAGGCAGCATTAGGTGGAGGAAAAGGAGCAGTTGACCACTATGTTTTTCCGATAAGGCCAGGAAGAATAATTTTTGAAATAGACGGATTAAAAGAGGAAGTTGCGAAGGAGGCACTTGAAGGCGCTTCTATGAAACTTCCAATCAAAACAAAATTCATAAAGAAGGAAAACTAAAATGAAGGCAGCAGATTTAAGAAAAAAATCAAAAGATGAATTGGGAAAGTCAGTTAGGGATTTGCAGAAAAAACTGCAGGATCTCAGATTTAAGTTTTCTTCCAATAAATTGAAGAATACCAAAGAGATAAACAATGCAAAAAAAGAGATTGCAAGAATGTTAACCATTATTAACGAGCAAAAAAACTAATATGCCAGCAAAAAAATTACAAGGTATTGTGGTCTCCGATAAAATGCAGAAAACCGTTGTGGTTGAAGTTGAAAGCATAAAAGAACACCCAAAATACAAGAGAAGGTTTAAAATCCACAAAAAATATAAGGCCCACGACGAAAAGGGGGAATTTCATATTGGAGATAAAGTCATAATAGAAGAAATTAAGCCAATTTCCAAAGATAAGACTTGGAAGGTGGCAGGAAAAATTTAATTTAAAAAAGATGATACAGCCAAGGTCAATGTTAAAAGTAGCCGACAACTCCGGAGCAAAGATAATCCAGGTTATCAATGTGCCGGGAGGAACAAGAAAAAGATACGCTCAATTGGGAGATATTGTTGTTGCTGCGGTAAAAAAAGCCGAGCCAAGGAAGCTTGTTAAAAAACACGACAAAGTAAAAGCGGTTATTATCCGCCAGCACAAGGAATACAAGAGGGCAGATGGATCCTATATCAGGTTTGACGACAATGCGGCTGTAATTTTGGGCGATGGAAAAATGCCAAAAGGTTCAAGAGTTTTGGGCCCCACGGCAAAAGAGTTAAAAGAAAAAGGTTTTGATAAAATAGCCATGATGGCTTCGGAATTACTTTAATTTTTTAAAAAGATGAAAGTCAAAAAAGGAGACAATGTTTTAATAATAGCCGGAAAGGATAAAGGAAAGACAGGCAAGATTTTGAAAGCTCTTCCAAAAGATGCAAAGATTTTGGTTGAAGGAGTAAATATGAAAAAAAAGCACGTAAGGCCCAGGAGAGAAGGCGAAAAGGGACAAATTGTTTCTTTGCCCGCTGTTATTGACATTTCAAATGCAAAAATAATATGCCCAAAATGCGGTAAAGCCACCAGAATTGGGTATAAAACCGAAAAAGATATAAAATCCAGAATCTGCAAAAAATGCGAAAGCGCAATATAAATATACTATCATGCAAACTTTAAGAGAAAAATATAATAAAGAAGTGGTGCCAGCGATGATGAAAGAGTTTGGCTACAAGAACAAGATGGCTGTTCCCACAATCAAAAAGATTGTTTTGAACACCAGCTTTGGCAAAACCACGTCTGGAAAATCGGGCTCAGAAAGGGAAAAAATTCAGAGTTTTATCTTATCCGATTTGGCTTTGATTGCAGGACAGAAACCATCCTTGGTAAAATCAAAAAAATCAATTGCAGGCTTTAAATTAAGAGAAAATCTTGAAATCGCAGCAAGGGTCACATTGAGAAAAGACAGAATGTGGGATTTTGCCCAGAGATTTATATCTTTGTCATTGCCAAGATCGAGAGACTTTAAGGGTCTTGATCCAAAGTCAATTGACGAAAAGGGAAATTTAAATGTTGGATTCAAAGAGCACATTTTCTTCCCTGAGATTTTTACAGAAAAAGAAAAAACAATTTTCGGATTTCAGGTTACATTTACGACAAACGCAAAGTCCAAAAAAGAAGGGCAGGAATTATATAAATTATTGGGATTTCCAATTAAAGAAACAAAGTAACAAATTATAGAAGCTACGCTTATATAATTTATCATTCGGTATAAATGAAAATAAATTTTCATTTAACCTCATTCAAAATTATGGCAAAAACATCGCAAGAAGCAAAAGCAAAAATGAAACCAAAGTTTTCGTCTAGGATAATCAGACGATGCTTTAAGTGTGGAAGAAGGCATGGTTTTATGAGAAAGTTCGGACTTTGCAGAATTTGTTTCAGAGAATTGGCAAACAAAGGAGAAATTCCGGGAATTAAAAAATCAAGTTGGTAATAATAAATAATATTTAAATATTTAAATATTTAAATTTTCAAAAATGACAGATCCAATCACAGACATGTTAAATCAAATAAGAAATGCTCAGGCCGTAGGAAAGGCCGAGGTTTTGATTCCCATGTCAAAAATTAAAAATGAAGTCGCAAACATCTTGTCAAAAGAAGGTTTTGTGGGCGAAGTTAAAAAATCAGTCAAGGGCGGACAGAAAGCCATAAAGATTGTTTTAAAATACGACAATGATTTGCCTGTCATTTCTGGATTGAAAAGAGTGTCAAAGCCAGGACAGAGAATTTATGAAAGAGTTATTGAGATGAAAAAAGTTCACGGAGGCCATGGAATTTCTGTGGTATCCACATCAAAAGGACTGATGACCGATAAAGAAGCCAAAAAGTCAAAATTAGGTGGAGAAATTATCTGCCAAGTTTGGTAAAATATTAAACCCATACAAAAGGGGCAATTAATTAAAAAAAACAAAAATGTCACGAATAGGTAAAAAACCAATTGAAATAGCAGAAGGCGTTAAGGTTGAAGTTTCGGCAAACGAAATTAAAGTTTCCGGCCCAAAGGGCGAGTTAAAACAAGCTTTGCGCCCGGAAATAAAAGTCCAGGTTCAGGACAAGCAGGTTTTGGTTGCTCCGGCTGGAGAATTGCCAAAAAAAGGCAGGGGATTGTGGGGATTGTACAGAGCTTTGATTGCTAATATGGTGGAAGGCGTAAGCAAGGGCTTTGAAAAAAAGCTTGAAATTGAGGGAGTTGGATTTAAGGCCGCAGCCACAGGCGATAAATTGGTTTTGAATTTGGGATTTGTAAACCCGGTTGAAATTAAAAAACCAGAAGGAATCACATTTTTAGTCGAAAAAAATATTGTCACTGTTTCTGGAATAGACAAACAGCTGGTGGGAGAAATGGCCGCAATTATCAGAAAACAAAAGAAAGCCGAGCCATACAAAGGCAAAGGAATTAAATATCAGGGAGAAAAAATCAGGAGAAAAGAAGGTAAGAAAGTCGTTTCTTCTAAATAAAAATTCTGCTTATAATTTTAGCATCACAAAAACATGTCAGTTAAACAAATCAAAAAAGAAAGAAGGCAGAAAAAAATCAGAGCCAGAATACATGGCACAGCAGCCAGGCCAAGGCTTTCGGTTTTTAGATCCATTAATCATATTTATGCCCAGTTAATAGACGATAATTCCGGAAAGGTGTTGGCCATAGCTTCTGATAAAGATTTAAAGGCAGGCAAAAAAGCAAAATCCGAAATCGCAAAGGAAGTCGGCAAGGCAATTGCAAAAGCAGCAGCTGAAAAGAAAATTGATACAGTGGTTTTTGACAGAGCCGGATTTCTTTTTCACGGAAGAATAAAATCTTTGGCGGAGGGCGCCAGAGAAGGAGGATTGAAATTTTAAAGAATTTCTATATTTAAACATTTAAACATTTAAAATGGCAGACGAAATAAAACAACAAACAAATAACGAAAGTCCATCAGTAGCCCAGCCATCAGCGAGGGCAGGGCAGGGTTTTAGGCAAATCAGAAGGCCTGGCATGGGTGGAGGAAAGCCTGGATTTGGCACAAGCAAACCCGGATTTGGTGGAAGACCTGGATTTGGCAGAACAGCCGTAAAAGATGAATTTGATTCAAAGCTTTTAGATTTGGCCAGGGTTACCAGAGTTACCGGTGGAGGAAAAAGATTGAGATTCAGGGCTGTTGTTATTGCCGGAAATAAAAAAGGAAAGATTGGCATTGGAATTGATAAAGGCAGAGATGTGTCTCAGGCAATAGAAAAAGCCACAAGAAAGGCAAAAAAGAGCCTTATTGATGTTGTTATTATAAATGGAACAATCCCTCACGAGGTTACAGCAAAGGCAGGCCCTTCTGTTATAATGTTAAAGCCACAGTTAAAGGGAAGAGGATTGGTTGCAGGAGGAGCTGTCAGGGCAATTTGCGAATTGGCTGGAATTAGAGATGTTTCGTCAAAGATACTTTCGGCTTCAAAGAATAAATTGAACAACGCGAGAGGAACAATGGCCGCATTAAAAAAATTAAGAGCCAAAGGCAAGTAGAGCTAAAGCTACATAAAAAACATGCAAATACACGAATTAAAGCCAACACATAAAACCAAGTCCAAGAAGAGAATTGGAAGGGGAGGACACAAAGGCACATATTCAGGCAAGGGTATGAAAGGACAGACATCCAGGGCAGGACGCAAAATGGTGCCAATGATTAGGGAGATCATAAAAAGATACCCTAAATTAAAAGGCTACAGAAGAGAGGTTATAGCTGATAACACAGTTGTAGTTAACTTGGATACTTTGGATAAAAACTTGAAAGACGGAGATATTATTACTCCGGAAAATTTGCTTAAAAAAGGAATTATTCGTATGATAAAAGGAAAGGCCCCCGAGGTTAAGATTTTGGGCTCAGGCAAAATCTCAAAAAAGATTATTGTCGAGAAGTGCAAAATTTCAAAATCGGCAAAGGAGGCCATTGAAAAAGCTGGCGGTTCTATTAAAGCTTAATTTCTTTTATCAACATGTGGTACGACAAAATAAAATATCTCTTTAAGGATAAAGACCTGAGAAAGCAATTTCTTCTGGTGATTTTTTTATTTGTAGTTTTTAGAATTGCTGCAAACATCCCGGTTCCCGGCATCAATACTTCTGATTTGATGAAAATATTCAATCAGAACTCGGCCTTGGGTCTTATGAACTTATTTACAGGCGGAGCTATGAGCAACTTTTCTATTGTGATGCTTGGCCTCGGCCCATATATTACAGCCACAATCATCTTGCAGTTGCTCACTATGATTTTCCCTGCTTTGGAAAAAATGTACAAAGAAGAAGGTGATGCAGGCAGGCAGAAATTTAATCAATATGCCAGATTGGCGGCTATTCCATTGGCTGCTTTTGAAGCATATGGAATGTTGATTGTTTTCAAGAATCAGGGATTTATCACAGGGCTCTCTTTGCCATTGTTAATCAGTTCTATTGTTACCATTACCGCAGGTTCTATGTTTTTGATGTGGATTGGAGAGATTATTTCTGAACAAAAAATGGGCAATGGAATTTCCCTGTTAATTTTTGCAGGTATTGTGGCCCAGCTTCCGGCAAACATGTATCAGCTTTTGGCAACTTGGGATGTTTCGAGAGTTTTTTATTATGCATTATTTATAGCCCTGTCTGTGGCAATTATTGCCGGAGTCGTGGTGATTACAGAAGCAAGAAGAAATATTCCGGTTTCTTATGCAAAGAGAATGAGAGGAATGAAAATGTATGGGGGAGTGTCAACATATTTGCCATTGTCAGTTAACCCGGCAGGAGTTATTCCTATTATTTTCGCGATGTCGATATTGATGTTTCCTTCAATGATAGCCAGTTATTTTGGCACTTTTGGCGGATGGATTGGCGCCACCGCGCTTCAAATCGGTATTTTATTTACCAATGTATGGGTGCACGGAATTTTATATTTTGTAATGGTTGTGCTTTTCACTTATTTTTATACAGCAGTTACTTTTGATCCGAAAACAATCTCTGAAAACTTGCAGAGAATGGGAGGGTTTATCCCGGGCGTAAGGCCAGGCAGGTCAACAGCAGAGTTTATAAAACACATCTTAAACAGGGTCTTGTTCACAGGTGCCATATTTTTGGCATTGATTGCTGTGCTGCCGACAGTCGTCGCCGGCATCACCGGAGTCACCAACTTTACATTTTTGGTCGGAGGCACATCATTGCTTATCGTCGTAAGCGTGGTTCTGGAAACAGTCAGGCAAATCAACTCGCAGCTTGAAATGCGAGAATACGACACATTCTAATGGCAAAGCAGGTTATAATTTTATTTGGAGCGCCTGGAGCCGGCAAAGGAACTCAGTCAGAATTATTGGCCGGAAAATTGGGCCTGTATCTTTTTGAAACAAGCAAAATTTTGGAAAGAGAGTTTAAAAAACCATCGCAGGAGGTTATTGAAATCGACGGACAAAAATTTGATGTTTTGAGCGAGAAAGAAAACTGGTCAAAAGGAATTTTAAACAGTCCTCCATGGGTAACTTATTTGGTTGTCAAAGAGATTAAAAGATTGGCCGAGCAGGGTGAAAACATTATTTTTGCCGGTTCTCCAAGAACAGTTTATGAAGCAGAGAGGGTGGTGCCGGTTTTGGAACAGCTTTATGGAAAAGAAAATATAAAGATTATTTTAATGGAAATAGATGCCCAGACCACCATTTTCAGAAATACCCACAGAAAAATTTGCGAGCTGATGCGTCATTCTATTTTATTCAATGACGAGACAAAAGATTTAAAAACTTGTCCGCTTGATGGGTCAAACCTTGTGGCAAGAAAAGATTTGGACTCAGAAGAAACAATAAAAACCCGTTTGAAGGAATATGCCGAAAGAACCCTGCCAATGGTGGAATATTTTGAAAAAAACGGCCTGAAAGTTCAAAGAATAAACGGACAGCAAACACCCTCAGATGTCCATAATGATATTTTAAAAGCTATTCAATAAATAGCTTTTTTAATGTAAAATAAGATATCGCTATGCTAATTTAAGAAATAAATGATAACGATTAAGTCACCCGAGGAGATTAAAATAATGAAGGAATCCGGGAGGATATTGGCAGGAACAATAAAACATTTGGAAAAGCTTGCCAAGCCCGGAGTTGTCACAATGGAATTAAATAATGCCGCAGAGGCTAAGATTTTGGCTATGGGCGGAACTCCTGCTTTCAAAAATTATAACGGATTTCCTTATTCTTTATGCGCGTCGGTGAATGAAGTGGTGGTGCATGGCTATCCATCGGATTATATCTTAAGAGATGGCGATATAATAGGCTTGGATTTGGGCGTGGTTTATAATGGATATTATTCTGATATGGCCGTAACTTTGCCAATCGGAAAAGTCAGCTTTGAAGCAAAAAGGCTGCTTATGGTTACAAAAAAAGCCTTAAAGCGGGGAATTAAAAAGGCTAAAATTGGCAATACGGTCGGAGATATAGGAAATACGATACAAAGATACGTTGAAGAGCAGGGCTATGGAATTGTCCGCGACCTTTGCGGTCACGGCATTGGCAGAAATCTGCACGAAGACCCGCAAATTTTAAATTATGGCAGCCGCGGCACCGGTGAAAAACTGCAAGAGGGGATGGTAATTTGTATAGAGCCCATGCTTACAATGAGCGGAGAATACAGGATAAAAAAGGCAGCCGACGGCTATGGGTTTGCAACAAAAGACGACAGCCTGTCGGCGCATTTTGAACACACAATAGCCATTACAAAAAATGGCCCCGTTATACTAACCGAATAATCATCGCTCGGATATGTCTGCAAAATTAGCACGCCGTCGTTTGAATTTGCGTTTTTAATAATATGCAAATTCAAACGCGCCTATATCTCGGCCCCGACAACGCGGGGCCTGCGATATGCGAATTTTGCAGAATATCCTCGCTTCTATAATTATGAAACATTTAATAATAGGCAACTGGAAAATGAACCCAACGTCGCAAAAAGACGCCAAAGATCTTTTTGAGGCTGTTAAAAAAGGATGTCAACATTCTGCAAGCGAGATTGTTATCTGTCCGCCAAATCCATATTTATCTTTGTTAAAAGATTTGGGTTTGCCTTTAGGCGCGCAAAACATCTGCTTTGAAGAGAGAGGTCCTTTTACCGGAGAAATTTCAGCATTGATGGTTAAGGATTTAGGGGTCGAATATGTTATTTTAGGCCACTCTGAAAGAAGAAAATATTTTAACGAAACAAATGAAATTATAAACAAAAAGATAAAATCAGCGCTGCGAACGGGGCTTAAAGCGATTTTTTGCGTGGGAGAGACCGCGGCTGAAAGAGATAGTGGCAAAAAGAATGAAATATTGGAAAATCAAATAAGAGAGGGGCTTAGCGGCATAATAAATGACGGAATAGCTTCTGTCACAGAGCTTTTGGTCGTGGCCTACGAGCCCGTGTGGGCAATCGGAACTGGCAAAAATTGCGATGTTGACGAAACAAAAAATACAGTTGAATTTATCAGAAAAATTTTACCGGCTGGCACCAAAGTGATTTATGGGGGCAGTGTTACTTCTCAAACTTCCGGCGACTATGTGAAGCAAGCAGGGGTGGATGGTTTGTTGGTCGGAGGGGCGAGTTTAAACTCCGAAGAATTCGTAAAAATAGTCAGCTCCGCAGAATAAAATGAAGTGTTAAATAAAAAAACCCGCTTGTTGCGGGTTTTTGTATTTTGGGGTAAAATAAAATATTAAGCTATGAAAATCACCTCATCGGAATTACGCGAAAAATATCTCAAATTTTTTGAAAAAAAGGGACATAAAATCATCCCTTCGGCAAGTTTGGTTCCTGAAAATGACCCGACTGTTTTGTTTACAACGGCAGGAATGCAGCCATTAGTGCCATATTTGTTAGGACAAAAACATCCTGATGGGACAAGATTAGCCAGTTGTCAAAAGTGTATTAGGACAGGAGATATTGATGATGTGGGCGACGACACGCATTGCACATACTTTGAAATGCTTGGCAATTGGAGTCTGGGAGATTATGGCAAAAAAGAGGCCATAGAATTCAGTTTTGAATTTTTGATTAAAGAATTGGGCGTACCTCTTGAAAGGTTTGCCGTCACTTGCTTTGAGGGTGATGCCGATGCGCCACGCGACACGGAGGCAGCTGAAATTTGGCAGAATCTGGGAATTAAAAAAGAAAGGATTGCCTTTTTGCCTAAAGAAGACAACTGGTGGGGCCCGGCAGGAAAAACAGGGCCATGTGGGCCGGACTCAGAGATGTTTTATTGGAAAAATAATTCGGAACCGGCACCGAAAGTTTTTGACCCGAAAAATAAAAACTGGGTGGAAATTTGGAATGATGTTTTTATGATTTATGTCAAAAATGAAGATGGTAAGATTGTTGATGCTAAGCAAAAAAATATTGACACCGGCATGGGACTTGAAAGGGCAGTGGCCGTTTTGAATGGTAAAGACAATGTTTATGACACAGATATTTTTGAAGAAATTTTTAAAAAGATACCGGTCGAGCTTGATCAAAAACAAAAAAGAATTATCGCCGACCATAGCCGCGCAATAAACGCATTAATTGCAGACGGAGTCGAGCCCAGCAACAAAGAAAGGGGATATGTCTTGCGAAGGCTTATGAGAAGAATTATTGCCTACGAATTTTTGAGCAAAAAAGAATTTTTAAAAGATTTGATATCCAGCGCAATTTTTTCAGAAGAAAGGGCTAAATTTTTGAAAACCCTTGAAAACGGAATTGCAGAATATAATAAACTGGAGAATATAGACGCAGAGAAGGCCTTTTATTTGTATCAAAGTTTTGGGCTTCCGTTTGATATATTAAAGGAATTAAACCTGGAAAAAACAAAAAATTTGGGCCGCGAAGAATTTGAAGAATTATTAAAAAGGCATCAGGAGTTAAGCCGAACTGCTTCGGCCGGAATGTTTAAGGGCGGCTTGGCGGATGCGGGCGAACAGGCAACAAAATATCACACGGCAACGCACTTGCTGCTGGCTGCTTTGCGCAAAATTTTAGGGCCCGAGGTTTATCAAAAGGGCAGCAACATAACAGCCGAAAGAATGAGATTTGATTTTAACTGGCCACAAAAGTTATCCACAGCCCAAATACAGGATGCAGAAAATTTTGTAAATGATATAATAAATAAAGACTTGCCTGTTTCATTTGAGGAAATGTCGCTGGATCAGGCAAAAGAAATAGGGGCGATGGGAGTGTTTGAAGAGAAGTATGGTGAAAGAGTAAAGGTTTACACCATTGGCGGCCGAGATAATATTGTCAGCCGTGAGATTTGTGGAGGCCCTCATGTTGAACGCACAGGAGTTTTGGGGCATTTTAAAATTCAAAAAGAAGAAAGTTCTTCTGCGGGCGTTCGCAGAATTAAGGCAATACTTGATAAATAAATACTCGGCTGCTGCCTTTGCAAATTGACGGGATAATTTCGCCCAGCGGCGAAATTTCCCTCAGAACTCGGCGATTTGGCCGCCCTGCGGGCGCCACCATGCCAAATCGCCTCCGTTATGCATTTGCAAAGGCAGCAGCCTCGTCAAAATCTAAATGGCAAAAAAAATATACGACATCAAGCCGCCAAAGGTGGCCAAAAAGACAGAAAGGACAAGTTCGGGTGCAAGAAAAAAAACAACAGTCAGCGTTGCAAAGCCCGTGGCGACAGTAAGGCAAAAAGAAAGAGTGAAATTCCCATGGAAAGTGTTTGTGTCTGTTAGCGGGCTGGCAGTTATTTTGGTGGCAGGATTTTTATACTTTAAATTGCAAAGCGCAACTATAGAGATTTGGCCAAGTGTTGAGACTTTAACCTATTCCGAAACCATTACAGCCGATAAATCAGCTAACGCAGTTAATTTAGAAGAATTATCTATTCCTGCAAAGTATATAGAAACGGAAAAAACGGCCACTAAAGAGTTTGCCGCGACAGGGTCGGGATCTGATGGCGGAAAAGCTTCCGGACAGGTTACTCTTTATAACACAGCAAGTTCATCATTATCTTTGAAGGTTGGCACAAGGCTTTTATCGGATTCGGGAAAGTATTTTACTATAACCTCAAAGGTTACGGTTCCCGGAGGCTCCAAATCCAAGCCGGGGTCTGTAAAAGTGGGAGTTTCGGCATTTGAAGGGGGTGATGCTTATAATATCGGGCCATCCAATTTTTCAGTGCCGGGTCTTAATGGCACAAACAGTTATTACAGCACATACGCAGTTTCGGCTGAGGCTATGAAAGGCGGCTACACAGGAGAAATTAAAAAAGTGACACAGGCCGACATTGACGATGCAAATAGCGAACTGGTAAAAGAGCTTTCGTCTGTGGCGCTGCAAGATTTAAAAGACCAGCTTGGAGCTGAATATATTGTTTTGGATGATGCGGTTTCGTATGACGAAGATGGGAGTTCGGCAGATAAAAAAGTCGGCGAAATTGTAAATAATTTTAACTACACTACAACTGTTAAAGCTTCCGGAATAGCCTTTAAAAAGTCGGATTTAGAGAGAATTTGTAAAGACTATATAATATCAAAGATGGGGACGGATAAGACAATTTTAGACAGCAGTTTCGTGTCAGATTATTCTTTCTATGATGCCGACATTGCCGATGGAAGCGTGGACATCAGCGTTAATTTTTCATCCGGAGTTTACAAAACAATAAATAAAAATTCACTGGCCATATCTTTGATGGGTAAAACAGCCGACGAAATCAAAGAAACCGTAGGCAGTGCCCTATCAGACGCAAACGCTAGGGTAAATGTAAAATTTTGGCCATTTTGGGTAAAAACCGCGCCTCAATCACAGAAGGTTATTAAAATAGAAATAAAGTTTTAAGCTTGGGCGTGCCGGGCTTGACTAATTGATTTCTATTTGCTAATATACTAATATTCACAATATATTAATGGAAGGTCACGAACAGAACAAAAATCAAAAGGTTATAAAAAAAGAGGGACAGGTAACGGAAGCTTTGCCGAATGCTTTCTTTAAAATAAGGCTGCAAGACGGCAACGAAATAACCGGTTTTTTGTCAGGAAAAATGAGAATGAACAGAATTACCATTTTGCCTGGCGATAAAGTCTCTGTTGAGATGACCCCATATGACAACGAAAAGGGAAGAATTGTTTATAGATTAAAATAGGCTCTTAAAGTTTATTTTAATTATGACAATTGTCAGAACCCTTCGGGTTTTGTCTTTTTAAAATTACGCAACATTAAAATGAAAGTTAGACCATCAATTAAAAAAATTTGTGACGGATGCAAAATCATCAGAAGAGAGGGGAGGATTTATGTTATTTGCAAAAAAAATCCAAAGCACAAACAAAGACAAGGATAAACGAATATTTAAATATTTAAACATTTAAAATGCCAAGAATTGCAGGGGTAAATATCCCAGACAACAAAAGAATAGAAATCGCTTTAACCTATATCTATGGAATAGGCAGGCCTTTAAGTAAAACAATTCTAAACGAATTAAAAATTGATATAAACAAAAAGGCATCCGATTTATCGCAAAGCGAAGTTAACGACCTTAAAGAATATATTGAAAAACACTATAAAATAGAAGGAGATTTGAGAAGGCAGACCATGATTAACATCAAAAGATTGAAAGATATCGGCACATGGAGAGGCCACAGGCATGCAAAAGGCTTGACCGTCAGAGGACAGAGAACAAAAACAAACAATAGAACCGTTAGAGGAAACGTTAGAAAAACAATGGGATCGGGAAGAAAACCATCCGCATCACCAACATAGAAATTGCCTTCGGTAATTTATCTAATTTAAAATTATGGGAAAAAAGCATATTATAGAAACAAATCAAGAAGAGGCAATCAAAGAAGAAGCCAAGGTTGAAGCATCTGTAAACAAAGACACAAAGGTTAAGGCAGCAGCGCTTGTCAGAGAAGGAAAGGTTTTCGTGTCATCTTCTTATAACAACACATTGGTGACTCTCACAAACCAGAGAGGTCAGGTTTTGGCATGGAAGTCAGCAGGGTCAGTCGGATTTAAAGGAGCAAAAAAAGCCACTTCTTTTGCAGCATCAAAAGTGGCTGAAGCCATTGCCAATATTTGCAAGAAAATGGGAATTGAAAAGGTAGAAGTGTATATTAAGGGTATCGGAGCAGGCAGAGAATCTGCCGTGAGAACATTGGTTAGCCAAGGGTTAAACATTTCTTCGATTAAAGACACAACACCTGTTCCACATAATGGATGCAGGCCTAAAAAAGTAAGAAGGGTATAATATATAGAATATAGATATGAATTACGATCAATGTAAAACTTGCAGAAGATTAGGTCAGAAACTCTTTTTGAAGGGAGAGCGCTGTTTTTCGCAAAAATGCGCAATGCTGAGAAGGGCTTATGCTCCAGGCATCCAAAAAAAGAAAAGAGGAGGGTCTCCTTCAGCATATAAGAAATCTTTGGAGGAAAAGCAGGCTTTGAAAAAATGGTACGGAATTTCTGAAAAACAGTTTAAGGCTTATGTCGTTCAGACTCTTGCCAAAATGGGCAAAGTGGAAAATGTATCCGACGAGCTTATTAAAAAACTTGAACAGAGACTTGATAACGTCGTGTTTAGATTGGGATTTGCAAAATCCAGAGTCATGGCAAGGCAGATGGTTTCGCATGGATTTTTCACAGTAAACGGAAAAAATGTAAACATTCCGTCATATATCGTTGAAAAAGAAGATATTATTGCCATAAAGAAAACAAAAACACAAAAGGGAAACCTCAGGGATATTGCAACAGAATTAAAGAAAAAAGAAACACCGGTCTGGCTGACTTTGAACAAAGAAAAGCTTGAGGGCAAAGTAATCGGTTCTGCCACAGTTGATGAAGTAAAGCCACCGGCAGAAATTTCAACAATTTTCGAATTTTATTCAAGGTAATAAAAATATAAATAATTTGGAGACTTGTCGCAGGGTGATAGCGAGCCAAATCTATGGCGAGCTGATATCTGGACAAGTATCTATCATAAAATGATTTCACTTCCATTACCGCCAAAATCAATTCAAAAGGGCAAGAATAAGGCCGCTTTTGAAATAGAAGGATTGTATCCAGGATATGGAGTAACGGTTGGCAACAGCTTGAGGCGAGTTTTGCTTTCTTCGCTTGAAGGAGCAGCCGTCACAGAGGTAAAAATAAAGGGATTCAGTCATGAGTTTGCAACCGCGCAGGGAATTTTGGAAGACGGAATAATGCTCACCTTAAACGCCAAGAATTTGAGATTTAAGATTTTTGAAGGGGATTCTCATAAGATTGAGCTTAAAGTAAAGGGTGAAAAAGAAATCACAGGAGCAGATTTCAAGGTGCCAAGCCAAGTAAAACTGGTAAATCCGGAATTGCACTTGGCAACCTGCACAGACAAGGGCGTAGAGTTTGAAATGGAGGTATTGGTCCAAAAAGGCGTTGGATATGAGCCAAAAGAAAGAAGAAAAACCAAAAAAGCAGAAATCGGAGTAATTGAATTGGACGGATTATATTCGCCAGTAAGAAATGTTAATTTTCAGGTTGAAAATATGAGAGTCGGAGACAGAACAGACTTTGACAAGTTAAATTTGGAAATCGAAACAGATGGCACAATAACACCAGAAGATGCTTTTTATCAGGCTTGCGACATTTTGTTAAAACATTTTAATATCATTTTCTCCGGCTCGCCGGAAGGAAAGGTGGAAAAGCCAGTCTTGCAAGAAGTTGCCGAAGAAGCAGTTGAAGTGGTTACAGATGCCACAAAATTGGCTGTTGAAGACTTGAAACTGACAGGCAGAACTTTGAACACATTGCTGAAAAATAACATCAAGACAGTTGGAGGAATAGTTAAAAAATCAGAAAAAGGGTTGTCTGAATTGGAAGGAATGGGGGACAAAGCCTTATCCGAAATTAAAAGAAAAATTAAAAAGCTCGGCTTAGAGTTGAAGGGCGAGTAATTTACATAAAGAAATGCGCAAACTAAACAAAGGAAGACAATTTTCATTGAAAAAAGGACCAAGAACCCAATTGTTAAGGACATTGGCAAACAGCTTTTTCTTGCACGGGAAGATAAAGACAACAGAACCAAAAGCCAAAGAGCTTAGAATAATTGCCGAAAAAATGATAACAAGGGGCAAATCAGGATCTGTGGTTGCAAGAAGATTGCTTGCAAAAGATTTAACACCAGCAATGGTTAAGAAGGTTGTAGTGGAGATTGCTCCAAAATACAAAGACAGAAACGGAGGCTATACAAGAATTATAAAACTGGGACCAAGAAATTCTGACGGCGCAAAAATGGCTATAATTGAATTAGTTAAGTAAACAATATGGCAGTAACAATAGACAGAAAAACAATAACAATAGACGCAACAGACAGGCCTTTGGGAAGGCTGGCTGTTGAAGTTGCCAACGGTTTGCGCGGAAAAAACAAGCCGACATTCGTGGCTTATTTGGACGTGGGCGATGTCGTGGTGGTAAAGAATGTCGAAAAAATGAAGTTTACCGGCAAAAAGTTGGATCAGAAAAATTATTTCCATTTTACAGGATACTTGGGAAATATGAAAAAGAGAACATTAAAGGAAATGTTAACCAAGAGAGGAGCCAAAGAGGTTTTGAGAAAGGCTGTTATGGGAATGCTTACAAAAAACACATTAAGAGACAGACAAATTAAGAGATTAAGATTTGAGTAATTTTTAATACAATGGCAGAGAAAAAAACAACTACAACTAAAAAACCAGTAGCCAAAAAGGCAGAAGAATTGGTTGAAAAGAAAGAGGAGGCTCAGGTAGCCGCGATTTTGGCTCCAACTCCAACAGCCGAGGAACTTGCCGAAGAAGAGGAAATTTCAAAAGAAATCGCCCAGGCCATTAAAGAAAACAGTGGCAAAGACAGATATTTTGAGGCAACCGGCAGAAGAAAGACAGCAGTGGCGAGAATAAGGCTTTACACAAAAGGCGACAAAGAATTTTTGGTTAACAACAAACCTTTCACAAAATATTTTACGCTCGCAGATGACCAAGAAACAGCAACTTCATCAATGAAAAAGATGAAATGCTTAGATAAATTCAGAGTGACTGTTATTGTCAGAGGGGGAGGTCATTCCGCCCAGGCAGAAGCCGTAAGACACGGAACGGCCAGAGTATTAGTTGACTTTAATAGCAATTTTAGAAAGAGATTGAGAAAAGCAGGATTTTTAACAAGAGACCCAAGAATGAGAGAAAGAAAGAAGTTCGGATTAAAGAGAGCAAGAAAAGCGCCTCAGTGGGCAAAAAGATAATGGAAAAGCCGCTACCGAAAGGTGGCGGTTTTTTTGTTACGCAAAATCCGTGGACTCCAGACGTCCACGGATTTTTATCGGCAGTTGATAAAAGTTTTGTAAATGTTAAAATTATTTTATGTTGAAGGAATTGATAGACCAGTTTTATCTGGATAACCAAAGAAACAACAACCAAACAAAGTTTTATATCACAGACGCGGGCAAGTGCTCAAGGGCTGTTTTTTTTAAATTTAAAAATGCCCCCAGAGAACCGATAGACGCCAGACTGATGCGAATTTTCGAGCATGGAGAGCATATCCACAGAAATATTTTTAACATTTTATACCGCCTTAAAATCGGTTGCACAACAGAAATTTCCATTCCCAGCCAGGAAATCGTTTCGGGCAGGGCAGATGCGATTTTGTGTATGGGTGGCGAAAACTATGTGCTGGATATCAAAAGCATAAACAGCATGCTATTCCGCAAGCTTGCAGAGCCCAAAGAAGAGAATGTTTATCAGATTCAGCTTTATATGCATTTTTTCGGCATAAAAAAAGCCATTTTGCTTTATGTGGACAAAGATCAGCAAAACCTAAAAGAGTTTTTTGTGGATTATGACGAGACCCTATGCAAAGACTTGATGGACAAGTTTTATAATCTAAAAGACAAAATCGAACAGGATGTAATTCCCGCCAAGCTTGCAGACTATCCAAAAAATTGGCAGTGCCAATATTGCAGTTTTAAAGATGTATGCAAGGCAGTGAATGGGGGAGAGATGAGATGGCAGGATTTTAAGGATAAAATAGAATCGCAATCCGCATAAAAAAACCGCCCTTAGGCGGTTTTAAATTATGGAACAAGTTTTTCTGAGGAGTATAGCGATTTTCCGGTCAGCACATAAACCTTGTTATCTTGCTGGTTGAATATAATTTTGGGATTGCTGCTGTCTGTGCCGGCGGGCCAGGAATTTTGCAATTCAACCTGGTTGATGTTTCCCCTGAAATCAATCTCTGAAATTATAATCCTGTTGCCTGACTCAAAAATAACATAGTCGTCGTTTAGCCAATAAACGCCAGAGATTGTTTGTCCGCCCGGGGCTGTAAAAAGCTTTATGTCATTTTCATCAGACTTGTTGTATGGCGATTTTTCAAAAGCATACAAATATATCTTTAAATTATCGTAATAAAGCATATTTTTGCCGTTTGGTGATGCCAAAAATTCAGGGTTGGCTATGCCGGCTGTCAGGGAAAGTTGCTTAAAGCCTTTTTCTTCTGGCATATACTGATATACATATCCTTCCTTTGAAATAATTATTTTGCCGGCGACAATTTCTATTTTGGTGCCATCTGGTCCCATATATTCTTTATTTACCGGCCAGTTTGCCAATAAGTTTGGGTTTTGGCCAGAAATATCTGACTGATATAATTGTCCGGCCGTTGAAAGCCAAATAATATTTCCATTTTGGAAGGCGTAATTTATTACATTTTTGGCCACAGATGTCGCTTTTGTGTCTTTTGCGGAATAGAGCGAGTTATTTTCAAGCCAGAAAATTTGACTTGAGTCTTGTGGATTGAAAATGACGTCAGAAACCTTTGAGGTCAAATAGGATATTGGTGTGGCCGTTTGCATCCTGCTTGAAAAATCAAGCAGATAATAAGTATAAGCTCCTGCTGAGCTCCTGGTTTTGATTATGGTTTTTTTGGAATCTTGAGACCATATAACATCTATAACAGAGGTGTATTTTAGCGGTAAAGAATATGTTGTCCTGGTTTCCGGTGAACCGGAGGTAAAATAATAAAAATCCAAAGATTGAGTATTTGTTCCTTCGGCCAGGATATTTCTTTTATCGGGGGATATTGAAAAAGATTCAACATTCTCTATGTTCAAATCGTATCGGGTTGTGTTTTTGAAAAGTATTACTTTCTCCAGTTTTGCCACTTCATTCTCAATCACATCCAGAGTTTTTTGATAGTCAAAGTAACCTTCTTTTTTAATCAAAACGGTGTGAGTCTGGGGTATTAAGTCCTGCACAAAAACAGAATTGGAAAATATTCCTAATTTTTTACTATTCGAGGCGTCTATTATAATCTCAGAAGCCTGTGGTGTGGCCGAGACATAAATTCCGCCGGTTGCCGTCACCTCCCAAGTTTCAAAATTCAGCCTGTATCCCATTGAATACATGGCGAGATAGGGCGCTATAATTAAAAACAGCGCCACGCAGATTAATAAAACAATAAACCGGGCTTTTTTATCCATGTTATTTATAATTTATTGTCTTATTATGCCACAAAGCAACCCAAAAATCCAGCTTGCAAAGATTATAATTTTAGATTAGGATAAGGTTAATTATGGATAAATTTATTATACAAGGGGGTAAAAAACTATCAGGTTCGATCGCTGTAAATGGGGCCAAAAATTCGGCCCTTAAAATTTTGGCTGCATTGATCTTGTCGCCAGAAAAATGCGTTATTAAAAACTTCCCATTTATTGAAGATACGTTGGGAGCAATTGAAATTTTAAAAAAATTGGGAGCAAAGATAGAAATAAATGAATCAGAGAAAACAGTTTCTGTCGACCCTTCTCAAATAAATAAAACAGAACTTGATTCTCTTTTGGTGCGCAGGCTAAGAAGTTCGATTTTATTCGCCGGCCCAATGCTTGCCAGATTCGGAAAGGTAAAAATGTACCACCCCGGAGGATGCTTCATAGGACGCCGCCCGATAGATATTTTTTTAGACGGGTTCAAGGCTTTTGGAGCCGATATTAAAATATCAGAAGATGAATTCGAGATTTCTGCAAAGCAACTAACCGCCGCAAATATTTTTTTCCCTAAAATCACCGTTACCGGAACCGAGGCCATGATGATGACGGCCGTTTTGGCAAAAGGAAAAACTGTTTTGCAAAATTGCGCAATGGAGCCAGAAATTCCGGTTTTGGCGGATTACTTGAATAAGTGTGGCGCTAAAATTAAAGGAGCAGGAACAAGTATAATCGAGATAGAAGGTGTCGATAAAATTTCAGGTGATGAGTTTACCGTTATCCCAGACAGAATAGAAGCTGGCACATTCGTTATAATGGGACTTTTAATGAGAAGTGAAATTAAAATAGAAAATTGCATCCCGGAACATTTAGGAGCATTAATACCCGTTTTACAGGAAGCCGGGGCTAATTTGGAGATTGGAAAAGATTATATAATAACAAAACCAAGCGAAATAAAGGCGGTTTCGGTTATGACTCACGAATATCCTGGGTTTGCAACAGATGCTCAACCGCCATATACTTTGCTTATGACGCAGGCTCAGGGTCAATGCATTATCCATGAAGCAATTTTTGAAGGCAGATTGTTTTTTACGGATCAGCTTGTTACAATGGGAGCTAACATAATAATGTGCGATCCGCATAGGGTGGTTATAAGCGGACCAACTAAACTTTCCGGCAAAAAATTAACCAGTCCTGACTTAAGGGCAGGCATTACGATGGTATTGGCCGGCATGACAGCAGAAGGTCAGACTGCAATAGAAAACATTTACCAAATAGACCGCGGGTATGAAAAAATAGAAGAAAGGCTGCAAAAAATCGGTGCCGACATCAAAAGAGTAAAAGAGTAACAGATAACATGTTAAATAATAAAATTGCAATTGATTTAGGGACTTGCAACTCTCTGGTTTATGTCCAAGGAAGGGGAGTTGTGTTATACGAACCTTCCGTGGTGGCAATTTCTTTGGCTGACAAAAGAATTTTAGCAGTTGGCGAAGAAGCAAAAGAAATGATAGGCCGCACCCCGGCAGATATTAAAGTTTACAGGCCTCTTAAGGACGGTGTCATTGCTGACTATAAAGTAACCCAGGCAATGATGAAATATTTTATCACAAAGTCATCCAGCGGATTTAAACCATTTAAGCCCGAATTGGTTATCTCTGTGCCGGCAGGAATTACAAGCACTGAAAAAAGAGCTGTTATTGAAGCCGCTTTAACAGCGGGAGCTAAATCAGCCTATGTGGCAAAAGAGCCCATTTTGGCTGCCATTGGGGCGGGTATTCCTATTAATTCTTGTTCCGGGCATATGATTATAAACATAGGCGGGGGCACCACAGAGGTGGCTGTCATTTCTTTGGGGGGGATTGTCACTGCGACATCGGCCAGGGTGGCAGGCGATAAGATTGATATGGCAATAGCCGAATATATAAAGAAAAAATACAACTTGGCTGTTGGCACACAATCTGCAGAGGAAATAAAAATAAAAGTTGGCACGGCTTTGCCCCAAAAAGAGTTAAGGTTTTTGGAAATACAGGGGCGCGACCTGATTTTGGGACTGCCAAGGAACATAAAAATTTCAAACAATGACGTGTGCGAGGCCATATCTGACACATTGGGTGAAATTATGCAGGCCGTAAAACATGTTTTATCAGAAACTCCGCCAGAGCTTTCGGCAGACATTATGAATAAAGGCATAATAATGTCGGGCGGTGGCAGTTTGTTGCCAAAAATAAATGAATTGGTTGCTCAAAGCACGGGAGTGCCATGTTTTGTGGCAGAAGAACCTTTGTTCTGCGTAGTAAAAGGAACAGGAACCGTATTGGAGCACTTGGATGATTACAAAAAAGTGGTAATGACAAAAAAGTGATGTCTATCAGCCATAATAAACAGTGGAATTTTTTAAAGGAAAAGTTTGAGTCAGGCCAGTTGTCCCATTCATATTTAATTTCAGGAAATCTGGGCATTGGCAAATTGGATTTTACAAAGAGATTTTGTGATTTTATAGGATGCAAGTTTCCAGATTTGATGGTGGTGGATATAAAAGAAGAGATAAAAATAGAAAAGATAAGGGAAGTTCAGGATTTTCTTTCATATAAGGCATATAATGGAGGATTTAAGTCTGTAGTCGTAGCTAATGCCGAGCAAATGAATACCGAAGCTCAGAATTGTTTTTTAAAAACTTTGGAAGAGCCAAAAGGCCAAACCCTTATTTTTTTAATTTCCTCAAAGCCAGACTTATTGCTTGATACCATAAAATCAAGATGCCAGCAGATAAAATTTTTCGGCAAAGCGGCAGAAACTCAGGCGGAAATTGAAAGGGGTGAAGAAATTTTAAGTCATATTTTAAAAGTCGCCTCGGCGGATATGGCTGTAAAATTCCAATATGCAAAGTCAGTGGATTTTGAAGATACAAGCCTGCAAGAAATTTTAATGGTTCTTGAAAAGTACTCAAGATATCTTATTTTTAAAAAAGCATTGGGGGATGAAAAAGGATATTTTGCAAGCATTAAGTCCCCGATGGAAGAATACTCTGTTGAAAAGCTGAAAAACATTATAGAATTGATAGAGGACATAAACACAAAAGCGACATTCACGAATATAAACCAAAAATTAGCATTAGAAAATTTATTATTAGAAATTTAATATAGAAATTACCAAAGGTAATTTATATAATTA
>CAZQBZ010000008.1:0-25052 GCA_964592355.1 uncultured Candidatus Saccharibacteria bacterium
GAAGAACTTGTGCAATTTTGAACCGTCTGGGGCTTATTGGTCGCTGTCCCGCAATAATTATAATCAGTGCAGACTCTGGTCTGCATATTGTTGGCGCATGCAGACCATCCTCCACAGTCCCAGCTTGGCTGGCAAGCTTCTTCTGTCGATGTTTGGTCTAAAAGGCATGTTCCGTTGCTGCAAATTTCATCTGAAGAACAATCATCATAAATTTTAAATGTTGACATTTTTGCGCAAGAAGAATTCGAGGCGCCCGGATTTTTGCATGTATAATAGTCATATTGGCGCCACACATCCCCAGACGAGCAGTATACTTGGCCCGTGAACGTGGCCGGGGAGCAATCTGTGTCCGAAGAACAAGCAGCCGTTGGTCTATCAGCTGATCCTGAGCCCTGGTCGCAACCATAAAGCGCATTAAGTTTCTGTCTTGTTTTATCTCCTACAAATCCAGTTTGCGGAGAAATATAATATTTTGTTTGAAATTTTGTTACTGCCAGAGCTGTGCCATTTGAATATGTGCTCATGGCGTCGTCTCCCCAGGAGATGTTTTCTTTTTGCAGGGCTGTGTGCAAAAAAATAACTTCATCCGTTCCGGAGTTGGCAAAGCCCAAGTTCGAATTAAATGTATGGCACCATTCTTCAGAAACTACCGTGGATTCTCCCTGAAAGCCCGATATTAGCTCGGTAAGTTGCTGTTGGATGGCGGCAATCTGACTCTGGAGCTGAACTATGAGGGCTTGCCTCTCTGAGTCTGTCATCGCCTTGGCTCCAATTCCGAAGCCAAAAAGGATTACAGAAAATAAAAAAACGAAAATGATTTTTTTATTGTTCATATTGTTCGTATAAATTTTTCGTTAATATTTTCTAATTATACAACAAAACTAATCTTGAGTTAAAGCGTCAATAATATTTTTTATCTTTTTGGCATCCGACAAGGATATTTCTGTCGGCACGGATATTCGGACAGACCCGTTTTTAAGCGATAACTCCACTTTGTCCACATGGGTGTTAATTGGCAAAGATAAGTCTTTATCTTTTTTATCTTTTACATTTAACATGGGTGTGGATTTCCTTTCTTTTGGTTCCCAGGTTTGAATTTTACTGGGGTTTTTGCCATATTTTTGATAGTCCTGCATTACCCTTGCGACACGGGCCTTATAGGCATTAAGCGAGGCGATGCTTTTTTGTTTATTGTGACCAACAACGCCTAAGAATATCTCTTCTATATTTTGTTGCGCCAAATCAATTGATCCGGCCTCATCTTCCGTGAGCTCTTTCTCAAATATTTTCAGAGCCGATTTTATGTTATTGGCCACCGGCTCGGTATATTTTTTATTGTTCTTTGAAAATTCCAAAAAACCATATAAAGTTTTAAAGTTATCCATATGTTTATCTTTTTTATTATCTTGTCTAATTATATTATCTTTTTTATCTTTGGTAAAAGGCTTGCAAAAGTTTTAAAATGGTGTATAGTTTAATCATTAGTAATTAATACTGCTGTACTCGCAGCAGATGCTCTTAGCCATTGAAAAATGGCCAAGAGAGAGACAAAAAAACGAGGCATTTTTTATTAGAATGGAAAAAATAATCCAAAAAACAAATAATCCTCTTTCGATTGGAGCAACAATTGAAGGAAAAGTCGTTGCCAGGGATCGATCATCTCTCTTTATTGATTTGGGAATTCATGGCACAGGCGTAATTTACGGCAAAGAGTTTTATATCGTAAAAGATATAATCAAAGACTTAAATGTCGGAGATAAGGTTTTTGCCAAGATTGTTGAGATTGAAAACGATGACGGATACAGAGAGTTGTCATTAAGAGATGCCACCAAAGAGATTGGCTGGCAGAAATTAAAAGAGCTCAAAGAGTCTGGAGAAATTATCAATGTCAGAATTTCGGGAGTCAACAAGGGTGGCCTTTTGACAAATATAAACGGAATCCAGGCATTTTTGCCGGTTTCCCAATTATCGTCTGATCACTATCCGAGAGTGGCTGATGCCGACAAGCAAAAAATCTTGAAAGAATTGCAGAAGTTCATCGGCAAGACATTTGAGGTGAAAATCTTGGACTTAATGGCCTCTGAAAACAAGCTTATATTGTCTGAAAAAGCCAAGTCTGAAGAAAAGATGAAAGAAATACTCAAAGATTTCAAGAAGGGAGATGAAGTTGACGGAGAAATCACCGGTATTGCCGACTTTGGAGCATTTATCAAATTCCCGGCTGTTGCAGAAGGAGAGAAGCCTTCTTCCCAGATAGAGGGTCTTATTCATATTTCAGAGCTTGACTGGCAGTTGGTTGAAAACCCATCCGAGGTTGTTAAGGTCGGAGAAATTGTAAAAGCTAAAATTATAGACATCAATAACAATCAGGTATTTTTGTCTTTGAAGGCTTTAAAATTAAATCCCTGGGAGGAAATTGAAAAGCAGTATAAGAAAGGGGATATTATAAAAGGAAAGGTTATCAAGTTTTCGGCCTTTGGCGCATTCGTTGAAATAATGCCGAAAATCAGAGGACTTTGCCATGTTTCCGAATTCGGGTCAAAAGAAGATATGGAAAACAAACTTAAGATCGGAGAATCTTATGACTTCCAGATCTTGCTTATAGAGCCCAAAGACCACAGAATGAGTCTGAAATTAATTGCCAAATAACAGAATCCGAATCAAAAACCCCCGTTAAAAGGGGTTTTTTGTTGTTGAAAATAATTAAATTTTATGGTATTGTTGCAATATGAAAACAATAAAAGAGAATTCTTTTTTAAAAAATTTTTTGGTGGTAGTTTTGATATTGATTTCCATTGTGGTGATTTTTACATTGCTTTTTTATCAGTCTTCGGATGTGGCTGAAATTTCGGCAACCCAGCTGGCAAGTGACATAAATCAGGGCAAGATTAAAACAATTACAGTTTCGGGAAACCTATTGGATATCGAATACACAGACGGCTCGGCATCCACTTCAATGAAAGAAAACAACACCAGTATTACGGATTTGCTTACCAATCTGGGAGTGAGTCAGGAAGCATTGCACACAGTTTCCATTGATATTAAAAAAGAGAAAACTAGTTTTTGGGAAGATTGGGGCGGTATAATTGTTTTTGGAATTTTGCCATTGATTGTATTCGGATATTTTTTCTGGATAATGATAAGACAGGCAAAGACAGGCGCCACTCAGGCTTTTGACTTTACAAAAGCCAGGGCCAGAATTTTTGGCGCCGAGGGCACCGATAAGCAAAAGGTGACATTTGACGACGTGGCAGGATTAAAAGAGGCAAAAGAAGAGCTTGTTGAAATTGTGGACTTTTTAAAGTTCCCCAAAAAGTATTTGGCAATGGGCGCTAAGATTCCAAGAGGGGTTTTGCTTTTGGGGTCAGCGGGCATAGGCAAAACTTTGCTTGCAAGAGCGGTGGCAGGAGAAGCCAATGTGCCATTTTTTTCTATTTCGGGTTCAGAGTTTGTGGAGATGTTTGTCGGGGTGGGTTCTGCTCGCGTCAGGGATTTGTTTACTATGGCAAAAAAGGCAGCCCCGGCAATAATTTTTATTGACGAACTTGATGCAATAGGCCGACATAGAGGCTCGGGAATCGGCGGAGGTCATGACGAAAGGGAACAAACTTTAAATCAAATTTTAGTAGAGATGGACGGCTTTGATAGAGAAACCAATGTGATAGTTATGGCAGCTACGAACAGGGGGGATATTTTGGATCCGGCCCTTTTAAGGCCAGGCCGTTTTGACAGAAAAATTGTGCTTGATCCACCGGATGTCCATGACAGGGAAGCTGTTTTAAAAATTCATGCAAAAGGCAAACCCCTTGAAGAGGATATTGATTTTAAAGAAATTGCCGAAAGGACGCCAGGATTTTCAGGGGCAGATATCGCCAATGTCGCGAATGAAGCGGCCCTACTGGCTGCCCGCCACAACAAAACAAAAATCGCACAATCAGATTTTTTGGAAGCTATTGAAAAAGTGTTATTAGGACCTGAAAGAAAGAGTCATATCTTATCCAAAAAAGAAAAAGAAATCGCAGCCTTTCACGAAGCGGGCCATGCGCTTGTTTCAACATTTTCCCCGGAAGCCGAGCCGGTTCGCAAGATTTCTATAATCGCCCGCGGTATGGCTGCCGGATACACCTTGCAGGTCCCGTCAGAAGAAAGAAAAATGAAAACGAAGACAGCCTTTCTTTCTGAAATTGCAATTTTGTTGGGTGGATATTCGGCCGAAAGGGTTAAATTTGGCGAGATGACGACAGGGGCTTCAAATGATTTGACCAGAGCCTCTGAGCTTGCAAGGAGGCTGGTAAAAGAATTTGGAATGTCCTCTTTGGGGCCAATCTCATTTGGTGAAAAAGAAGAGCTTACATTTTTGGGCAAGGAGTTTGGCGAGCAAAGAAATTATTCGGAGAAAGTGGCTGAAAGAATAGACGAAGAAGTGGATATGATTATAAAAGATGCGCAGAAAAATGCCGAACAGATCTTGCTGAAACACAGGGCCCTACTGGACAAAGTGGCCAAAAATTTGATAGAAAAAGAGATTATAGAGCGTGAAGAATACGAAAAGATTGTAAAATCAAAATAAATCTATAAAATATCATTCCCGCGAAGGCGGGAATCTGGGGCCAGTAGCTCAATGGCGGAGCAAGCGTCTTATACACGCTAGGTTGTTGGTTCGAGTCCAGCCTGGCCCACACAATTGAAAATTAAAACATAGGGGCGGTTAGCTCAGTTGGTAGAGCATTTACTTGACGTGTAAAGGGTCATAGGTTCGAGTCCTATACCGCCCACCATGGACGTAAAAATTCTTTATGAAGACAATGATGTTCTGGTGGTTGATAAACCAAGCGGGGTTGTTGTGTTTCCAGAGGGTCAGACCTTAATAAGAGGCGAAAAAACTTTAATAGATTATTTGATAGAAAAATATCCCGAATTAAAGCTGGCAGGTGAGGCCCCGCGTTACGGAATTGTGCATAGATTAGATAAAGACACTTCAGGCATTTTATTGGTTGCTAAGACCAGTGAAGCCTTGATTTTTTTGCAAAATCAGTTTATAAATAGAGGAGTAGAGAAAAAGTACACAGCCTTGGCTGTTGGCTCAATTAAAGAGGAAAAAGGTCAAATAAAAACTCTTATTGGCAGGGCTAAACAAGACAAGCGCAAGCAAAAGGCATATCCTTTGGATTATTCCGATAAAACGGGAAAGAGAGAGGCCGAGACTCTGTTCGAGGTTATCAAAAGATTCAAAGAATATACTTTGCTGTCAGTGCAAATCAAGACAGGCAGGCGACACCAAATAAGGTGCCATTTATCGTTTTTGCATCATCCAATTGCAGGCGATAAACTATACGGGTTTAAAAACCAGCCCAGCCCGGATGGTTTGCAAAGGCAATTTCTCCACGCATCGTATTTGAAAATCAAACTACCCGATGGCGAAGACAAAGAATTTAATTCGGATTTGCCAGAGGACTTACAAAATATTTTAAACAACCTAAAATGAGCAAAATATTAGACCAATTTAATAAGGCCCAATTAAAGCCAATGCCCGACATAAAATCCGGACAGACCGTTAAGGTGCACCAAAAAATCAAAGAAGGCAACAAAGACAGAATCCAAATTTTTGAAGGTATCATCATTGCCAGAAAACACGGCAAAGGAATTAACTCTACAATCACAGTCAGAAAAGTTTCTGATGGAGTTGGAGTAGAAAGGATTTTCCCAGTATTTTCACCGGCAATTGAAAAGATAGAAATTGTCAGAGCCGGTAAAACCAGAAGAGCAAAACTTTATTATTTAAGAACTGCCAAAGGTAAAAAGGCAAGACTTAAAAACAAAGAATTTTCTGCTGCCATAGTAGAGGAGGAAAAGCCAGTTACAGAAGAGCCAGCAGAACCTACTACCGATGAACAGCCGGCAGAAGCTGTAGCAGAATCAATACCAGAAGAAAAGACGGCTGAATAATTGGCATACGCATTTGGTTTGAGGTATAATACAGTTATGAGGCCTCAAGCCAAAATAGCAATAAGGTGGAATAATGATTTTGCCTATGCCATAGGCTTAATTACTACCGATGGATGTTTATCTAGCGATGGAAGACATATAGACTTTACATCTCGGGATATGCAGCTGGTGAAAACTTTTCGGAAGTGTCTGGGAATCAAAAACAAAATCGGACTTAAGGCAAGCGGGACTTCCCCAAGAAAGTGTCCACATGTCCAATTTGGAGATTCATTGTTTCATAAGTGGTTGGGTGATATTGGGTTAATGCCACGTAAAAGTAAAACGATTGGAGAATTAAAAATTCCGGATAAATATTTTTACGATTTTATTAGGGGTCATTTTGACGGAGATGGATGCTGTTATAGCTATTGGGATAAAAGATGGGTTAACAGTTTTATGTTTTACATGACCCTTGTATCAGCAAGCGAGGATCATATACATTGGATCAGAAAAAAAATAAGGAGGATGGCAGGAATTAACGGACACATAACTAGAGCTGGAAAAAATCAAATTTTTCAGTTAAAATATGCAAAAAAGGAGTCAAAGATATTGGCAAAAAAGATTTATTACAAGAATGGTTTGCCGTGCCTTAAAAGGAAATATACAAAGATAATGTCAGCGATTAAAACAGATTTAAACAGTTAATTTTATGCGCGGGTGGTGAAATGGCAGACACGCCGCCTTGAGGTGGCGGTGCCGCAAGGCATGCAGGTTCGACTCCTGTCCCGCGCACTGTTTTAAAAAAGGACGCTTAGCTCAGTTGGTAGAGCAACTCGTTTACACCGAGTAGGTCGCAGGTTCGAGTCCTGCAGCGTCCACCAAGCCCCAGAAAATACATTCAGCCGTGGTAGCTCAGGTAGCAGAGCACAGCTCTGAAAAAGCTGGGGTCGGCAGTGCAAATCTGCCCCACGGCACACAGCGCCCCAAGAGGGGCCAAGCGCGGGAGTAGTTCAGCAGTAGAATGCTTCCTTGCCAAGGAAGAGATCGCGGGTGCGAATCCCGTCTCCCGCTCCATAAAATGCCCCTTAAACGGGGCGTTTTTGTTTGACATTTTAGTCTTAAATGGCCAAAATAAGTAAAAAATCAGCCTATTGACAAAGGAAAAATTATGTTGTGTAACTATTGACAATGGGGCATTTTTATGCTAACATAAAGAATACTGCTCAAGAGGCAGTTTTTTAGTTATAGAAAGTAAATATATGAGTATTTTCAATATAAATATATTCAAAAATATCACCGCCTTAAGAGAGGAAGCCCCTATTATCGGGTCTATAGCGGCTGGTATCATAATTGGAACATGTCTTTTAATGGTGGTTATGCCAAAAGTGACAAACGCTGATTATTCAAATATAACTTATGCAAGCTTTGTGGCTAAAGAAGAAGCTAAAAAAACAAGCCAAGAAGCTCAGAAAGTTATCAGAAAAATCCCCGTCGTCCT
This sequence comes from uncultured Candidatus Saccharibacteria bacterium, assembly GCA_964592355.1. Lineage (GTDB taxonomy): Bacteria > Patescibacteriota > Minisyncoccia > Minisyncoccales > Staskawiczbacteraceae > XYD1-FULL-39-28. The sequence continues at coordinate 7,424 of CAZQBZ010000008.1, forward strand.
TACAGCATATTCAAGCACCCCAGATCAAACAGACGAAACGCCATTTATTACAGCTTCCGGTAAAATGGTTGCCGACGGAATTATCGCCAATAATATGTTGCCATTCGGCACAAAGGTGAGAATTCCTGAATTGTTCGGCGACAAAGTGTTCGTTGTTGAAGACAGAAAAAATGCAAGATATGACGGAACATGGGTAGATATTTGGATGGAAAGCAGGCACTTAGCAATAGACTTCGGAGTTAGAAAAGCAACACTTGAAGTGTTGGAAAACTAACCAAATCAAAAAACACCGCAGGTTATGCGGTGTTTTTTGTTGTTGTGCCCGAAGTGGGAGTCGAACCCACATGAGCTTTCGCTCAAAGGATTTTAAGTCCTTCGTGTATACCATTCCACCATTCGGGCATTAAATTTTGAGACCAGAACAGAAAGTTCTGGCGTATAAAATTTTTAATTAATTAAAAATTTTGAGGCCAGGGCGGGAATTGAACCCGCGTATAAGAGTTTTGCAGACTCTTGCCTTACCACTTGGCTACCTGGCCATTTGATTATTATAGTACCATTTTTTCTGTTTTTTTCAACACTTAATTTACTCTATATTCTCTTGTAATTGCGGAGCAATTATACAAGCCCGAAGCGAAGCGCAGGAGAATATATAAATCGCTAAATTTAATTCGACTTCAGAATTAAATTTAGTAGCGCGTAGCGCTATCAGCGTAGCGCTATCAGCGTAGCTGCGATTTCTATTTTTCCTCTTTTTTCAATTGGTTGAGCAGCTCATCGATGCGTCCGGATTTGGCTATGTCTTTATCCTTAACAAATTTGATTTTAGGTACAGGTCTCATTCTTAATTTTTCGTTTATTTCATGCTGGATTCTGGCAACGCCCTTATTTAAGATTTCTATAATTTCATCAAGCTTGGCATCCGGGTATGCTGAAATATATGCCTTGGCATAGAATAGATTGCCAGATGCCTCAACCTTAGTCAGGGTTATCATAATCCCAGGGAAATAAAATTCCCTCAGAATTATTTTTCCGATTTCCTGCTCCAATAATGAGTTTACTTTTTCGATTCTTTTTGGCATAAGTTTACGTAGCTAGCGATATATTTTAGAGCTCCCCTTTTCTGCGTTCTTCAGCAAAGCCCACAATAATATCTCCTTTTTCTATTTTAACATTTCCTTCAAATAAGATGCCCGCCTCATCGCCCTTTTTGGCAATGTCAACGTCTTTTTTATTCCTTTGCAAATTAACTATTTTACCGGAACCGACTTTGGCATTATCTCGCACCACCTCAAGTTTTAAGCCCTTTTTAAATTCTCCGTCCGTGACTTTGCCGCCCACAATTTGCCTGTTCTTTTCGCCCCAAAAAACCATTAAAGTTTTTAGTTTGCCAATGTCTTTTCTGATGGTTTCTGCTTCAAGATTTTTCTCCATGCTAAGCCTTATATCCTGTATTAATTCATAAATCACGTTAAAAGTTTTTATTCTAATGGATTTTTCGGTGTCGGCTTTCATATATTGCATAACAGGATTGGTGACTTTTACTCTGAATCCGATAATTGTAGCCTTTGACATTTCGGCCAGTTTTACATCATTTTCATTTACATCGCCGACTTCTGATTTTAATATTCGCAACCCAATTTTTTCTTGTGGCAAGTTTTTGATCATGCCGTCTATCGCTTCAATTGAGCCAAAAACATCGCCCTTTAAAATGATATTTAAAACTTTTTTATTCGGGTCGGCTTCGACCACGGATTGAACAATTTCTCTCTTTGGTTTTTCTTTTTGTATTTCGGCTGTTGCCTCTTCCACGGTGGCATATGTTTTAAATTTTTCTCCGACGGCCGGCACTTTGTCAAATCCCAAGATAATCACCGGTTGCGATGGCATGCCCTGTTCTATTTCTTTGTTTTGAAAATTCAGGATAGATTTTACCCTTGCGATTGCGAGGTCTGTGGCGACAATGTTTTTTTTGCTTAAAATTCCCCTTTGTACAATAGCAGTGGCAACCGGCCCTTTGAAGCTGTCCATATATGACTCAATAATCAGGCCCTCCGCAGGGCTGGAAAGATCGGCTTTTAAATCCTGCATCTCGGAAACCAGTAAAATCATTTCAAGTAATTCTTCGATACCTATTTTTTCTTTTGCCGATACCTCAACGGAAGGAATTGTTCCGCCCATTGATTCTACAAGAACATCGGCCTTCGCCAGCTCACCCTTTATCTTCTGAGGGTTGGCATTTGGCAAATCAATCTTGTTGAGCACGGCTATCATCGGGATTTCAGCCCTTTTTATCGCCATTATCGCCTCTTTTGTTTGGGGTTGTACTGTCTGCGCTGCGTCAACCACAAGCAAGGCGATGTCGGCCACCTGGGCTCCGCGCGCTCTCATGGCCGAAAACGCCTCGTGACCCGGGGTATCAATGAAAGTAATTTGTTGGTCGTTGTGCGACACTTCGTAGGCTCCGATGTGCTGAGTTATGCCGCCGGATTCTTTTGAAGTGATTTTAAAATCTTTAATGGCCTCCAAGAGAGAGGATTTGCCATGATCTACGTGTCCCAAAACAACCACCACCGGAGGCCTTAATTGAGATTGAGTTTTTGCTGCGGGCTTTTTTGGAGTCATGGCTGTATTGTTTATTTAGTAAAAGCGACGGGGGTGAGATTCGAACTCACGAGGGTTTTGCGCCTCGCGGTTTTTGAGAGTTTAACGGCATAGCGGAGGGGGTGAGATTCGAACTCACGAGGGCCGTGAAGCCCGCGGTTTTCGAGACCGCCCCATTGAACCGCTCTGGCACCCCTCCGTTATGCCGTTAAACTGTTGCCCTGGTACCCCTCTTTTGGTCGTATGTGTTCAATAATACCTTAAAAATTGTTTTTTAGCAACTTAAAATGCGAAGTTTCCCCCGCATTTTAAGTCATTTTTTTATTATAAAAGTCGTAGACTTCTATTTTCCAGCCTCGTAGTCTTCGTTTTTGACGATAACCTGGTGCCAATCATTGTAGTCGTAGATGTCATGGGCGATTATGCCCCCGATGACTCCGACAAAAAATCTTGGCAAGTAGAAATAATCCACTATCCAGACTATCAACAATACCAATGTTCCCAGTATCCAGTGGTGAAAATGGATTTTCCATTTTCCGCAATCCACAAAGATTCTGCGATCCGAATTTTCGTCAATGTTTAGGGCCAAGCAATATATTTTTGCTCCCAGATACCCCAGTATCACTCCAAGCATCATTAAAGATGAGTAATAGAATGTTGAGGCTAGTACTACAGCAGGCAAGAATTTCTTTACCTTGCTTCGCGTATATTTTGTTTCAGGCATATATTAACTTAAATTTTACAATTTAGGTCTTCAATACACTTAACCTTTATTATATATTTTAACAGGAATACTTCCTTTTGTCTATATTAAAACACCCTGTTTTACCCCTTATTTTAGACTAAAACCGCTTGACAAAAAAGCGGTTTTATTGTTTTGTAATTTTATTGTGGATAACTTAAATCTCAAACAATCAAGTCAATGATAACCCAAGCTTTTGGTGCCCTCACCAGGAATCGGACCTGGATCTAGAGCTTAGGAGTCTCTCGTTCTGTCCATTGAACTATGAGGGCCTTTAATAAATCAGATTAACACGATTTTGTCGTTTTCACAAGTTGGTATTACCCTATTTTTTGTTGTACAATCAAGTAATTAAATATTTTTTTATGTTGTCAAAATCTCCAATTGTTAAGATAGCCAAAAGGGTTTGCCCTGCCGTTATTACCGTAGTGGTATCAAAAGATCTGCCCAAAGCCGAGGGGTTTTATTCTTTTCCTTTCGGCGGCAAAGAATATATTTTACCCGCCCCGCAGGGCCAGGGGCAGGAGCCAGTCAAAAACGTAAAACCTAAGCCTCAAACTCAAAAAATTCAAATTGGCGGAGGGTCGGGATTCATAATCTCCAAAGACGGATATGTCTTTACCTCAAACCACGTAGTTTCTGACACAACGGCCGATTACACGGTTATTGTTGATCCAAAACATAAATATTCCGCCAAAATTTTATCCAGAAATCCGATAAACGACACGGCAGTGTTAAAAATAGAAGGCGTGGGATTCCCATATCTGGAAATGGCGGACTCAAATAAAATAGAGCTTGGCGAAGAGGTTGTGGCTGTGGGAAACGCCCTGGGAGAATTTACAGATACATTGTCCGTTGGCATCGTGTCTGGATTATCAAGATATATTACAGCCTTCGGCGGCATTGATAATCAAATGCAAAATTTAAGGGGTTTAATACAGACAGACGCTGCCATAAACCCGGGAAATTCTGGGGGGCCGCTTGTGAATATGCAGGGAAAAGTAATAGGAATAAATACGGCGATGATAATGGGTGCTCAAAATATAGGTTTTGCCATACCCATAAACTATGCCAAAAAAGATTTGGATGAAGTTAAAAAATACGGAAAGATTATAATGCCATTTTTGGGCATTAAATACGTTTTGCTCTCAAAAGAAATGGCCCAAGCCAATAAATTGCCCGTTGAAAATGGAGCATTGGTGGTGAGGGAGGCTTTGGGAGAGTCGCCCGTAATTAAAGATTCGGCAGCCGATAAGGCCGGTATCCATGAATGGGATATAATTTTGGAAGTAAACGGCGAAAAAATCACCGCAAAAAATCCGCTGGCCCATATTTTACAAAAAATAAAAATAGGGCAAGAAACCCATTTTAAAATTTTGCGCGATGGGCAGGAGATAACGTTGTCGGCCGCAATGGAAGAAAAAGACTAATTGTGATTTAAAAGCCTCTCTAATTAGGGAGGCTTTTAAATTTAAATTTGTATTTTAGAAAATAAATATCCGCCTATTCCAACTATCAGCACGACAGATATGGTCAGCACTCCCAGATCTGTTGTAAACCCAAAATTTATAGCGCCTTCAAGGCAACCTCGCAATCCATCAACTCCGTAAGCCAATGGGTTAAGTTTGACTATTATGCCCAGGGCCGTAGGCAGGTTGTTCATTGGAAACAGGGCTCCCGATAAAAAGAAAGTCGGCATTACCAAAAAATTCATAATCAGCTGAAAACCTTGCATATCTTGGAGCAGCGAGGCAATAGCCAGGCCTATTGCGGTAAACAGCAAAGCAATCAAAAACATAAAAATAAAAGCCAGCCCTATCATAGATATGTTGCTTAATTTAAAGCCGGCGAAAAATGACAGGCCAAAAACGATAAGTCCCTGTAAAAAAGCAACAGTGGCTCCGCCCAGGGTTCTGCCAAGCATAATTTCCCAGCGAGAAACAGGGGCCACAAGTGTCTCCTTTAAAAACCCAAATTGCCTGTCCCAGATGACGCTGATGCCAGAAAACACCGCGGTAAACAAAATGCTCATTGCGATTATGCCTGGCACCAAGAATTGGATATAGTTTCCCTCGCCGGCTTTTTGAAACACGGGTCCTAATCCGAACCCCAAAGCCACAAGAAACAAAATCGGTTGGCCCAGAGAACCTATTATCCTGGGCTTTGACCTGAAGTATTTTTTTATCTCTCTCAACCAGAGAGTGTAAATTGCAATCATTCTTTTTTGTTTTTTAGCGTAGCGATTTTTAATTATCTTGGCCCGTGATGTCTGCGCAGTTTTTGTCCGGCATCAGGTTTTTCATCGCGTAAAACGTTACCAGTCAAAATTAAGAATGCGTCTTCCAATGAAGTCGTGTTTGTTTGCTTTTTTAAATCTTCGGCTTTTCCTTGGGCGATTATTTTTCCATGGTCTATTATGGCTATTTTGTCAGATACTTTTTCGGCTTCTTCCAAATAATGGGTTGTCAAAAAAACAGTTGTACCCTCGTTCTCATTCATTTTTTTTAGATAGTTCCAAATGTGGTTTCTGGTTTGCGGATCCAGGCCTATCGTCGGCTCGTCTAAAAATAAAATCTTGGGGTGATGCATAAATCCTCTGGCAATTTCAAGACGGCGTTTCATTCCGCCTGAAAAATTTTTAACTAATTCATTCCGCCTGTCCCATAGCTCCACAAAATTCAAAAGCTGGGTTATGCGTCTTTTTCTTTCGGCAAATTTTATTCTGTAAAGCATGCCGTGCATATCAAGATTTTCAAAAGCAGTAAGGTCTTCATCCAGGCTCTGATCCTGAAAAACTATGCCAAAAGACTCTCTCGCCTTGTCTTCTTGTTTTATAGGGTCAAATCCGTTTATTAAAATACTGCCAGAGGTGGGGTCTGCCAGGGTGGTTAATATTTTTATGGTAGTTGTTTTGCCAGCCCCATTCGGCCCCAGAAACGCGAATATGGACCCCTGCTCAACCTCGAAGCTGAGATCATCAACGGCAGTAAAGCCGTCATATTTTTTAACTAAATTTTTAACCTCTATTATATTGCTCATTATTTTAATACGGCTTCTTTGGTGTAATAGTTTGAAGGATTCCAAAGCATAAAGCCAACGTAATCATCTTTGTAAAACCTCTCTACGGCCTCTATTTGAGACTTTACCATATCTGCGGTATAAACAGCCTCTAAATTAAAATCTTGAAGCCAGGGCCTGATTTTTGCGGCAAAGACCTGCGTAACAGGGGCACGCCCGGGATTCAGCTTTTTTTCCTGTTCTAAGGCTATTTTGAGACGGGTTAAAAATATTTGTCTTCTGTAATATGAAATTTCAGAGCTATGTTTTACTACTTCATACGGATGTTCGGCTGGGTTTGAAAATCCCAAAAAGTTTGTCGCATAATGGGACGGGTAAACCATCGGGCAGATAAAATCAAAATATGGCAAAGTGTCTTCCAGATATTGCCCGATTCCAAGGTCATCGTTGTTTACTGTGACAAGTCCGAATAAGTCGGCTGATATTTTGACATCCTGCAATTGTTCATTTATATATTTGTAAAAGCCTTTTAAGGCCTCTCGTCGGGATTGGGTTTTGTTCCAAGCCGGGAATCCCATTGTTGACAGGTCGCCATCAGACGGAAATCTTATATAATCAAAATTTATTTCATCAAAGCCCTTTAAGGCGGCATCTTTTGCCAAAGAGATATTGTAATCCCAAACCTCTTTTGCCGTCGGGTCAAGCCAATTTTGGCCCTTGTTGTCCTGCCAAAGCTGCTTGCCGGAAAAAACGCCGGCTGTTTTGCTTGTATCATAAATTGCCAAATCCGGCCTGACTTTTGCATACATCGGGTCCTGGAAAACGACTATTCTCCCGATTACATATATATTTCTGTCATGAAAAAAATTTATTATTCCGCTTATGTCTTTTATCGCCCCATTGTAAAATCCATATTTTTTAACTTCCGGAGCATCAGAGTTGTAAAAGACATATCCTGACGCATCTTTTATATCAATTACAACGGCATTAATTTGAGTCTTTTTCAACAGATCGTCTAAATAATTGTAATATGAGCTGTTGCCGGTTGACCAGCCCGTCATATATATCGCCTTTATAACTTGAGACTCGTTTGTCTTTGGAGTTTGCTGGCTTAAGGAAGCGGCGCCCAGAAAAAAGTTATGCCAATCTTTTACAATAAAAAAGCCTGCGCCAACAACGATGAATAACAGCAAGACACTTGTTAAAAAATTTTTAGCCTTGGAAAATTCCATTTATATTTGTTTATTGTATCAAAAAAAGCAGCCCATTCAAAGCTGCTTTTTAAAGCTATGGTTATTCTGTTGTTACTCCGTCAAACTCTGCCTCGTTAGCCATCGCCTCGTCCTTCGTTGCCCTGATAATCTGGTCTTTGTGGTGGGCTGGCGAATAAATGGTGTACATTTTTAATCCCTGGTCGCCGGCCACAACATTATGCTGCGCCCCTGATGGCACAATTACCGAAGAGCCGTCTGTAACATCATATTCATTGCCATCGATAAACACTTTGCCAGAACCTTGTTCAAACCTGAAAAATTGATCGTTTTCATTGTGGGCTTCCATGCCGATTTCCTCGTTTGGTTTTAATGCCATTAAAACCAATTGGCTATGTTTGCCAGAATAAAGCACTTTGCGGAAATTTTCATTAGCCGTTGTGTCTGCTTCTAAATTTTTTGTATAAAATCCTTTTGCCATAATTATTTAATAGTTGCTTAATAATATTTATTCCTGTCTGGGTTAATTCATTGTAGCTTAAAACTGATTCAAGTCAAAGCCCTCTCTGATTTTTTGAGAATAATCTGATGTGTCACCCGCTTCGTTGGATTTATCTGTAACAAAATATTTTTCTCTTGCATCCTGCAAATTCAAATCCGTGTCAATCAGGCCGTTTTCAAATACCATTTTTTCTGCGTAACCGGTGATCCATGCCTGCCACAAGAATTTAGGCAGGCGGCCGGGCCAAATTTTATTCACATGGTCGGCTATCGCCGAGGTGCAGTTTGCGGTAAAAGTGTTATACCAGCTGGGTTTTTGAGCCAGTTCATTCATTTTTAAAAGCATATCGACAAATAAAAGCCTGGCCTGATCCGGCTTGGCTCTGGCCGGGTATAAATAAACCTCATTTTGTCTTACGTTTGTGCGCATATAAATAGAATCCCGTTCGTCGGATGCTATATACATTAAAGGATAAGTTTTAAACATTCCTAAAATTAAGCTGTAATTCTGCCCCTTCTTTTTTCTGGCCTCTATGCTTATGGTTATAAACTTGCCGTCTGAAAATTCAAAAGACAAAAATGTGTGGGCCGCATAACTTCTGTTTTCAAAAGGCTCTACGATATACCAAACCTTTGAAATTTTATTTAAATCAAAAGTCTGGTCGTAATAATCGGCGTCAAAATCATATTCTGACCTATATCTGAAATTTCGGATGTTTTTAATGGTTACCTGATTTCCGTCAAATTCGGCGTGCGCCTGAACCGCCAAAGGTCCTTGCCAGTCTCCCTGAGTCGGCGCTTGCAAAGACCATTGCCAAATAAAAAAGCCAACAACCAAAATAAAAATCGCACAAAAACCACCCCAAATTATCTTTTTATTAAAAAATTTCATATTTTAATTTTAACCCAAAACAAAACCGCTGCAAAGCGAGCGGTTTTAATGGGCGGCTAACGGGAGTCGAACCCGTTCCGGGACTGCCACAGAGTCCAGTGCGAAGCCGGTACACCATAGCCGCCATGTTTATCATTTGTGTGCCCTCAGTAGGAATCGGACCTACATCTAGAACTTAGAAGGTTCCTATTCTATCCATTGAACTATGAGGGCAATTTAATTAAAATGTTATCATAAAAAAACGGCTTTGACAAGCCGAAATTTTTAGGATATAATTTATGACATATCGGAGAATAGTGTAACGGTAGCACGAGTCCTTTGGGAGGATTTAGTCTGGGTTCAAATCCCAGTTCTCCGACAAATGCTATGCGGGTATGGTGTAGCAGCAGCACGAAACCCTTCCAAGGTTTGAGCGGGGGTGCAAATCCCCCTACCCGCTCCATTAAAGCCCGGAGTTACTCCGGGCTTAATATTTAAAATTAAAAAAACAAAATGCTAAATTCAAAGACAAAAATTGTGGCCACAATCGGCCCTGCTTCTGAAAAAGAAGATATTTTAGAAAAGTTGATAAGCAATGGCATCGATGCAGCCAGGCTTAATTTTTCTCACGGAAGCCACGAGGAACAAGGAGGGAGAATAAAAAAGATAAGGAAAATATCCAAAAAGTTAAACAAACATATTGCAGTAATCGCAGACATACAGGGCCCGAAAATCAGAATTGGCATTCTGCCAGAGCAAGGCATTGACCTGAAAAATGGCCAGGAAATAACAATAAACGCAGGAACCAAGGAATTCTTAAATAATGAAATCCCTTTGCCTTCGGATATGTTTAAGGATGGCACAAAGCCAGGGCATATCGTATTCTTGGACGACGGAACCATGCAGATTAAAGTTTTGGAGAAAAGAGGCGACAAATTCAAAGCAATCGTTTTGAAGGGCGGAGTTTTATTTTCTAAAAAAGGAGTAAATGTGCCATCTTTGGAATTGCGAAGTTCAATTTTGAATGAAAAAGACAAATCCGATATGAAGTTTGCCTCAGAAGCGGGAGCCGACTATATCGCCCTTTCATTTTTAAGGAATGCTGCGGATATAAAAGAAGCCAAGAAGTTTTTGGGTAAAACCGATGTTAAAATAATTGCCAAAATAGAAAGACCAGAGGCTCTTGTAAATTTGCAGGAAATTGTTGACGAGGCCGATGCTGTTATGGTGGCCAGAGGCGACCTCGGCATTGAAACCCCTCTTTGGGAGCTGCCTGTCAGGCAAAAAGAAATCGTTGAAATGGTAAGGGCCCAAATGAAGCCCGTAATCGTGGCAACCCAAATGTTGGATTCTATTATAAGAAACCCAATCCCGACAAGAGCAGAAGTTTCCGATGTGGCGAATGCAGTTTACGATTCGGCTGACGCTGTTATGCTTTCTGGTGAAACGGCCAATGGGAGATATCCTCTTGAGGCAGTTGAAATAATGAACAAAATTTTAAGGTCAACCGAAAGAAGCATGGACTTTGGCGGTTATTGCGTCGAGGAGTCCGATGTAACAAACTCTATGGCCCATGCGGCCACTCACGTTGCTTCTGAAATCGGGGCAAAAGCAATATTTACAGGCGCTATAACAGGAGCCTCCGCAAAGACAATTGCATTTTTCAGGCCGGAGGCCGCGGTTGTTGCAATAACAAACGAAGAAAAGGTTGCCCAGCAGTTGGCCTTGGTGTGGGGAGTTATTCCATGTTTAGTAAAAAGCAAAAAAATAAAATCGGCGAAGGATTTGTTGGTGCCAGGAATCAAAGAATTCAAGGGTAACGGATTTTTGAAGGCAAAAGACAAAATTGTTTACAGATATCATGAAAAGATTGACGACAGCAATAGCCCAAACACGCTGACGGTTCAGACTATAGATTAATCATTAAAATCCCCGCGAAACGGGGATTTTTAATTGTTTGTCAAGTTGAACTGGAAAATGCTTTGTGATAGAATTATTAAATAAATTTTAAAACTATGGCTAAAATTACCTGGGCAGGACAATCCTGTTTTCAAATTTCTGTTTCCGGATCAAAGGACAATTCCGCAGATATTGTTATTGACCCATACGACGAGGCGACCGGCTTAAAGCTCCCCAATTTTTCAGCGGATATTTTGCTTGTTACGCACAACCACCACGATCATAATAATATAAAAGGCATTAAGGGTGAGCCATTTGTGGTTCAGGGTCCCGGAGAATATGAAATAAAAGGCGTATTCATAAAGGGAATCCCCTCTTTCCATGACAATAAAGACGGAAAAGAAAGGGGCCAAAATGCTATTTACACAATAGATGCCGAGGATATGAGATTTTGCCACCTGGGAGATTTAGGTCAAAGCGAACTTAATCCAGAGCAGTTAGACAAAATCGGGCAAATTGACGTTTTAATGATTCCGGTTGGCGGAGGCGGATATACCATTTCTTCTGCAGAGGCTGTTAAAATTGTGGGCCAAATTGAGCCCAGAATTGTAATTCCAATGCACTATGCTGTGCCAAAATTGAAAATGGAAGTAGATGATGTGTCAAAATTTTTAAAGGCAATGGGCAAGCCCTCGGTTGCCGCTCAAGACAAGCTGACAATAAAGGCTTCAACCCTGCCAAAAGAAGGCATGGAGATAGCGGTTTTGCAACCATAGTTTTTTTATGGATTTCAAAAATATTGAAGCAAAAATTAAAAAATGGGTTTTGCAATTACAGGCTTTGCCAGAGGGGTCAAAAAAAGCCATTTTATGGATAATTGTGGTTGTAATTGCTTTGCCGATGCTATTTTTATGGATTCAGGGAACTCTTAAAAAATTAGAAAGCATAGAATCGATTGATCTTGGCTTCCCTCAAACAGAAATCATTGAAGAAGTATTGCCGGAAGGTCAGCCAACAGAAAATTTTCAGGAACAGCAAGGCAATGGCACGGATGAATCTCAAAATCAAATTAACTCGGAAATAATAAATCAGCAATAGAAAAAAACAAAAATGGCAGCAGAAGAAAAAAACAAATTAGTTGATATCGGCAAAGTAGACAAAAGGGAAATTGTCACAGAGCTTAAAGAGTCTTACATTGCCTATGCCATGTCGGTTATCGTGGCAAGGGCATTGCCTGATGTTAGAGACGGTTTTAAACCGGTGCATAGAAGGGTTTTGTTTTCAATGAATGAAATCGGACTTGGAGCTTCGGCAAAATTCAGAAAATCTGCGGCCGTAACCGGAGATGTTTTGGCAAAGTATCACCCGCATGGAGATGCGGCCGTTTACGAGACCATGGTCAGAATGGCTCAAGATTTTAATATGCGATATCCCTTGATAAATGGCCAGGGAAACTGGGGATCAATCGACGGAGACGGAGCCGCTGCCATGAGGTATACGGAGTGCAAACTCACCAAGATTGGCGAAATGATGCTGCAGGATATTGAAAAAAACACAGTTGATTTTGTAGACAACTATGATGGCACAAAAAAAGAACCCGTTGTTTTGCCAAGCCCGGTGCCTCAGCTTTTGCTAAACGGAACTCTTGGTATTGCCGTGGGAATGGCCACAAACATACCTCCGCATAATTTAACAGAAGTTTTGGATGCGTGCATACATGTGCTAACCCACCCAAATGCAGAAACAGAGGATTTGTTTGAATTTATTCAGGGACCTGATTTCCCGACAGGTGGAATAATTTATGACCAAAAAGAAATTATTGCAGCATATTCTCAGGGAAAAGGGTCTATTTTAATTCGCGGCAAAGCCGATGTTGTTGAGAAAAAAGACGGCTCCGAGCAAATCATAATCACCGAAATCCCCTACCAGGTTTTAAAATCCACTCTGGTGGAGCAAATGGCCGAGTTGGTATCAGATAAAAAAATAGAAGGCATAAAAGATATCAGAGATTTGTCTGACAGAGAGGGAATGAGAATTGTAATTGACGTTAAAAAAGGTTTTCAGCCCCAGAGAATTTTAAACAGGCTTTATAAATTTACAAATTTACAAAAGTCTTTCCATTTGAATATGTTGGCCCTGGTTGGAGGAATACAGCCAGAAACTTTAAGCTTGGTGGACGTATTAAAGCACTTTATAGCGCATAGAAAAGAGGTTGTTACCCGCAAGACACAGTTTGATTTGGATAAAGCCAAAGAAAGAGCTCATATTTTAGAGGGATTGATGATTGCCTTAAAAAATATTGACGATGTTATCGCCACAATCAAAAAATCCAAAGACAAAGAAGAGGCCAGGGAAAACTTAATGAAAAAATTTAAGCTGACCGAAAGGCAGGCTGTGGCAATTTTGGAAATGAGGCTGCAAACTCTGGCTGGCTTAGAAAGAAAGAAAATAGAGGATGAATTAAAGGAACTTTTGGCTCTTATTAAAGAATTGACAGCCATTTTAAAGTCGCCTGAAAAACTGGCCGATATTGTTAAAAAAGAATTCTTGGATCTTAAGGAAAAATATGGAGACAAGAGGAGGACAAAGGTTATAAAAGGCAAGCTTGGAGAAATTACAGAGGTGGATTTGGTGCCATTGGAAGAGACGATAATCACTTTAACAACAGGCGGATATATTAAGAGGATAAATCCCGCTACTTATAAAATCCAAAAAAGAGGAGGCAAAGGTTTAATGGGCATGAAAACAATGCAAGATGACATTGTTGAGCATTTTATTACCGCCTCAACGCATGATAACCTGATGTTTTTTAGCAACTCTGGAAAAGTGTTCCAGACGCAGGCCTATGAGATTCCAGAAGGCACAAGGGTGGCAAGGGGCAGAGGACTTTTGAATTTTTTGGAAATGTCCAACGAAGAAAAAGTTTTATCTCTCGTGCCACGCAAGGCAAAAGATGAGCAGGCCAAGTTTTTGGTGATGGTCACAAAAAACGGTACAATCAAAAAGACCGCCTTGGATGAATTTGAAAATGTAAGAAAATCCGGAATCATTGCCATAAAGCTGGATAAAGGGGACACATTGAAAAAAGTTGTAAAAACAAGCGGTGAAGACGACATAATTTTGACCACAAAACAGGGTATTGCCATAAGGTTTAAAGAAAAAGATATCAGGGCAATGGGCCGAGGAGCCGCCGGTGTGCGCGGAATCAGGCTTAAAAAGGGAGACGAAGTCGTCGGAGTTGATGTCATTGCCAAAACAGAAAATAAAGAAAAAAGATATTTGCTTGTTGTGATGGAAAATGGCTATGGCAAACGCACAGACATCGGCCAGTACAAAATTCAAACAAGGGGCGGCAGCGGAATCAAGACAGCTCAGATTACTTCAAAAACAGGAGGCATTGTTATGGCATCTGTGCTGGAGTTGTCAGTTGACGAGGAAGATTTGATTGTGATTTCCCAGCACGGCCAAGTCATCAGGACGGGGGTTAAATCCATCTCTCAGCTTGGCAGGGCAACGCAGGGAGTAAGAATCATGAAGTTGGACGAGGGGGATAAAGTGGCCTCGGGGGCCGTGTTAAAAGATTAGGCTGTTGCATTGCTAAAATCAAATCTGGTATAATAGAATAATGAATAAAAAGTACTTGTTTATTTTTTCGGGACTGGTTGCCGTGCTGCTCCCCTTAACAGCGATGGCGGTTTCACTGGATGATCCGTTGGGAGGGACTTATGGCGATTTTGGCGCGCTTATCCGAGGCATTGCCACAGCAGTCGGAACAGTGTTGGCATCTCTGGGAACCCTGATGATCGTGGTCGCTGGATTTCTGTTTATGACCTCCGGCGGAAACCCGCAAAAACTGGCTACAGCAAAATCAGCTCTTATGTACGCGATTATCGGCATGATTACGGGTCTTCTGGCGGGGTCTATCGCATTGATGGTACAATCAGTTTTGCCATAACACAACAATTGGATTATTGAAAATATTAAAAGGTCGATTATTAATTTTTTAAAGTTTTTAAATAAGCAAAATGAAGTTTCAAAAATTTTTATTAGCTTTATTGTTTGCCAGCTTGTTGACGCTTCCTTTGGCAGCATCTGCCCAGGGAGACGCAAGCGCCATAATCGACACAATTTATAATATAGTTGATTTGGCTGTTACCATTTTGGTGGCAGTTTGTACTTTGATGGTGCTTTACGGAGGCTTTGTTATTTTGACATCGCAGGGAAGCCCTGACAAAGTTGGATCAGGAAAGCAGATTATCGTGTGGGCAGCCGCAGGTTACATCGTTGCAGCCTTGGCCTATGCCATCGCCGCAATGGTTGAGGGAGTTGTTGCCGGTTAATTGATATCAAAACATCATAAAATCCGAGCTGGAAAATGCTCGGATTTTATGTTAAATTAAAAACATGATAGCCTTAGCAGCAAACCTTATTTGGATGACATTTGGAGGGATTGCGGGCATATTGTTTTTGCTGGCATTGCTGATTTTTTTGGCATCAGGAGACTCCCTTGAAAAAATAAACACGGCTAAATTGTTTTTTCTCTGGGGGATAGTCTTAATAATTTTGGCAGTCTCTTTTTATTCGGTTGTTAAAGTTATAGAGTTTATAATTTAGTGACTTCATGAGACCATTAAATAGAGTTAAAATTGTTTGGTCTCAAAAGCTAGCTTATGCGATAGGGCTTATGGCTACAGATGGTAACCTTTCAATTGATGGCCGTCATATGAATTTTACATCTAAGGATTTAGAGTTAGTAGAAATCTTAAAAGATTGTTTTGGTATAAATAATAAAATTTCTAAAAAAGCGAGAGGCGGAGAAGAAGAAAAGAAATATTTTCAGGTTCAGTTTGGCGATGTGGTATTTTATAATTTTTTACTTGATATCGGATTAACTCCACACAAGTCAAAAACTATTGGAGAATTAAAAATTCCAGAAAAATATTTTTTAGATTTTTTCAGGGGATGTATTGATGGCGATGGAAACATTGGGTCATTTATTCATCCCGAAAGTATAAATCCACAGCTTAGGATAAGATTATGTTCGGCCAGTAAAAGATTTCTTAACTGGATTAGGCAAAAAAATAAAATTTATGGAGTGAATGGCTATATAAAAAACGGCAAGGGAGTTTATTTGCTTGAGTATGCGATGGCGGACTCAATAAATTTATTGAGCAAAATATATTATAAAAATTTTCCGCCATCCCTTAATAGAAAATATCTACTTGCTAAACAATATTTGCGGATGTGGCGAAATTGGCAGACGCGTACGGCTTAGGACCGTATGCCGCAAGGCTTGTGGGTTCGACTCCCACCATCCGCACAAAAAAATACCGAGGTTAAACCTCGGTATTTTAATTGCAAAATTAAGCGGATTTAATGCCAAGCTTTCCCTTGCTTACGTTTTCATTCTTGGGGATTTTTATTGTCAGTACACCCTTGTCCATTTGGGCATCTGCGTCATCAATATTAATATTTTCCGGCAAAACTATTTTCCTTGAAAATGGACCCCAGTAGCACTCCTGATAAAAATATTTTATATCCTTGGCGTCACATGGCGCTTGCCTGTTGCCCTTGATTATCATCATGTCTTTTTCAAGGGAAATGTCTATATCTTTTATTTGTATTCCGGCAATAGCGGCTAATACCACAAAATCAGCATCGGTTTCATAGACATCTACCACCAATTCGCCATCTTGATCAAAAACTCCTCCCGGCAAGACCTCTTGGTCTTCTATGTTTTTAGGTTTTAATTTGTTTGCCATATATTTCTTTTAAGCTACATACGCTTTTTAATTTTTTGAGCCTTTCGAACCCAAAAGAAGTTAAAACAGCAAGTATGGCCAAAATTATTAACGGGGTAATTATTTTTAAGTCTCCTTCTAATCCTATTATAGAAAAATCATAAAGTCCATGCAAGGTTGTGGCAATAAATAATCCCGCAGCCGTATAAAGCCACCTGTGTTTTATTTTACAAAGTCCCACCGCCAAAGCGTATCCGACGACGGCCGAGCATAAAGTATGCAAAAATGTTCCCCCTATGAATCTTAAAAAACTTATAAGAATCGTTCTTTTCAATAGAATTTCAAAAGAGAACATTCCCGCCGGCACAAAGCCATAAAGAGTATTTTCGACCGCGGCAAATCCGAGGGCGGCTATCACCATATAAAGCATAATGTCTAGAGGTTCGTCCAATTCAGGGCTGTTGGTTACTTTTAGTCTTATTACAAGATATTTAAAAAGCTCTTCGGAAAAAGAGATAATAATCAACCAGTAAAATAAAACAATGCCTAATTCAGACAGGCTCAGGCTGATTGCTGGGATGCTAATAAGATCGCTTATCGGAAGAAATCCACTATTTTGACATAAAAAGTTTAGGATTTTGGCCGATACCACCTGGACAAAAAATAATGGAACAGTAAACAATGCCCCCCATAAGAATATTTTTATAATCATGGAGTTGCTTTCTGGGTGTACATCTTTTTTAAGATAGTAAAACAGCCAAATGAGCGCCGGCAGAGCGCCAAAAAATATGTATAAAAATATATTCCAATCTATTGTCATCTATTTTGGCCAGGTTTCAATCATTATAGATTTTTGTTTTTTGTCTATTGGAAGTTGCTGATAAATATGTTCGGTTATAAACGGCATAAACGGGTGCAAAACTTTAAGGGATCTTGTTAAAACTTCAAAAATCGCATCATAGCCCACCTCGCCCTTTTTATAGTCTTCTATTATTTTATCGCAGAATGTGTGCCAGAAATAGTGATAAATTTTTTCCGCCGC
>CAZQBZ010000009.1:0-8011 GCA_964592355.1 uncultured Candidatus Saccharibacteria bacterium
CCAGGATTCCTTGGCTGGATGTCATCTATTTATAAAGATGAAAGAAAATATTTGGCAATGATTGAAAAAGTTAAAAATTTTAATGTTAAAAATTTATCATTATTTTGTAAGAGATTTGAAGAAAGCATTCCAAGTCATAATCAAGATTTTCTCTATTTAGATCCACCATATTTTTTGGAGGGAGATAGTAAAATGTTTCGTGGAATTTATCCAATGAGGAATTTCCCTATTCATCATAATGGATTTAATCATCAATTTTTGGCAGAATTGTTAAAAAATCATAAAGGCGGGTTTATTTTGTCTTATAACGATTGCTCTTGGGTGAGAGAAAATTATAAAGATTTTGAAATAAAAGAAGTTTCATGGCAATATACGATGGGACAAGGCGAAACACGAATTGGTAAAAATAGAAAGGAAAGGAATTATGATAACAATAATGTAAAACACTCTCATGAGTTGTTAATAATTGGTAATAGAAAAATATGAAAATTAATAAGGTTAAAACAGCTTTTAAAATTGCGGATGTTAGGCTTGTGCCCAATAACACAAAGTTAAATTTCGAATATTTAAAAGACCTGAAAGATGAAAACGGTACAAAGTTGCCTCAGGGCATTTTGCGAGAGAATATTGCCCGAGTTTATTTAATCGTGGTTGATGGTGAAATAAAGAAAATCGGAGGGTCGCAAGATAAGGGCGGAATTAAACACACTCTTTCAATTTATCGAGACGGTGGAGTTGGCGGACGCCCAAGTACTCGAAGTTTTGGTATTTGGTATTTTTTATATTCAACAATTTTAGAAAAACATAGAATCGAGTTTTATATGATATATCAGCCAAATTTTTCTGCTGAAATAAAAGGGTTATTTGGGTATAATAAAGTTTCAAACGCAAGTTATAGCTACAAACTTTTAGAGAATTGCTGTATGAACGATTATTTAGCTCAAAACAAAGGGAAGTATCCCGATTGGAATGTGCAAGAACAAGCAGGAGATTGGCCCGCAGAAATTAAAATAAAACACAGTGAATTAATGAAGAAGAGTTTAAAAAGAAAGCAGGGGAAGGGTCGCAGGCAAATTTCTCAATAGGTAGAGCTGTTTGGGCTATTGACACGGGCAAAAAAATAGAATAAGATACAGCTACATGATAATTCAACTTATCATTATCAATAAATAAAAACGAAGCGGATAAAGGATTGTATTCTCTGGATTGACCGCTTCAACAAAGGCGGTTTTCTTTTTGTCAAAAATTTGCTGTTCCGCAATTGGAAAGAATAAATAAAATTATTTCCAGCTGCGGAAAAGTGAGATTATGGAAGCCAAGAAGTTAATTGAAAATTTAACCCTGTTGGATGCCTTAAATGGCAGATTGCCTACCAGCGATTTCTAACAGGTGCACTTAATTAAATTTTGACATGGGGTCTTGTTTAATTAAGTGGTAGGTAAAACAAAGCATACATTGCTAAATTAAAATTTAGCAATCGCATACAAGTTCACCCATCATGCCAATTCGTTGACATGAGGGTAAAGATACATAAAATCTGTATCTATTAGCAGTCCATATTTTCTTATGGACAAGAACTTACGCAAATAAATCTTCCATTGACGCAAAAAGGATGGAAGATGGTGAAGATTATCTTTTTAAACTCACTAATTCAAATTATGAGTTTATCAAAGGATAGGTTATAAGCGAATGGCGGATGCCTTGGGATATTAATGCGACGAAAGACGTGGCGTGCCTGCGATAAGCATCGGGGAGGTGGCTAGCAACCTTTGATCCGGTGATTTCTGAATGGGGTAACCCAGTATTGTAAACCAATACTTCATCACACTTAGTGTGGTGCGCGAACCCGGTGAAGTGAAACATCTCAGTAGCCGGAGGAACAGAAAAGACCGAAAATTTAAAATTACTGCATGGTGTCGTATATGCGACACATAATATGTGTGTAGTAATTTTGAATTTTCACATTCCCTTAGTAGTGGCGAGCGAAGAGGGAACAGCCTAAACCAATTTTTTAAATTGGGGTTGTAAGGGTTTAACGTCGGGGGCATTTCCTTCAATTTGCTGTTAAAGGCAAATTTAGGGAAATACCTGCCGAGGGAGAGCATTTAGATAAAGTTATTAAAAGAAGCACTCTGGAAAGAGGCGCCATAGAAGGTAATAGCCCTGTAATTGAAAATAATTTTATGCTCCTTGTTAGATTTCTTGAGTACTGTCGGGCATGACAACCTGGCAGGAATCTACCGGAACTATTCGGTAAGGCTAAATAATTAATATCACCAATAGTGAACAAGTACCGTGAGGGAAAGGTGAAAAGTAGGGGGTTGACCCCGGTGAAATAGTACCTGAAACCATTTGCTTACAAAGAGTAGGAGCCCCGCAAGGGGTGACTGCGTGCTTTTTGCAGAACGAGCCAACGAGTCTGAATATTCAATTGTCTAAGCCCTTACGGGGCGGAGGCATAGCGAAAGCGAGTGTTAAAAGCGCGAAATATAATTGAATGTTCAGGACCCGAAGCCAGACGAGCTTACCATGGGCAGGATGAACCCTTGTGAAAACGAGGGGGAGGTCCGAACCCGTTAGGCGTGCAATCCTTTGGGATGACCTGTGGTAAGGAGTGAAAAGCTAATCGAGTTTGGTAATAGCTGGTTCTTCCCGAAACAGCTTTGGGGCTGGCGTCTATCGTCAGAATACGGGGGTAGAGCACTGAATAGAATTCCGTGGTCTTTGATCAGGTTTTTTAATCAAACTCCGAATACCGTATTTTTTGGATAGGCAGTAAGAACGCGGGGGCTAAGCTCCGCGCTCAAAAGAGAAAGAGCTCAGATCATAGTCTAAGGTCCCTAAATTAAACTAAGTGTTATTAAGGAAGTGTTTTGCCCTCGACAGGCAGGAAGTTAGCTTAGAGGTAGCTACCTTTTAAAGAGTGTGTAACAACTCACTGCCCGAACTTTGGCCTTTGGGCCAGAGAGGGGCGAGGCGCGCCAAAGATTACCGGGACTAAGTTTAATACCGAAGACATGGATTCATTCCCGTTCGCGGGACTGAGTGGTAGGGAAGCATTCCAAGGGCACAGAAGCAGGAGGGGAACCGACTGTGGAGCGCTTGGAAGAGAGAATGTTGGCCTGAGTAACCGCATTGCGAGTGAAAGCCTCGCACACCGAAAGTCCAAGGTTTCCTTGGCAATGGTTTTCAACCAAGGGTTAGGCGGTCCTAAGACGAACCTGAAAGGGGTAGCCGATGGACAGTGGGTTAATATTCCCACCCTTCTTTGTTTGTTCAATATAGTGCGAAATTTAGTAGATGAGGCCGGTTATTGGATTCCGGTCGCCGGCGGGACGCAAGAACCGCAAGCGAGAAGCCTTTTTTGGCGAATCTCATTGAGCAAGTTTCCGAGAAAAGCTGTATTTAAATAGAACAAAGAATCCGTACCGCAAACCGACACAGGTGGACAAGCGTAAGTATGCTAAGGTGAACGGGTGAAACCTCGTTAAGGAACTCGGCAAATCAGTGGCCGTAAGTTCGCAATATGGCCTGCCACCACACATAGTGCTTCAAACCAGCAAAGCTGAGCAATAATATTATTGCCGCAGCTCACGAAAACCGAACAGTTTATTTTTTAAAAGACATGTTTGGACTGGATTGGAGAATTATGTGTGGTGGCCGCAGCTAACGTACTTCAACCGACTGTTTATCAAAAACACAGCTCTCCGCTAACTCGTAAGAGGATGTATGGGGGGTGAGGCCTGACCAGTGTTGGAATGTTAAGTTTGGGGGTGGAAGGTAGCAATATTTTCTGCTCACTGAATGAAGCACCAATGAACGTCGGCGATAACTATAATCGTCCAAAGGTAGCGTAATCCCTTGCCGGGTAAGTTCCGGCCCGCATGAATGGCTTAACGAGTTGAAGACTGTCTCAACGAGGTGCCCGGTGAAAATGCAGTAACAGTGAAGATGCTGTTTACCTGCAGCTAGACGGAAAGACCCCGGAAGCTTTACTATAGTTAGATATTGTGTTATGGCTTTTGATGCGTAGAGTAGTGGGTAGGATTTGAAGCGGTGATTTCGGTCATCGTGGATCCGCAAGTGAAACACCCATCTTTAAAAGTTATAATTCTAATCCTCTTAACTGAGTGTGACAGTGTTTAATTGGTAGTTTAAATGGGGCATTTGCCTCCTAAAGAGTAATGGAGGCGTTTAAAGGTTGGCTAGGTCCGGATGGAAATCGGGCCGATAGGGCAAAGCCATAAGCCAGCTTTACTGCAAGGCATATAAGCCGCGCAGTTGCGAAAGCAGAACTTAGTGAACCGACTCGTTTTCATAGAACACGAGAAGATCATCAGCCAAAAGCTACTCCGGGGATAACAGGCTGGTAGAGCCCGAGAGTCCATATCGACGGCTCTGTTCGGCACCTCGATGTCGGCTCATCTCATCCTGGGGCTGGAGCAGGTCCCAAGGGTTCGGCTGTTCGCCGATTAAAAAGTTACGTGAGCTGGGTTCAAACCGTCGTGAGACAGGTTGGTCACTATCTACTGCAGGCGCCGAGTTTTGAGGAGATTTGTTCCTAGTACGAGAGGACCGGAATGAACTGACCTCTGGTGTACCAATTGTCCTGCCAAGGGCATCGTTGGGTAGCTAAGTCGGGAATAGATAAACGCTGAAAGCATATAAGCGTGAAACTAACTCCAAGATGAAAACTCTTAGACCTCCCGCAGACTACGGGATTGATAGGCTCCAGGTGTAAGCGCGGTAACGCGTTCAGCCGGGGAGTACTAATAAGTCGTTTATCCTTTGATATATTCATCATTTGAGGTGAAATATCAAAGAAAATTTTCACATCTATTTGCGTAGGTTTACGCTAATAGATACAGATTTTAGGTATTTTTTACCTTAAACCAAAAAATTATAGTCGCAATGCGACATTTAATTGAGTTTTTTGGTGGCAATTATATTTTATGACGAGCAAGAAAACAAATTTATTTGTTTTTGAAGCGAGGAATAATAATATATCTGTTTGCGAAAGCAAACAGATATTCTGGTGTTGCCATCATTTAACAAGATTAAGAATTGAGTTTTTTGGTGGCAATTATTCTGGTGTTGTCCCACCTGATCCCATTCCGAACTCAGAAGTGAAATACACCAAGGCCGATGGTAGTGCATTAGCGCGAGAGTAGGTAGTTGCCGCCAAAGAACTTAATTGCAAAAAACCACATTTCTGTGGTTTTTTTGTTTGCACAAAATTATTTATTTTGTTAGGATAATTAAAACCTATCGCACCTTACAATTCGTGGGAGCCGAATTATGAAACGCAAGAAAAAAGACCGTAATGAATCAAGGTGCAAGCTTGTCAAAATGGTCATCAGCGACCCAGCTCACATTAGCGATGTGACAGGGAAGTCTTGGACCAGTTTGATAGGACAGATGACTTTGAACGAATCGTAGTTGTGGCATATTTGCAGGTCGTCAAGCGGGATTTTCTGCTTGCTGATAAGACGCGGATATTTGAATTTATCGTGGATACCGATAAAAAAGCGATGAGCTCAGATCTGTTTTTGCTGCACAAGTGGCTGGAATCTGTTACTTCAAAGTGCCGCAATTCTTGCAATTTCGGGCAATTACGGACCAAGGAGGAAATCTGCGTTGAGATTTTTTGCGAGAAGATTATTCTGTTTGAATCCCATTCCTCTAACAAGAAACGGAGAAAGTAGCCCATGAAGGTCTTCTGGTGCACGAAGCACGGCTTCTGCCCTCAGGACGAGGCAGAAGATAAGCAGTTGTCTCATTGCTTGGCGCAGAACGGCGGACGTGGATGTCCTAATCTGGTGATTTTACCAGATAAGCATCCGTGCGATAGCAACGGCAACGGCAACGGCAATGGAAACAATAATGGCAACGGACATTCGAAAGGAGGAAACAATATGCCGCCCATAAGAAGGCGGAAAAAAAAGTACGGCTCCAATCACAATGGCAACGGCCATAATGGCAACAATGGAAATGGCCATAAGGGCCACTATAAGCGCAAACGCGCCAAGTGGCTCAATGAGCGGTGAGAGCCGTTCAAAAGTCCCCAAGGGAGTGGGGGCTTTTGTTATGTATTGACAATTAAAATATCTATTATAATATAGAGGTAGGACCCAGTAATGGGTGTTCTTTCCCAACAAGTATTTTCTCTTTCCCCTCGCGGAGACTATCAAATGTTTCGCATTGCATTGTTTTTGTGTGTTGCGTTTAACCTGACTGCTGGCCTGGTTGCTCAGGATGTTGCTTCCATGCCCTGCCATTGGCCGACCGATGTCACAGAATTAAGGCGTTTGGCTGAACAGACGCCACCAGAGTCTTTTTTTAAGGCGTGGATGTACGCGAGACTCTTCTCGATGACTCACTCTGATCAAGACCTTAAGACTGCCAGAGACCTGGCAGCAGGTTTGGGTAATCGCTCACAAGGCGCCGAGGGTTATATCCCTATGGCAAAAGCCCAGGCTTTTCTGGGCATCTACCGTGAAGCGAAGGATCCAGCAGATCTTGCCAAGGCGCGCGAGAATGCGTCAGACTCCTTCTATTTGGCCATTTACAGGGTCACTAACGACTCTACCGATTTGGCCAGAATAACTTCAAATATAGGCGAGTCCAAGCCAACCTATCTAAACATCTGGTGGCTGATGGAGTTGTATAAGATCCATCGGGATCCTCAGTACCTCGCCAAGGCCCGATACTTTGCCAAAAAGCATGGGCCAAACAACAGGGACTACTCGCTGCCGTTCTTGGAAATCTACAAGGTTACCAAGGATCCACAAGACCTTGCTTCGGCCAGAGAAAGCAGGGGTGATGTCCAGTTTTTAATTATGATTTACGAGATCTCTCAAGATCCGGTAGATCTTGCCTCGGCCAGAGAGATTGCGGCAAAGGCGCCGCATCGCGTTGCCGCAATTGATGGTTATACCAAAATCTGGCTGAGAACGCATCAGTCCCAAGACTTGGAAGCAGCAAGGAAGTTGGCAGGCAACGTTCAGGAGTTCCTGATAGTTTACAGGGTTACCAAGGATCCCCAGGATCTTGCCGCAGCAAGGAAGTTCATAGGAGGCATCAGTGATTCGTTTTCGTTCGATAAGGTTGGCGGATTCCTGGAAATCTACAGGTTCTCCAAGGATCCCCAGGATCTTGCCGCAGCAAAAAAGTCTGTCGGCAAAGTTAAAGAAAAAAGCAAGAGAGCGGTCGCGGCCGAAATGGTTAGAAGGGCCGGTGTTCCGGCCCAGACTCCAAACAAGGAGACTAAAGAGAAATACGCAAGCTCATCATAGTCCGTCTGACGGACAAGGAGCTTTGAGCCCATGAACGAAGTTCTGCAAAGAACTTTGCTCGTGGGCTTTTTGCATATATACGGTAGTAACCGTAATAATATAGCACGCCTGCTAATCAATTATCTGCTTTATGAATCCGTTTCATATACCCATCCTCTTTCTATTGACAATTAAAATATCTATTATAGTATAAATGTAGGACCCAGTAATGGGTGTTCTTTCCCAACAAGTATTTTCTCTTTCCCCTCGCGGAGACTATCAAATGTTTCGCATTGCATTGTTTTTGTGTGTTGCGTTTAACCTGACTGCTGGCCTGGTTGCTCAAGAGTTCGCTGCAAATATCCCTCATCATCCGGAGAGGAAGCCGGTTGATCCCGCCTTGCTGAGGCGTTGGGCCGAGGTTAAAGAATCTAATAGCACCATGACTAAAGTGCGGTTGCTATTGCAGATATATACAGTCAGCCACGACCAGCAGTACATTGAGAAAGCTCGGCACTATGCTGAAAATCAGGAAATCGAAAATGGGACCTATGTGATGACATTCCTGGAAATCTACGATGTTACCAAGGATCCTTCAGACATTGTTTCGGCTCGGGATATTTTAGAAAATGATCCCAGTAGCTGGAATAAAGTCTATGGTTTCGTCCGGATTTGGCGGATGACGCATCAGTCCCAAGACTTGGAAGCAGCAAGGAAGTTGGCAGGCAACGTTCAGG
>CAZQBZ010000009.1:8111-25029 GCA_964592355.1 uncultured Candidatus Saccharibacteria bacterium
CTTTGAGCCCATGAACGAAGTTCTGCAAAGAACTTTGCTCGTGGGCTTTTTGCATGCCACGGATATTAATTTTAATTTGTTGATTATTTTTTTTGTGGAGTGTAAAATAAAACATTAAAGTTTTTAAATGAATTGGGACATAAACACTTTAAATAAAAAGAGAAATTTTCTGCCAAAGTTTTTAGCTACAGTGGCGATTTTAGTTTTTTGTGTGTTTTTGCTTGTAGTTTTTACAACCCCTATTAAAAATTTCGTCTTTAATATTTCGTCACCTATTCAAAAAGGGCTTTCATCAATGGGTAAAAATGGATCAAGCTGGCTGGGATCATTTCTGAATTCTTCTGGCACGCAACAAGAAAATGAAGTTCTAAAGCAAGAAAATGCGAAACTTTTGGCAAAAATTTCCGATTTGCAGTCAATTCAAGAGGGAAATCAGGCTCTTAGCGCAATTTCTCAAAGTTGCCAAGAAAATAATTTTACAACAGTCATGGCGGGTATAACCGGCCTGAATGATCAGGATATTGTATCTATAAACAAAGGTTATGATGATGGGATTGCGGAAGATATGCCTGTAATAGATCAAAACAATGTGCTTTATGGCAAGATATATAAAGTTTTTAAGAATTTTTCCCAGGTTATGCTGATTTCCAATGAAAACAGCTCTATTAACGCTCAGGCGCAAAGAGATGCAGAATCGGAAGCCGCTAATGGAATTATAAAAGGCGGCGGGGGACTGTCTATATATTTAGACTTAGTGCCGGTGGGGCTGGATTTGCAAAATGGAGAAATTCTGATAACCTCTGCTTTAGAACAAACTTTTCCTAAAAATCTTTTAATTGGCAAAATTTATCAAGTTGATAAAAATGATCAAAAACCGTTTCAACAGGCAAAAATTGATCCATTTTTTAGCCTTGATCGGGTGGAAAATCTTTTTGTAATAACCAATTACAAAACAGGCCAATAATAAAATTATTATGGTTTGGATTTGGGCAATATTTACATTTTTCCTTTTTTATTTATTTGCGGTTTTGCAAACCAGTTTTTTTGCCTATTTTAATCTATTGGGACAGGCTCCCAATTTTGTTTTTATACTTTTTTTCATCTTCGTTTTTTTTATTAAAAAAAATTATTTTATAAAAACGCTTTTCTTGGCCTTTTGGGCTGGATTTTTGCTCGACGTATTTTCTGTAATACCTATTGGAGTTTCAATTGTTTTACTGGTAATATTGGGTTTATCGATAAAAAAAGTACAAATACTGCTGAAAGAAAAGGAAAGCAATTATCCGATAATTCAATTTGCCGTTATGTTCGTTTTGGCGTTTTCAGTCTATTCTTTTTCCATCAGGTTGCCTTACTACTTTTTGGGACTGGCCCATATGGATTTTATGTTTACCCAGGAATTTTTCTTGGGAATAATCTACAATCTATCCATAGCCTTGATTATATTCTGTCTGGCAGATATATCTATAAAACCAAAGGATTCCAAAAATAAAAACCGATTTTCATAACAATGTTTAAATATAGGGTCAAAAAAAATTTTGGGGACATTGAAACAAATGAAATTTTTTTAGATAAATGGGCAAAAATAAAAGAAGATGAATTCGGCTTATCCGAGAAAAGACTTGAGGTTCCATTGCAGGAAAAAATAGCATATATTTTAATAGCCGCTTTTTTTGTCTTAGCCATAGCTCTTTTTTCCAAAACTTTTTATTTGCAGGTTGTTAATGGGCAAACTTTAAAAACCGCTGCGGAAAATAATAAAGGCAATGCCAGCTTGATAATTCCCGAAAGAGGCATTATATACGACAGCAATATGAAGAAACTGGTCTCTAATTCGCCGGCTTTTGATTTGGTATGCGATAAGAGATCCTTGTCCGCGTCGTCAGTCCAGGCAGATAAAGAAATTGAAATAATCGCTCAGGCATTATCACAGAATTATGACGAACTTAAAAAAACCTTCCAAGATACCGCGGCTTCGGAAATTATTGTATTGGAGGACATGAGCCATGAGCAATTGCTGATTTTTGAAACCAAAATCCAAGACATTCCCGATTGCCAAATAAAACAAAGTACAAAAAGGGATTATTTATACGGCAACATATTTTCACAAATTTTAGGATATACCAGCAGGATAAACCGAGATGAATATGGCCAATCAAAAGGATATGCCATTTCAGACACTATCGGCAAACAAGGCCTTGAAAAATATTATGAAACTTATCTGCGTGGCGTCCCCGGGCAATTAAAGACAATCAGGCTGGCAAACGGGCAGGAAAAAAGCACGGAAGTTTTGCTGGAACCAACCGCAGGATATAACTTAATTTTGAATATTGATGCCAATTTACAGCAGAAAGCATATGAAGCCTTAGAGTCTTCCATTAAAAATTTAGGGGCCAAAAAGGGGGCGGCTGTTGCAATAAATCCTAAAACAGGAGCAGTTTTAGCATTGGTTTCATATCCCAGCTATGACAATAACTTATTTTCCGGAGGGATATCGCAAGAAAATTTTACAAAAATACAGGAAGAAGAATCTCTTTTTAATCGCGCGATTGCGGGCCAGTATCCAACCGGTTCCACGATCAAGCCTTTTGAGGCGATTGCCGCCTTGCAAGAAAAAATAATTTCTCCGGATAAACAAATAAATGACATAGGATATATAGAAGTTCCGAGCCAATACGACCCAAGCGTAATATATAGGTATGAAGGAGTCACTCCGCACGGCTGGGTTGATATGAGAGAGGCTATCGCCGTATCGTCAAACATTTATTTTTACACTGTCGGCGGAGGCTATAAGGATCAAAAGGGTCTGGGGTCGGCAAATATCAAAAAATGGCTTGAATTATTCGGCTGGGGACAAAAAACTGGCATTGATTTGCCTGGAGAAGTTTCCGGATTGGTTCCTGACGCAGAATATAAAAAACAGCTTCTGGGAGACAAACAGCCCTGGACTACGGGCGACACATATAACCTTTCAATTGGCCAAAGTTACCTTAAAGTTTCACCGATACAAGTCGCTGCCGCTTATGTGGCTATTGCAAATGGAGGCACAATCTATAAACCTCAGATTGTCAACAAAATAGTTGACAGTAGCGGCAACATAATAACTTCATTTGAACCTGTCACGACAAGAACTAATTTTTTTGATCAGGAAAATCTAAAAGTGATAAGAGAGGGGATGTATGATTGTGTGCATAAAAGTTACGGATCGGCTGTTAGTCTTAATGATATTGGTGTTGATATTGCGGCCAAAACAGGAACTGCTGAAACCGGCCGCGATGGAATTTTTAATACATGGGTATCTGCTTTTGCCCCATATGACGATCCGCAAATCGTTTTTGTAACCACTATAGAGGGCGTTGCCGGCCTGAGGTCGGCAACTTTGCCGGTTGCCCATGATGTTTTAGACTGGTATTTCAACGATAGATAATTTTGCAAATTCGCCTGAATTTTGGTATTATAAACCAATTAAGCAATCTCAAATTTATGCCGACAATTGATGAGTTGAGGAATACTAGAATAGAAAAATTAAGCAAGCTTCAAAAAGCTGGCGTTTTAGCGTATCCTGCCAAAACTGGCAGAACAAACACTATAAAAGAAGCCCTTGATAGTTTTGATAAGAAATTTTGGTCAATTAAAAAAACTACAGAAAAAACCCCAGTTTTAGTCGGCAGAATCCTGGCTATAAGAGAACATGGCAAAATGATTTTTTTAAACATCCAGGATGGCACGGGCAAAATTCAAGTTTTATTAAAAGAAGACGCTCTTGGCGAAAAGGGGATAAAATTTTTCAAAGATTATTTTGATATCGCTGATTTTATAGAAGTAAAGGGCATTTTATTTAAAACGAAAAGGGGAGAAAAAACAATAGAAGCCCGTGATTTTAAGATGTTGGCAAAAGCCCTATTGCCCTTGCCCGACCAGTGGTGTGGGTTTACCGACATAGAAGACTGCCTCAGAAAAAGATATTTGGATATTCTATCAGACCCGGAGGTGCGGTCAATGGTTCAAAAAAGAGCTATTTTTTGGAACTCGATAAGAGAATTTTTATTAGAAAAGGGTTTTTTGGAAGTAGAAACGCCTGTTTTGGAGACAATGCCCGGGGGGGCGGATGCCAGACCGTTTATAACCCACCACAATGCTCTTGATATGGACGTTTATTTGCGCATCTCGATGGGCGAACTCTGGCAAAAAAAACTTATGGTGGCGGGCATCGAGAAAACCTTTGAAATTGGCAGGCAATTTCGTAACGAGGGAATGGATGCAGAGCATTTGCAAGATTACACGCAAATGGAGTTTTATTGGGCATATGCAGATGCGGACATGGGAATGGAACTCGTCGAAGAAATGTATAAATTTATTGCTCAAAAAACTTTTGGGACTTTACAGTTTAAAATTAAAGGGTTTGAAGTGGATTTGGGCAAGAAATGGGAAAAATATGACTACAAAACAGAAGTTGCAAAATACACAGGCGTCAATATAGAAGAAGCAAGTCTTCAAGATATGGAAAAAGCTCTTAAAAAGTTGAATGTAAATTATGACAAAGAGGGATTTAATCGCGTAAGAGCAATGGATACTTTGTGGAAATATTGCCGTAAAAAAATAGCAGGCCCAGGATTTTTGCTGCATCAGCCCATTGAGCTTGACCCGTTGGCCAAAAAAGACGAGAAAAACCCTAAATATTCTCAAAGATTTCAAATAGTTATAGCTGGTTCTGAAAATGGTAAGGGTTATAGTGAGCTAAATGACCCAATAGACCAGGCAGAAAGATTTTCTGAGCAACAGAAGCTGCGCGAAGCAGGCGACCAGGAGGCCCAAATGTATGACAAAGACTTTGTAGAGGCAATGGAGCACGGAATGCCGCCAACCTGCGGATTTGGATTTTCGGAAAGATTATTCGCTTTTCTGATGGATAAGCCGATGAGGGAATGTCAAATTTTCCCATTAATGAAGCCAAAACAATAATTAATTGCAAAAAAACAGAGCGATCCCGAAGGATCGCTCATTTTTGTGAGCCACGAGAAATGACGTTCTGTCGCTAGACAGGCTGTTCGTGCGCGCACTTGATGCAGAGCGTGGCGTAGGGAACGGCCTCAAGCCGTTCCAAGGAGATTTCTTTGCCACACCCTTCGCAGACTCCGTATTGCCCCTTATGCAGGAGGTTGATGGCGCGGTCAATCTGCCGCAACCGATGGCTTCCGGCAGTAACCAGCACCGCGTCCACTTCTCTGTATGGGGTGCCGACTACATCGGCCCAACCGGCAAGCGAAGCGTCCAGCTGCGGTTCTTGTATGACATCGATACTGCCTTGAATCCTTTGACACGTGCCATCTCGCAGTTCTATCAAAATTGACAGCACCTTTGAAATGAAGTTAACCCTGGCACTTGACTTCCTGGCCATTGGCTCCTAGCCTCCTTTTCAATCCTTGGGTCCTAAACCAAAAAAAATGTCAAACCCTCCGAAAAGCGATAGCTGATAACGCACCAGCTATATTTGACAAATTACATATCTTGATTATAACATATTTAATTTATTTATGTCAAGGAGTTTACTCTAACCGACGGATTTGGTAACATTAAAAAATAATCAGACCATAATATGTTAGACATAAATTTTATACGAGAAAATCCGGACATTGTTAAAAATGCCTGTGAAAACAAAAATATCAAAGTGGATGTTGAAAAGCTTTTGGAGCTGGATAAGCAAAAAAGGCAGTTGATGCAGGAAACAGAATCCCTAAAATCCGAGCAAAACAAAATTTCCCGCTCGGGTGATAAAAGCTTAATAGAGCAGGCAAAAGAAATTAAGGTAAAAATTAAGGATTTGGAGCCAAAATTGGAAGAACTGGAAAAAGAATTGCAGCCTTTGCTTTTGACGTTGCCAAATATTCCATTTGACGAGGTGCCGGTGGGAAAAGACGACACTCAAAATGTTGTTGTGCGACAAATTGGCAAACATCCGGAATTCGACTTTCAAGCCAAGGATTATATGCAGGTGGCTGAGCCATTAGATTTAATAGATACCGAAAGAGCCGGCAAGGTGGCCGGAAGCAGGTTTGGATACATCAAAGGAGACTTGGCTTTACTTGAATTTGCTTTGATAAATTTAGTATTAGATACGGTTAAAAAAGAAGGATTTAAGCCAATAATTCCTCCTGTAATGATTAAAAACCAAATTGCAAGAGGTACCGGATATTACGAGGCCGGGGATGAAAGCGAGGCCTATTATCTGCCAGCCGACGACTTGTATCTGACAGGCACTTCTGAGCAATCGCTTCTTGCAATGCACGCTGACGAGGTGCTTCAAGAAAAAGATTTGCCAATAAGATATATCGGCTTTTCAACTTGTTTCCGCAGGGAGGCAGGCAGTTATGGCAAGGACACAAAGGGTATCTTAAGGGTGCATCAGTTTGATAAATTGGAAATGTTTATTTATTCCACCCCGGAACAATCAAAGCAAGAGCATGAGAAAATTTTGGCAATAGAAGAAAAATTGATGAAAGATTTGGATTTGCCATATCAGGTTCTGAACATTTGCACCGGAGACCTTGGCAGGCCGGCGGCAAAAAAATATGACATTGAGACATGGTTACCATCAGAACAAAAATACAGGGAAACGCATTCTTCTTCAAATTGTACCGATTTTCAGGCCCGCAGGCTGAATATCCGATATAAAGACAAAGAGAATAAAATGCAGTTTTGCCACACCCTTAATGGAACAGCTTTTGCCATTGGCAGAATTTTGATAATGATAATTGAAAATTATCAGCAAAAAGACGGCAGCATAAAAGTGCCTGAAATTCTGCAAAAATATTGCGGAGTAAAAGTGATAAAATAAAATTGCTTGTAAATGGAAGAGAAAAACATTTTAATAAAAAATACAAACTCCGTTGTTAAGATATGGAACAATGAACCATCTGGTAAAAAAAGCCCGTCGCCGGAAAGGAAAACTTTGCTTATTTTGCATGGGTGGGGTTCAAATTCAGACAGGTGGGTGGAGGTTGCAGACAAAATTTCAGCTAAAAATCCTAATTTAAGAATCATAGCTCCAGATCTGCCTGGTTTTGGCAAATCAGACGCATTGGAAACCCCGTGGAATACAAACCAATATATAGAATGGATAGATGAGCTTATTTTGCATTTTGAGCTTAAAGAATTTTATTTAATGGGGCATTCATTCGGCGGAGCATTGGCTTCAAAATTAGCCGTAAAACACGTGCAAGACATTGATAAATTATTTCTGGTGTCAGCAGCCTGCATAAGAAGAAAAACCGCAAAGAAAAAGACCTATGCCGCAATCTCGAAATTGATAAAAATATTTTCCTTCATCCCTCTTTATAAATTTTTCAGAAAAGCTGTTTATAAGTTTATTATCAGAAGAAGCGACTATACATATGTCGAGGGTAATTTAAAGCAGACATATCTAAATGTCATTGCCGAGGATTTGTCTTTTCACTTGCCTTTCATAAAAGTGCCTACAACAATCATTTGGGGCTCAAAAGACACTTTTACTCCAATTGAAGATGCGCACTTCATAAGCAAACAGATTAAAAATTCAAAACTTATAATAATCCCTGAAGCAGGCCACGACTTGAACAGAAAACAGCCGGAAATTTTAGCTCAAAAAATAACAGAGAATATCTAAAAAATGAATATTCTTTTAAACACACTTTGGTTTTTCAGGACAACAAAATATGTCCTGTTTTGGGTTTATTTGTGGCAGTTAAAAGAATATCATATCCCCAGATTTGTTGACCATTTTACCACCCATAAAGGCAAAAAGTTGCTGACCAGCCCGCTGCAATCTTTGAAAATTTTATTTGTGTTGTTTTTGGCGTTTTATCCTGAATTGTTTTCTATTTGTTTTGTGGCGGTTTTTGTAATATGGGCCCTGGAGTCTTTAATTTTTGCAAAACAGATCTACCAAAAAACCGCCAAGAGGCCGGTTTTAACCTTAAAGACATCTATATTATTATTTGTTTGCGCGGCTGTTTTAATATTTGCGGGAATATATATTTCTTTAAGTCTTTCAGATCAGAACCAATTGTTCTGGCTTCTGGTTTTCGATGTTTTGACGCCTCTATTTGTTTCTTTGATTGTTCTTTTAATACAGCCTTTTTTCGTGCTGGCCCGCAACAATATCTTAAAAAAAGCGGCCCAGAAAGTGAAACAACATAAAAACCTGAAAGTCATAGCAATTACCGGAAGCTATGGAAAGACAACAACAAAAGAATTTTTGGCAACCATTTTGTCTGTAAAATATAATGTTTTAAAAACAAAAGATCATCAAAATTCGGAGATGGGAATCGCAAAATGCATTTTGCAAGAATTAAAACCCGAACATGAAGTTTTTGTTGTTGAAATGGGCAGTTATCAAAAAGGCGGCATAAAACTATTGTGCGATATGGCCAGCCCGCAAATTGGCATAGTGACAGGGGTCAATGAACAGCATTTATCGCTTTTCGGCTCGATTGAGAATCTCTTGTCAGCCGAAGGCGGCCAAGAATTAGCCACAGCTCTTCCAGATAACGGATTGCTTGTGCTTAACGGAGATAATAAATATTGTCTTGACCTCTTCAAAAAAACACAGAAGGCAAAAAAAACATATAGCATAAGCAGAGGAAAGATAAACTCCGATATTTGGGCCGAGGATATTGAATTTAGCCAGGATCATATTTCTTTTTCCGCCGTTAATAAACAGAAAGAAATTTTTCATTTTAACGCCAACGTTCTGGGCAAACAAAATATCCAAAATCTCCTGGCTGCTATTTTGGTAGCCAAAGAACTCGGCATCAGCTTCGATAGGATTGCCTTGGCAATGTCAAATATAAAGCCGGAACATTCAGGAATAACGCTAAAAAAGAACAGATTGGACATTAACATTATCGACTCTTCATATTCTTCAAATCCGGACGGAGTTCTGGCTGACCTCGATTATTTGGACATTTTTGCCGGAAAAAAGATTATTGTTATGCCTTGCTTGATCGAGCTTGGTAAGAAATCGCCTGAAATCCACGAAAGACTTGGTCAGAAAATCGGTAAAATTTGCGATATTGCCATAGTTACAACAAAAGAACATTTTGAAAGCATTAAAAAGGGAGCCATGTATTCGGGAATGGAAGAAAAAAACATAATTTTCTGCGAAAATCCAAACGATATTTATTCCATAATCACACTGCAGGCGGCCGCCAATGATGCGGTGTTGTTAGAAGGCCGCGTACCAAATAAGCTAATAGACTTACTTATAAAATATTAAAGAATTAAATTTATGGTTTGGAAAGAAGTTGTAGACAAAGCCAAAGAGTTAGGGGAGAGGGTTTCTGGTAAGGGCCCCGAAGTTGATTTTCGTCACGAAATTGACGAAGCTGTTGCCAGAGGAATTCCAAAACCAAGAGCGGAAAAAGAAACATTTTTAGACCGCGTTGACCAAATAGAAGACGAAATCAGGTATACTGGTTGCATGGATTCAAAGTCTAAGCACTGGCGCGGGTTTGAGGCAGCGATGAACGAACTATTCAGTGATACAGAAAAAGAAAGGTTTCTTGCGGACGCAGGGACACCCATTTTTAGAAATATTGCTTTAACGCCAGCAACAAGCGCAGAATACAATAAAGCCAAATCATATTTCGGAGGCAAATTTGGCGGAGAAACACCATCTGTGGGTGTTATTAGGGATATGGCTCAAAATGCAAAACTTTTAAGAGAGGTAAATGCAAGGATTTTTGGCGATGTGTCGCCCCATGCCGCAAGTGGCGTTGACTTAAGAGCCATACTGGCGACACATCCTGAGATGGGGGCGGATATCGGCATGGCCCAGATGATAAAAGACCAGATGATACAATCGGAACAAAGATTTGGAAGAGAAGTTGCGCACAAACAAGAATGGGAAAGGTATAAAGAAGACGCATCTGGTTCCTTAAATGAGATATTTTATAAAATTCCGTGCCAATTTTTAAAGAATTTTGGAAAAAATACTATAAAAATAATGAAAAGCAAAAATATGGCAGAGGCCTTCATGGGAGCCGTTGTATCTTCTTCGGTTGATGCAGCAATTGGAACGGCAAAAGTGGGATTTGAGGGTGCAAAATTGGCCTATGGGGGAGCTAAAACTCTGGCTTTATACTTAAATAAGCAATTAAGATGATAATAAGCAAAGACGCAGAACAATTAGTCAAAGATTCGTTCTTGGCAGATGAAGAAAAGGCCTTTCTTATTAAAATTTTAGAAACGGAGGGGCCGACGAATAATTTTTTTAATAAATTTAAAGATTTTATTGTCGGAGAGTTTAAAAACATAGCAGAAAAATATAAAACAGCGGTCTTAGATTTGAACAGCGATTTTGAACAAGCTGATAAATGGTTTTCCGACCAAAAGGAGGTTTTGGAAAAAGAAACCCAAGATCGTTTGGAACAAATAAAACCGACGGACGTTAAGGGTAAAAATGAATTTTGGAAAACCTATGATAAAAAATTTGCCGACATATCTAAAGAATATAAAGAAAGACTAGATAAGGCGACGAGCAGAACAATATTATCAAATATTAAATAATATTAGCGAAAGATGAGTTATTTTAAGCCGATATCAATCTCGCTATCGCCAAACGTGGAAAAAGACGATGCAAACCTCGCCCTTAATTTAATTATAAGGCCGTGGCTCTGGAAAGATGGGCGAGCCATAAAACAGCTTGAAGACGAATTTAAAAAATATCTTGGGGTAAAATACGCCGTGTCTTTCAATTCTGGCAGAAGCTCATTATACGCCATCTTAAAGGCCCTGGATTTGCCTTATGAAAGCGATGTTTTACTGCAAGCCTTCACCTGCAATGCTTCTATAAACCCAATTTTATGGGCTGATTTAAACCCTGTATATGTTGATTGCAATAAAGACGATTATAATATAAATACCGAAGACCTGAAAATAAAGGTAACACCTGATTCAAAAGTTTTGATGGTTCAGCATACCTTTGGGATGCCCGCTAATATGAAAGAAGCGGCAGAATTGGCAAAAAGATATAATCTGACTTTAATTGAAGATGCCGCCCATGCTTTGGGCGCCAAATATGATGGCCAAAAAGTTGGAACTTTTGGCAAAGCAGCGTTTTTTAGTTTTTCCAGAGACAAAATCATTTCTTGCGTTTATGGGGGAATGGCGGTCACCAATGATGACAGAATAGGCAAAAAATTAGAAGAGTTTCAAAAAGAGTTTGCCCAACCAAATATATTTTGGATATTGCAACAGCTTTTGCATCCAATTTTACTGAGGTATTTTATTCTGCCAGCCTACAATCTTTTCGATTTGGGGAAAATAATGCTGATATTCGCCCAAATAAGCCATTTGCTTTCAAAAGCGGTCAGCTGGCAGGAAAAGCGCGGCAGAAGGCCTGATTATTTTCCAAAAGCGTTGCCGAATGGCCTGGCTATTCTGGCGCTAAATCAATTTTCAAAACTCGAAAAATTCGAAAATCAAAGAAAAAATATCGCCCAGGTTTATTACAAAGAATTGGCAAACGCCGGCTTTAAGTTACCGGCCAAATTCGAAGATCGCTCGCCATCGTGGCTAAGATTTACCGTTCAACATAAGGATGCCCACGAAATAATTTATGAGGCCTGGCATAAACAAAATATCTTGATTGGCGACTGGTATACCACCGTTATCGCTCCTTTTGATACCAATCTTAAAAGCATGCGATACAAGCCGGGCACTTGCCCAACTGCTGAAACCCTTGCCAAGCAAACTCTTAACTTGCCAACTCACATAAACATATCAAAAGAAGATTTAAAACGCATAATTGAATTCATTAAAAATTATGCCGGAAATTAAAAACAAATCTGTTTCAGTGTGGCTTAAGTTAACCGATGGTCCGAATAAAGGCAAATTTGCATTACAAAAAAGAAACGAGAAAGAAATAAGGTTTCAATTTGTTTGCCAGCCGACTTGGGCCGGAAAAGTCGAAGAAAATGAAAGCGTAGAAACGGCCATTGAGCGCGAATGCGAAGAGGAGTTGGGCAAGAATTTCAAGGATAATTTCGATTTTTCAGAATTAAATTTTATTGGCACGCAAGAATACTCTTTTAGGGGAGACAATTGGCAATCATATAATTATTTGGGCCAAATAACCGAACAAAAATTAAGATTGGCCAAATTGCATGACCAAGCCGAATCACGATTTATTTTTACAGACAAACAAGATAAGGTTTTTGATGTTAAGTCTGGCAAATCTCCGAGGTTTGATATCGTGCTATTTGACGACCAATACAAAATTTTCAAGAAATTATAATGGATATAAGGGAAATAACAAATAAATACGAATGGGAAGACTTCCTGCAAAACTGCCAGGAGAAAACTTTTTTGCACTCATGGAATTGGGGCCAATTTAATGAAACACAGGGACATAAAATATGGAGGTTTGGCGTCTATAACAGAGAAACCCTGTTTGCCGTAGTGATGGCAATAAAAATCACTGCCAGGCGCGGAACATTTTTATTTATCCCTCATGGCCCGGTCACCATCGACGGCACGACGGCCGATAGGCAAGAAATTTTAAAACTTTTTTTATTAAACATACAAGATACGATAAAAGAAGAAAAGATAAGCTTTTTAAGAGTGGCCCCCGTTTGGCAGAGAACCCAGCAAAACGAAAGTGTTTTTGAAGACTCAAAATTCAGGCTCTCACCAATACATATGCACCCGGAGGTAACTTGGGAGCTCGACATTTCTCTGTCGGAAGACGAAATTTTGGCAGGGATGCGAAAAACTACGAGATATTTGATCAAACAGGCCTTAAAAAATCCCGACATCACTATTGAAAGATCCGTTAATCCCGATGACTTAAGATACTTTTGGCCGGTTTATAAAGAAACCGCCGAAAGGCACCACTTTGTGGTCTTTTCAGAAAAATATCTGAAATCAGAATTTGAAATATTTGCAAAAGACAGTCAAATAGAATTATTTTTGGGAAAATATAAAGGCGAAGTGGTCTCGGCGGCTTTGTTTGTTTTTTGGCAGGGTACTTGCGTATATCATCACTCGGGTTCGCTATCAAAGTTTAATAAAATACCGGTGTCTTATCTTTTGCAATGGGAAGCCATAAGGACAGCTAAGGCGAGGGGTTGTGTAGCTTATAACTTTTGGGGTGTATCGCCAGATACTAAAACCCCGGAAGACGCAGCATCTTCAAAGCACCCTTGGGCCGGCTTGTCATTATTTAAAATGGGGTTCGGGGGCAGCCTGAAAGAATACGTAAAAACACAAGATTTGCCGATCTCGTCAAAATACTGGCTAAATTATATAATAGAGGTATTAAGAAAGAAAAAAAGAAACCTGTAATATATGCGATACAGGCACAAACACATTAAAAAACACCTGAAAAACAGGCCTAAGACTCCGCTATACAAAAGAGCTTTTTTTTGGTGGGCGCTGTTGCTTGTTGCAATAACTTGCGCAAGCGTTTATTTATTTTTGTTTTTGCCAAATTTTCAGATAAGTCAAATATCCGTATCTGGAATCAACAAAATAAACGCGGATACTGTCAAAAATATAGGTTGGCAATGCATCACCAAAAATTTTATTAAAGCGGGGAACTGGTCTATTTCGTCTAAAAGTATTTTTTTGGCCGATATCGAAGAAATCAAAAACAGAATTTTAAATTCTGATGCCGTGATAGAAAATGTGATTGTCGAAAAAAAATGGCCCGATAAAATCGATATTAAAATTAAAGAAAGGGATCAGGTTGCCATTTTTTGTCAGGGGGAACGCTGCTTTTATGTTGACGCCAACGGGATAATTTTTGACGAATTGCACCAAAAACCCGCCGATAATTTTATTGTGCGACAAGACCAGAATGACGAGGTATCTGATCTTTCCCTTGGGTCTTCGGTGGTTCGCGGCAGCTTGATTGCCTCTATTTATCAAATAGAAAAAAAACTGAAAGATGATTTTCAAATTAGTCTGAAAGAAGCTCTCATTTCCACCCCCACAAGATTGAATATTACAACAGGGGAGGGGTGGCAGATATTTTTTGACATAAACCAAGATGCCAATATTTCAAACCAACTGACAAAGCTTGATTTACTCTTAAAGCAAGAGATTAACAGCGAAACAAGACAAACTTTGGAATATATAGATCTGAGGTTTGAGGCACGGGCGTATTATAAGTAGCTTATATTGACAAAATGCTTAAAATATTATATAGTTAAATATATGGAGCATTTTGCAAAAAACAAAAGAATAGGCTCAATTTTAGAGGAATTCTTAAAAAGCAAGGCCTTGATGGGTTTTGTTGTTTTTATTTTTGCGGTTAAAATCTTTTTTGCGGTAGCTCAGATAAATTTTCCGTATAATATATTCTTTGCCGACATCACAAGATCTCAATTGGTTCAAATGCTTAACCAAACCAGAAAATCCTTGGGTTTGAACGCCCTGACAGAAAATGAAAAACTTAATCAGGCGGCAACATTAAAGGCCAATGATATGGTTGCAAACGGATATTTTAATCATATTTCTCCAAACGGAGTCACTCCTTGGCATTGGTTTTCCCAGACAGGATACTCTTATAAATACGCAGGCGAGAATTTGGCAATAGGATTTTATGATTCGGCCGAGGTGTATAATGCCTGGCTTAACTCACCATCGCACAAAGAAAATATGGTAAGTCCATACTATTCTGAAGTGGGAACGGCTATTGTAAATGGTTTTGGCAGCAGTAATGCGATTGTCGTAGTACAAATGTTTGGGACTCAAAAATCAACAACCACCGACGCCAACAACACCAAACCGACAACACAGCCTCAATCACAAACACAAACGCAGGAACCCGTCCAAGAACCTCTTCAAATTCAAGAAACACAAGTTGGAAATATATCCCAAACCGAACCAGAGACCATTGCTGAAACGTCAAACGAAGTCCAGCGCGTTTTATCATCGTCAGATACCATAAAACCGGATAACAGCACTGCGCTTTCTAATCTTTATTCAAAGTTGGCAAACTTCGCCTTGTACAATTTTCAGTCTTTGATACAATATTTTATCTACACCATAATATGCATAGTATCGCTGGCCTTTATTTATCTTCTGACATTAAATCTGGACGCTGAAATAATAAACGGAGTGGCAACAAGGGCGATTATTTTAATTATTATTTTAATATCATCGGCCGCCATAAATCCGAGCTTCATAACATGGATTTTTCCCCATCAAGTCATAATCTAATTTTCAATGGATAAAAAGCAGTTCACAAAATTAGCAAAAATCGCAGCAACCCTTTACGTGGCCAGCTTTTTGATTATAAACTGGGATGAGGTTTCCTGGATGTTTA
The DNA here is from genome assembly GCA_964592355.1 of uncultured Candidatus Saccharibacteria bacterium. Taxonomy (GTDB): domain Bacteria; phylum Patescibacteriota; class Minisyncoccia; order Minisyncoccales; family Staskawiczbacteraceae; genus XYD1-FULL-39-28. The sequence continues at coordinate 23,422 of CAZQBZ010000009.1, forward strand.
ATTACAGAGAGGTTTATGGCCTTACTCAAGACTTTTTTAATCCATATCCAAGCATAGATGAAGCCTCCATGGCCGGATATTTTTATCCAAACCACAGCTCGACGGTTTCGGCCGCGACTACAACAATTCCGAACACCGAAAACCAAGTTCAAACTGAAACGCCCAAAACCAGCCCGACGACAAAACAAAATATGCTGGAAATTCCGGCAATAGGCATTGAAGCTCCAATCGTTTTTTCTCAGTCGGCGAATAAGGCCGCCATTACAAACGATTTAAACAAGGGGGTTGTTTTTTATCCCGGATCTGTTTATCCGGGCCAGCAAGGCCAAATAGTCATTTTGGGCCACTCAGCGCCAGCCGGTTGGCCAAAAACAAAATATGAATGGGTATTCAGCGATTTGGAAGATTTAAAGGAAGGAGACCTTATACATATTGACTCAAACGGAAAACAATATACATATATAGTAAGAAAAACGGAAATTATTGCCAGAGGAGCCGACGTTCCGGCCTATGAATCGGCATCCGGAAATGGCGTATTAACATTGATAAGTTGCTGGCCTCCGGGAAGAGATTATCAAAGAATTGCGGTGCAGGCGGAGTTGTTAACGGAATAATATCTTGACAAAATATTTAAATATGATAATTTAATCTAAAAGCAAAATATGAACAAAAAACAGATAAAGTGCGTATTATTTATATTAACCATAGTTTTTGGCGGATTTTTGTTTGCAACAGGCGCAAACGCTGCTCAAAACTCAAGCTATCCTAGCCCTTCTCAGTGCAATGGAGCCGATTGGAACATCGGTCTTCCGGACGGCATAACCTGTTCAGGCAGCATAACAACCGTTGGCGCATTAGAAGGAGATTCAAAGGCTTCAAGCATTTTTGGCGTCGGCAGCAGATTAAAGCCGGATCTAACTTCTTTAAACCAATTTTGTAAGCAATATACAGGCCAAACCACATCTTATGCCACATATGGCAGAATGCATAATTACTGTAACGGATACGACCAAAATTTAAGCTGGTGGACAGGTTCTTCTTGGTATAACCAAATAGGCGTAAAATATGGCAACTTGAATGTGCAAAGCGTAAAATGCGCCACAGGCTGCGGACCGACATGCACATCCCACTCCACAAAACAGTGTTCAGGCAACGCAGTGTATTGGTATGACTCTTGCGGAGCAAAACAGGATTTGTATCAGCAGTGCACATCTTCTCAGACATGCCAGAATGCTCAGTGCGTTAACATAGAATGCAGTTCTTCTTCGGATTGCGGAACATCGGGATACACAGGTTCAAACTTCTGCCAGAACGGAAACGTGTACCAGAACTATATTACATATACGTGTTCAAACCCCGGAACAGCTAATTCGAAGTGTTCCAATTCTACCGAGGCTAAACTCAAACAGGCCTGTTCTTCAGGACAGACATGTTCAGGGGGTTCTTGCGTTAACATAGAATGTAATTCCAGCTCAGACTGCGGAACATCGGGATATACAGGTTCTCCATACTGCCAGGGCAACAAAGTATACCAGAACTACATCACATACACATGTTCAAACCCCGGAACAGCTAATTCAAAGTGTTCCAACAGCACGGCTGCCAAGT
>CAZQBZ010000010.1:0-22082 GCA_964592355.1 uncultured Candidatus Saccharibacteria bacterium
GGGCAACATCTTGCGCTACAGCTTTCCGGAGACGCGGGCGTCTGCCGCCGCCATGTACGGGCTGATGTACGGGCGCAGCTTCTGCGGGGAAAAGCGGGTCCCAGAAAGCAAAAAACCGCCCGAAGGCGGTTTTCTGTTTTATCTCTGCTTTATCACAAGTAAAGCGAGTGTAAAAGTTTACTGCTGGCTGATTGTGTAGCTGGATGTTGGGAATCCGTAGATTGACGAACCTGTCAAAGCTGTGCCAGAGGCACCGTTTGTTGAGGTGTCATCCCATACGAATCCTGCTGATGTCAACGATGTTGAGATGGCTGCCTTTGCTCCAGAAGCTGCTGTTCCGCCAACTGTTGCATACAAGTCAAATGTTGTTGACTGGTTGGCTGGAATCATGAAGTCTGATGCATAATCAGTTCCCAATGTGCAGGCGATTGTGCTGATACCTCCGCTGGAAGTGCACGATGTGCCAGAGATCTTTGTCTGGCTGCCTGCCAATGCTACGAACAATGCATCTGTTGTATCTGTGATTGTTGGAGATCCAGAGAATCCGGAGTTGCTTACTGTGAAAGTAAGTGTTCTCACCTTGATAGCTCCCTGGGCATCTGCCTTAACTGTTACAGAACCAATCTTGTTCTGAGCTGACAAGTTCAATGATGAACCTGAGCCAGAATTGATTGTTACTGTTGGGATTGAACCAACCAATGTTACGATTGGAGCGTCAACAGCTGTCATGGTAGTTCCTCCTACCAATGTTTTTGTTGTTCCACCAGTTATGTACTTAACGTATGAAAGGCTGACCTGCGAGTTTGTTCCAGGTGTTAAGCCATTTGTACCCACTGTTGGGTATGTGACTGTAACTTCCTGGTTCAATCCTCCAGATACTGGCACTGCCAAGCTCAAGCCTGTCAATGTGGCTGTTCCAGAAACTGGAACTGCGCAAACTGTTCCAACGCATACATTAGCAACTGTTGTGGAAGCAGAAACTGTAAACCTCAATTCGTTGATTGTGGAAGCTCCGCTTGTTGACACAAAGCTAAATGTTGCCTTTGAAGAAGCAGCTCCTGATGTTGCAGATGGAATATACTGGGCAGCTGTTGTCTGAGCGACAACCAATGTTGGCTGGGAAATTGTTCCTATGCCCAATGCCATTGTCTGACCATCGGTTTCTGTTGCTGTGTTAGCAACATTGCTGATGGCGCCAATGTATCCAACTGTCAAAGTTGTCTGAACAGATCCAGAATTTTCAGAAGCTGTGTCAGCAAAGATGTCAATTGTTACAGACTGACCAGCATTTAATGTTCTGTCAACTGAGAATGTGTCATCAGCAGACGGCTGGATTGGGTATGAACCTGATCCAGATGTTTCTGATGTTCTCAAGGCTGAGAAGTTTGTCAAAACTGGTGATGTGCCAGATGACAATGCTGTTCCTGAGCCGTTTTCAAGCTTAACTCTCAATGAGGTTAATCTGATGGCCTCAGATGTTCCGGAGTTTCTGATTGTGTATGAACCAATCTTAACTCCTGTCTGGTTTGGAGCGATTGAAGCTCCTGAAACTGCTGGGTTAGCAGCAACTTCCAAAGAACCTGATGCAATTGTAAGTCCGGTTGTTGTAGGACCGCTTACAGTTGTAGTTGTGTGAGATGACTGACCTTCTGCGTTGCTTGATCCTGTGACTGCTACTGTTACTGTTCCGGCTGTATAGGCAACGTTTGTAGAAGACTGCAAATCTGCCCTTACTTCAAGTGTGCTGTCCTGTCCGAATGGGATGATCATCTGATTACCCAATTGGAAGGTTAAAGCTGTTGATCCATTCCAGTTCTGTGAAGAACCGATTTGTGAACCATTGAAGTACAATGTTACATTGTTCAAGCCTGTTCCAGCTGATGTTGGTGTTGAGTTTGTCAACACTGGTGTTACAACTAAACTGTTTACTTTAACAGCTTCGCCGTAGCTCCTCAATGTGAATTTTCCGATGACGGCGTTTGTTGCGCCACCTGGAATGTCTGTCTGTGAAGAGAATGCGCTTTCAACAACGAATGTTGAAGAACCTGCTGCAATTCCGATTGAACCTGCCTGGTTTGGCATTGTTCCACCAACGGCGATGTTAACGCCAATCTGTGAATCCAAAAGTGTCAAGTCGGCTGCCTGCTGTAAGGACAACTGAACTGTTCTGTCGGCTCCGCCCTGGACATCGGCTCTCACTTCAACTGTGTGTGAACCTGTTGTCAAGGTTACTGGGGATGATGCCATGTTGAAAACAACATAGTTTGATCCCTGGATGCTGGTGATTGTACCAACATTTCCTGCCTGAACTCCATCAACGTACAATTTTACGTTTGTAATGGCGTTGTAATCAGCAGAACCAATGATTCTGAAGTTTGCTCCCTTTAATTGCAATGACCTTGTGTTGACCTGCAATGGGGCTGACCAGAATCTGTATCCGTTTGTTCCGGCATTGATGTTTGATGCGGCACCAACGTTGTTTGCTGAAAGGGTGGCTGTAGCAGGTGTTCCTGTTACAATCTGCATGGTGTTGCCTACTACATTAACTGTAGAAGCAACTCCATTGGCTGTGTATCCTGTCAAAGCAACTGCAATGCTGGAAGCTGTTGATGTTGCAGCTGAGTAAACATCTGCCTTAACTGTGATAACCTTTGATCCAGAAACTGGAATTGACAAACCTGTCATTGTCAAAGTTCCGTTTGTGTTGAAGGAGTATCCGTCTGTTATTCTGGTATCACCTTCGTACAAATAAACATTTGTCAATGTGTTTTGGTCTGAAATTCCACTTCTCTGCAATGTTACGGATGTAACTGTTCCAGAGCCTGCGAAGTTAACTTTCAACAAGCTGGCTGTTGCCTGTGAATTTACAAGCGATGCTGCAGCTGGGTTGTCAAATGACAATACAGCTGATACAGGGCCTGTCTGTGTTGTTGTGCCTGTACCTGTTCCAGTGCCTGTTCCGGCGCTGGCCAAATAGGCATTTAATGCCTGTCTTGTCAAAGGACCAACCTGATTTGCGGCTGTATATCCTTTTGATACCTGATAAGCTTTGACGGCTGTCAAAGTCAAGTTTCCGAAATATGTTGTTTCGGAACCAGGTGATCCTGCTCCTGTTGTTGCAACTGTGAAACCTGTTGCGTTCAAGATCTGCTGTAAGCACTTTACATCATTTCCTGTTGAACCAACGATTAAATTGCGGCTGAATGTTACGCCTACGCAAGCAGATGGGACTGTGCCTGTGGTTGTTGTTCCACCGGTTGTTCCTCCTTGCAAAGCTGATAATTGAGCTTGCAAAGCTGCCAACTGAGCCATCAATTCTTCAACTGTGGCGGCGTTAGCCTGTACAGGAGCAATTGTTGCAACCAATGCCAAAGCGGCAACTGTTGCTATAATTGTTCTTTTAATACTCATTTGTGTGTAAAAATTTTCTAGTTAAATTTATATGTTTTTTTATTTCTCGTCGGTCGACCATTATTGAGCTCATTGCTTTACGTACTAACAACGAACTCACGACTCGTCCAATGTTATTAAGTTGGTAAAGGCGGGAATACGTAACCTTCCCACCAGTCAAATGATAAAATTATTTGTTTATCTCCAATATCTTCTCCAATGCATCCGAATAGCTTTCTTCTTCAAACAATTCTTTTGCCTGTTTTAAAACTTCTTGCTGGGACTCGGTTAATGTAAGCTTTTCCAAATCTGATATTTGCGTTTCCACGATTGATGCAAGCATGTCATTCAGCTGGGACATTTCTTCTCCTTCGCCCACATTCACTCCCAAGGTTTGCAGTTGTTGCTGGTTTTCCTGAATTTTTTTAACCTCTGCGATTACCTGGGCCACTGCTTCGTTGTTGCTGTCTTGGGCCAAGGCGTCTGTAAGGTTTTTCACTGCGTCGGAAATGCTTGCTCTGTATTCTGTGATTGCCGGCTCCAAATTCTGGGTTTTGTTTTCTTTTACAATCTTAATCAACTCGTCGGATCTGTTTTGGGCTATTTTCAAAGGTGTCTGGATTTGCTGTTCTGCAACCTTTTTAATGGGATACAGCGCGTCTCCCGGCATTGTGTATCTGGCAAATCCCAAGAAAGCCACCACCATAAACACAAATGTTGCCGAAGCGTATGCAAACCTTCTCTGTGACATCACATCGGAAACCATATCCCAAATCCTTGTCTTTCTTTCTGCCACAAATATGTCGTTCTGAGCCACTGGCGCCTTGTTCTCGGCTGGAGTCAAAATTTCAGACCTAAGCAAAGAAACCCACTCCTGTCTGGGTTTGATTTCTTTGAGCTGTTTGATTGTGTCTGATAATTCCAGCTTGTTCATTTTATTTAGCCTTTTTTTGGGGGCTTTATAATTAAGACGCAGAACTTGGGGTTTTGTTACAAAACCCGCCCGAGTCGCGGCTCGGCGGGTTTTTAAGCGTCTTTTATTAGACCCTTTAAATCCCTTAATCCCCTGTGCAGCATCACGCGCACAGCGCCCTCTTTTTTGTTCAAAATCTGGGCTATTTGGCCAATGGGCATATCATCAAGGTAATGCCATATCAAAACGTCCTGGTAGTCCTTTTTTAGCCCCACCATGGCCTTTTTAATGCCCTCCACGTCGGCAGACAGCACTGCCCTGTCATATACGCCTTTTCCGTCGTCTGCGGCCTCTGGCACAAGCTCGGCGGAAATCACATTCGTCCTGGTCTTTTCTCTGTAATGATCAATAACCGCATTCCTGGCGGATTTATACAAAAAGGCCCCTGGGTTTGCGCTAAATCCCTGATTTTTAAACACCTCCCAGCCCTTCAAAAACACCTTTGAAGTTATGTCTTCGGCGACTTCCTGGGAATTTACTTTCAAGTAAACAAACCTGTATATTTTCTCAATATACTGGTCATAAATCTCTCCAAATTGTTCTGCAACATCAGCCATTAAATAATACTAAATATACAACAAATTAAGATAAAAATCAAGGGCTTTATGACTATTTTCAACAATGTCCTATCATTACAAACCCCATGTCCTAACAAATTAATATATGTCCTATCTGATAAAATATGTCCTACCCATAAATATTATACGAAGCACACCCCCAAAACGTCACACTATCTGGTAAAACACTTGATTGAATTCCCCCATGCGGACAATAATCCCGGACACAAGCAACTCATCCAAATCGCGGCGTATTGTCCTTTTGGTAACGTCCGGCAACACCTGTTGCAAATCGGCCACTTGAGCCTTTTCTTTTTGCTTTAAGAATTCAATGATTTTCTGCTGTCTGGCGGTAAGATTGGATTTTTGCTTTGGGGGCAATTTTTCCAACACGGGCTTTGATTCTGGTTCGGGTTCTGTTTCTGGAAAAACCCGTGGAGCCGCGGCTCCCACGGATTCCCGCCGACGCCCGACGTCGGCGGATTTTATGGCTTTGAGGCCTTTATTAATTATCAAATAATTCATTGCGCTTATCCAGCCAAGCCCTCTGGCCATTGCCAAATAATTTAACAAAACATCAATGTCTTCTTGAGTGTGCCTGCCAGAAACATAGCTTTCAGAAATATCTAAAACCTTCTCTTTAGTTTTTATGGTCAAAGGGTCTGTTTCCGGAAAGTATTCAGCCAGCATATATGTGGCATTGATTGTTTTTAGAAAATTCTCGTCCATATCGTATGTCATATCGCGGTTAATTTTTTAATATAACAAAAAAACACACCCAAAGTCAAAAACAAAAACCGCCTTGCGGCGGCTTGCTTACGTAAGTATTTATTTATATAAATTATTGTGATTGCCAATCATAAAAAATAATACTATACTGTTTTCATTTAACTCTTTTAACTCTTCATATATTGCTCTTATATCCCCTGATATATTTATGCTTCTTGCGTTTTTAAGTTCTCCGTGCAGTTTATGATTGTTAAGAGTTGGATTAAAAGGGTCTACCTCAAATAACTTTAATTTTTTTACAAAGTCTTCTTTAACCTTTTCAGAAAGTTTTTCGTATTGTTTCTTAAAAGATTTGTGGTAGACAATGTCCATATTATTTTTTATTAAGAAGTTTTATGGCTTCTTCGGCTGACTTTGCAACAACGAAATCTTCTCTTTTCCCGTTATGCCATTCTTTACTCATTTTTATCAGCTCTTTTTCAACTTCCGGCTTTAATCTTGGCTCCAAGCTTATTTCAAATTTTTGAGTGCGGATAAACTCTCTCAAATGCGCGTTTATAATCGTTGAAAGAGGCACGCCCATTTGTTTGGCAATTTTTTGCGCTTTTTCTTTTTGATCCTTATCAACCTTTATATTTAATACTGTTTTCATTTTTTTTAAATTTTAATATCTATATAACCATTGTATACACAATAGTTATAACATGTCAATTCTCCAAACTACGTCATTACGGGGCGTAAAATATGTCGCCAGCCGATATTTCCGTGTTTATAAATGTGTTTTTGCCGGGATCGTCCGGGTCTGATGCGTGCAATTCGGCATTTGTGCCATTGGTCAAATAAATCGCATAATCTTGCTTTTCAAAATATGAATTTTTAATTTCCACCGCCCCGCCTTGGATATGCGCCGCCTTTGCATATCCTGCCATATAGTCTGTTTCCGTGTGGTTATAAAATCTTGTATTGTCTATGACAGAATTAGAATTTATCAATTTAATGCCGATATTTTTGTTGTCGTGAATAAAAGAGTTTTTAATGTTAACGTCGCAATTATCCACCTTAATTGCTGCGCCATAAAGGTCGTTTCCGGCAGAATATAGTTCAACATTATCCAATACCGAATCTTGGCTTGTCGCGATAAAATTTAATCCTCCCCACTTGCCAGGACTTGTTTGGCCCGACAGCAATCCATTCCTAAAAATTATCGGGTTATCAGCAGTTCCAATGGCCAAAAGCGCGCCACCTATATCAACCCCACGCTGGACGCTTAACCCCACTCCCGGTTGCAATGTTAGTTTTACTCCGGAGGGAATAGTGAAAATATCGTTTGAATAATATTGTCCTGATTCCAAAAAAGAGTCTTTTTTGTTGCCCAAGCTGTGCGGCGATAAAAACACTAAATTAGCATCATTGTCGGTGTTATAATTATTATTCGTAAAAGTATTTCCGGCAATTGATTTATGACTTAATGTGCCAAGATAAATTGGCCTTCTGTTTTCCTTAAAATCATTTCCAACAATAGAAATATTGCATGTCTCATCTGCGCCATTGCCCACCTCTATACCCGTATAATTTTTCTCAAAATAATTATTTTCTATTTTATCGGCTCCGCCGGCAACCAAAATGCCGGTTCCTGTTCCATCAATGCCAAAAAATTTGTTGTCTTTTACATTTGACGCAGTGTTCAGCAAATATAATCCTCTGTTTATATTATCTTTAAAGATGCAGTTTTCCACTTCAACGGGGTTTCCGCTTGCTTTTAAGACGGCTGCAAAATCTCCTCCGCCATATTTAAACTCAACATATTTAAACTTTGACCCCTGGCTTTTATCAGTTAAATTTAGACCAAACCAATCCCCTGCCACCGCCGAATCACCTTTAAATGATGTGAACACAATTGGCTTTGATTGTGTGCCAACTGCGGTTATTTTCCCATCTGATATTATCCCGGAGCTAAACATTTTTACAACAATGCCAGGCTCAAAAGTTAGGCTGGTGTTTTCTTGAACTTCCATATTTTTACCGCTCAAATAATATGGGCTTAATTTTTCTGGCAAGGATAAACTCCTGCGAATTTTAACAGGCAAATAAGTATAAAGCTGGTAATTGGTGTTTTGCTGGCCTTGCGTATCGCTTGTTTCGTCAAGCCAATTTTTTGACTCAGCGCCATATGCCCAAGGGCTTATCCTTTCTCTTAAATAATCTGAGCCATTTGAGTATAGCTCGTCAATATATCGTCCATTTGCGGCTGTTAATTTTAATTTTGAAGTGGCTGTTTCCACAACAAGATAGCCCTTAGCAGAAATCTCCTCCGACAATGTTATCGTCGAGCTCTGAGAAACGAGCTTAAATCCTGTTAAGTCTATTGTTTTGCTTGTCCTATTGTAAAGCTCAACCCATTTGTTATCTTTTGCTTCGTTTATTACCACTGGCACCGACAAATCAATGTTTATTTGCTTGAAACCTGATTCGTTGCCATGGCTGTCAAAAGCCTTGACCCTAAATGAGTATGTGTTTTTATCTTCAATAATAGAATAAAAAGCGTTCTCAAATTTTTCTGTTTTGCCAATTGTATGGCTTAGCCATGGTTGCCAATCAGAACTGTTAAATTTATACTGCACATCATAAAATGCACCATTAATTTTGCTGTCCCAGCTTAATTGCAGGGCATATCGGCCATCCGAAAAATTATTTGCATAGTCGGTATCATCCCTTATCAAAAGTCCAAAAATACTGTCGCCTGGTGTGACCTCTCCCCTGACTGTAAAATCAGCAAAGTTATTGTCTGTGTCCTGGCCTGGGCTTTTTCTTTCAATAGTTTGGCCCGCATTAGGAGCTGTGGCGGCCTGCGTTTCAAAATCTTGAGCCTCTCCCCATCCGACTTTATCTGCAATAGATCCGCCCTTTCGTTTCAATACCAATGTATTGCTGTCGGTTAACGGATTTGTCGTAAAAATATCTGCTGTGTCTGCAAAATAGCCCTCACGCGCAATCACAAAATAGCTTTCGGATGCGATTGTTTTGCCACTAAATAATGTTGACGAAGCATAAGTTGTATAATCCTCGCCATCGGCGGTTTTCCTCTGCAAATACCAGCCCGTCAGGTCAACATCTGTATCCGTTGGGTTATACAGCTCGACGAATTCCTGCTTTTCGTCATCGACGCCGGCTATTTGAATCTCGTTTATTTTTATTAAAGCATCGCTTGCCTGATTTTCTCCGCCATTCTCGCCACCGTTATCTGGCGTCAGGGCAATGTTTTGGGATTTTGGCGTCGGGGTTTGGGCTTCAAAATCCGCAAAATTACTTTGGGTGTCTTTTTCCGTATCGCTGGTTATTAAAAATATTCTGCCAATTGTTTGGCTGTTTTGCGGATTAATGGTTGGCGCTGTTTCAAAATCTTGAGCCTCTCCCCAGCCGACTTTATCTGAAATTTCGCCGTTTGGATTTTTTAAAACAAATGAATTATTGCTGGAGATAGAACTTGATGTAAAAATATCGGCCTGCAGGACAAAATAATTTTCTCTGGCTATGACAAAATAACCCTTGGCTGGTATTGTTTTATCCTTAAATAAAGTGGAAGACGCATAGCTGGAATAACTTTGGCCTGTGGCGGTCTTCCTTTGCAAATACCAGCCGGTCAAGCTTATTGCGCTGGTGTTTGGATTGTATAATTCAACAAATTCTTCTTTTTCATCAGTGTCACCCGCCGCCTGGATTTCCGAAATCAAAACTACAGGATAAGTTACGGCAACTCCCCCGCCAAGGCCCGGCTGATATGAAGCAGGAGAATCATCTGTATCGCTATCGGATTCTTCATCTTGACCATCGTCCTCTTTTGCGATTTCTTCTGGTTTTTCCTGATTATTTTCTTCCGGGCTAGGCTGCAAATCCCTTATTTGCCGGGCAAGAATATCTATTCTTTCTGCAATATCGTCTAAAATATCTTGCAAATTAAAGGATGTTGTCTGGCTAATGCCGTCGGGGATATATTCTTTTAATACCTTTTTGGCAATGTCAGCGACCTGACTGGACGACTCCTCTGTGTCAATAAAAAACGACCCTGTCGGGGCGCTGTTATCAGCCAATGTCGGGCCATCTATACAAGGTATTTGGTCCAATTTTCCATCATTGCCAGAAACCCAGGCTATAAAGTTTGAGAAAGCGTTTACTCCACCGCCTGTCGTAAAGTCTTCCGGCTTAATATTTTTAGTTTCGTCTATAATGCCGTCGCCAATATTTTTGGCAACTTTTTTTATTTTATAAGCCAGGCTTTCACCTGGCGCTTTAAAACATTCTTTTGATTCGCTGCCTGTGGCGCTTAGCTTATTGATAGCTTGGAATATTTCTGAAACAATCCTGTCGGATTCATAATTTAAGTAAACACTGCTAAACCCGTGTCCACCATTTGTATCAGAGCTTTCCTGGTTACCAAGCTTGATATTCACATTGGCAGGCAGCGGGACTCTGGCATATGTTTTCTCTGCTAATTTTCTGACAGTATCGTTTATCACCTTATCGGTGCTGGAAGTTATGTATTGTCCTCCGCCTGCCACATAGCTGGCAGGAGTGCCAACATTATACACACCTATCGATTCTGGCAAGGCTCCGTGTCCTATCAGATATTTATATGCCGCATTAGAATAAAAACTGCCTTGTGAATAACCCACCAATAAAATCTTTTTTGTTGAAACTTCACCATGGATTTGGTTTAAAATTGTGGTTAGGTCATAGTCTAAGCTTTCGTATCCATAAGACTGGATAATCCCCTTTGCCAAGTCATCCGCCCCGCCTAAATGAGATTCATTAAAACCTGTGATAAACTTTACGTTTGCAGCGGGATATTCTAATTTAAAAACATCCCCTAAATTATTAGTATCATTTTTGGCCGATTCAATATTCCCAAAAAGTCCATTTATAAATACAACCGTTGTCCCGGTATTGCTACAATTTGCAAAAACCGAGATGGGACATAGTAACAGAAATGATAGGACAATTAAAACCTTTTTCATGTCAGTTTAGCAAAGTTGATACGTCTATATCACACCTTTTATCAGATAATGTAAAACTAACCATATATTTTTTGTAAACAACTTCATACTGATTTTTTCTTATTTCTGTGTTTAGAATTAAACTATCAAATTCTGTCTTTATGTCTTCTTTAGCTTGATATAATGGGCTCCACTCATCAGAATTATTATAAATTTTTATTACATCAAACAAACAAGAATTCGCCGCGCTGTCTTTTACTAATGCATTTTTCATTATCTCCTCACTATTCACCGCAGTCAGCTCCAATTGCAAAGCTTGCGCGTATTGTAATAAAGCGGCGCGCATCTTGGCGGAATTAGGATATTTTTCAAAAATTGCAAGCTCAACATCATCTCTCACCATATTGTTATTTGCGTCAATTCCCTCAATTGTGGAGTCATTTACTGCCTGGTCGGGTTTTGGCGGCAAATTTTCACCCATCACATCGGCCAAGGTCAAAACCGTTGAATTAATTTTATCCATTGCCGTGTCGCGGTTGTTTATATAGCTAAACCTAAAAAAGGCGTAAATCGCATAACAAATTAAAATCACAACCAAAAAAACAACCGCAAAGGTCTTAAAATGCTTTGCGGCTGGCTTAAATTTATCTGCAAATTTTGATAGAAATTGATTTTTCATTTTTTTAAAATATTAAAATAATTATACTGAAAAATAAATAATCCATCAACCTGTGAATAACTCCAAATAAAAACCCGCCCGAGCCGCGACTCGGCGGGTTTTTTATAATTGTTATTTCTTTGCTTTTGCCAATTTTTTTCTTTCTGGCGTTGGCGGCAAAAGCTTTGGTGTTTCAAAAGTGATTTTGCCGTTTTCTGCATCCATTAACACCCTGCCGCCCTCCACGACTTCGCCCGTAACTATCTTGATTGCCAATGGGTCAAGAATAAGCCTTTGGATTACGCGCTTCAATGGCCTGGCTCCCAGGTTCTGGTCAAAGCCTTCCTTGATAAGCAAATCCTTTGCTTTTTCTGAAATCTGGATTTTGATTTCTTTGCCTGCCAGCCTCTTTTCAACTTTTGAAAGCTCCAAATCCACGATCCTCTTAATTTCGGGCTTTTTGAGATAGTTGAATATGACTATCTCGTCAATTCTGTTCAAAAATTCCGGCCTGAAAGAGGCTTTCAATGCATCTGTGATTTTATCTTTCATTGATTCCCTTTCGGCAATATCCTCTACTGTGGTAAAGCCGATTGCCGACATTTTATCGATATAGTCTGAGCCCGTGTTTGATGTCATTATAATTATCGTGTTTTTGAAAGAAACCAGCCTGCCTTTTGAATCTGTCAGCCTGCCGTCTTCAAAAATCTGCAATAAAAGGTTAAACACATCAGGATGCGCCTTTTCTATTTCATCAAGCAATAAAACGCTATATGGTTTTCTGCGGATTTTTTCTGTTAATTGTCCCGCCTCTTCATAGCCGATATATCCCGGAGGCGAGCCGATTATCTTGGAAACAGTGTGCTTTTCCATATATTCTGACATGTCCATTCTTATCATCGCCCTTTCGTCGTTAAACAAAAACTCTGCCAAAGCTCTGGCTGTTTCGGTTTTGCCCACGCCAGTTGGCCCCAAGAACAAAAAGCTCCCAAGAGGTTTGTTTTCTTCTGAAATGCCTGCTCTGGCCCTGCGTATGGCCCTTGAAATTGCCGAAATCGCCTCTTCTTGTCCGATAACTTTTTTATTCAAGGTTTCTTCCATATTTTCAAGCTTCTTGGCCTCTTCGGCAATAAGCCTGGTGGCGGGAATTCCCGTCCACCTTGAAACCACGCGGGCCACATCTTCTTCTGTGACTTCTTCTTTCAAAAAGTGATGAGTTTGCTGCAATTTGATGAGCTTTTGCTCGGTTTGCTTTTGCTCTTTTAACAACTCGGGAATTTTTCCATATTTTATTTCGGCCACCTTTTCAAGATTGGCGTCGCGCTGGGCAAGCTCTGTTTGATATTGAAACGCATCCAGCTTTTCCCTGATGCTTTTGATTTTGTTAATCAATTCTTTTTCTGCGTCCCATTTTGCTCTCAAACCTTTCGTCTTTTCTTTCAGGTCTGCGAGCTCTCTTGCAATAGCTTTAAGCCTTCTGTCACTTCCCTTTTCTTTTTTAAGGGCCTGCTTTTCTATTTCAAGTCTTGTGACTTCTTCTTCAAATTTTTCAAGCTCTTGAGGCTCTGATTCAATTTCAAGCCTAAGGGCTGAGGCCGCTTCGTCCATCAAATCAACTGCTTTGTCGGGCAAAAACCTGTCGGCGATATATCGGCTAGATAGTTCAACAGCAGCCTTAATGGCAGAGTCTTTTATTTTTACTCCGTGATGAACTTCGTATTTTTCTTTAATTCCACGCAAAATTGCGGTGGCATCTTCCACGTTTGGCTCTTGCACATTTATAGGCTGGAATCTCCTTTCCAAAGCCGGATCTTTTTCTATATATTTTTGGTATTCTTTTAAGGTTGTCGCACCAATGGCGCGCACTTCTCCTCTTGCCAAAGCAGGCTTTAACAAGTTGCTTGCATCAATCGCGCCTTCGGCAGCTCCCGCTCCTACCAATGTGTGCAGCTCATCAATAAACAAAACATATCTTCCGGCTGCCCTGTTTAATTCTTTGAGCAGGGCCTTCATTCTCGTTTCAAATTCACCCCTGTATTTTGTGCCAGCAATCATTGCCCCCAAATCAAGAGAAATAACTTCTTTGTTTTTTAAAAATTCCGGCACATTTCCTTTGGCAACTCTTTGGGCAAAACCTTCAACAATGGCGGTTTTTCCAACGCCGGCTTCTCCAATAAGCACAGGATTGTTTTTTGTCCTGCGGGAAATTATTTGCATAAGCCTGCGGATTTCATTGTCGCGGCCGATTATGGGGTCGATTTTTCCTGCCGATGCCAAGTCTGTCAGATTTCTGGTATATTTTTCTATAACCTGGAATTTTGATTCGGGTTCGGGATCTGTAATTCTTTGGCCACCCCTGATTTGCGACAAAACTTTTAGAACTGTTTCATAATCCAGCCTGCCTGTTTTTAAATTGTCTGCCGAAAAACTCCCGCTAGCTAAAAACTGCACCTTATCCAAAAGGTCTTTTGCTGTGGATTTTGTGTCCAATAATGCCAAAAACAAATGTTCAACCGAGATAAATTCGTCCGACATTTTTATGGATTCCTGCCTTGCCCTATCCAAAACTTTGGCCATATCCTGGCTTAAATAAAGCTGGCCAAAAGCCTGAGGGGCCGGCACAACCGGGATTTTCATTATCAGGGCATCCGCCTTTCTTTTTAAATTATCTAAATCTGCGCCCAATTTTTGCAAAATGGTTATCACGATGCTATTTTCTTGCAAAAGCAAAGCAAGCAAAAGGTGCAAAGCATCAATTTGCTGTTGGCCTCTTTCTTGGGCCATTTGCTGTGAAGCCATTATCGCGTCCTGGGCTTTGTTTGTAAAATTTGATCCTCCGTTCATATTTTTTATTATACACGATATATTACCATATTCAATTATCACTCGCAAGTATTAAGTGCTAAAAAGCGCCGGAAAGTCTGTGCTTTCCGGCGCTTGAATTTGGCCTCGGGCTAAGCCGCGTTTGCCAAAATTTCGTAGATCTCTTGGGCGGTGGCCCGGATACCGGTTAGGTCGCCTACCAAGTTCGTCATGTCGCCAGACACAAAAGAAACATCGCCAGAGATATTTGTGACAATGCCATAGATGTTGGTGACGTCGCCTTTGAGTTTGGAAACATATCCTGTAATATTGGTGACGTCCCCGCGGATGTTTGTGACATCACCCCAAATGTTTGTGACGTCGCCGGTGATGTTGGCAAAATCTCCCCAGATTCCGGACAAATCTCCCCGAATCTTGGAAATATTGCCTGAAATCTTGGAACAGTCGCCGGTGAGTCCGGTTGCATCGCCGACAATTTCAGTGACATTGCCGTAAAGGCCGGAAACATCTCCATGCAGGCCGTTGATTTCGCCGGTAATGTTGGTGACACTGCCAAATACCCTGGTCATATCTCCGGACAGATAATTGACGGTGCCACTGATGCCCGAAATGCTTCCGGACAACCATGTCACATCTCCTTCGAGATCTGAAACATTTCCAGAAATTCTAGAGCAGTCGCCCCAAATCCTTGAGGCATCTCCCCTAATTTTGCTGGCGTCGCCGTAGAGGCGTCGATTCCATCTGGTCAATTGCCGGGTATTGATAAGCTTTTTACGCTCTCTTATCGCGACCTGCAAGATCACTTTTTCCGTCTGAACTTCTTCCATAATAAAAGCTTTAAAGCCCTTTCTTAAAACACGAGTATCGGCGAATACGGTTAGTTTATCAAATTACTGCTCTAAACATACAATAAAATTATTTAAATGTCAATAGAAAAGCGTTGGAGGGTTAATTCTCCAACGCTATTTTTCTCGGAAAAGGAATATCTTTGCGAATAAATCGCAAAAGGTTTTTTGGCTATTCGCCAAAGTATTCCTTCGCATCAACAAAGTCGCGAGAGTTTGCGTGAAACTCGTCGTCGGAAGTCCAAAAGCGGTCAACGCCCGCCATTCCGCCCACGATGCCCGAGCACACCTGTTGGGTTTTGTCGCCGAAAATGGCAAGAGTAAACGGCCTTTTTCCGTTGCGCACAAACACTTGGAGCCCCTGGCCCAAGAAGACGCCGGCAAGATGTTCGGCCATAATCCTGTTGGCAAAATTGTTCATTCTGATAATCACGACTGTCTCTCCTTATTGAGTTGTGAAAAAGCAAAAGCTCCTTTCTGGGGAGAAAGGAGCTTATTTGAATTTTCTAATTGGGATTGCTTTTACTTTTTCTTTAAAATGCTCAAATAAACCTCTTTCTCAAAGCGGGTAAAGTAAAAGCTAAACCAGTTATTTGATTGTATGAGATTTATTTGATTCATCTTTGATTTAAACATAACAAAAGCCGAGTTTGTTGTCAAATTAATCTTGCCTTTCCGCCAGCTGCACTTGGACATCAAACTCATCCTCGCCGCGCAAAATTTTCAGACTAACCGTGTCCCCGACATTATATTTTTGCATTATCTTGGCCATGGTGTTTGATCCAATAATCTTTTCTCCATTAAATTCCAGTATTATGTCGCCCTCTTTTAATCCCGCCTTCTCTGCCGGAGAATCTTTTGTGACAGGCTCAACCTTCCCCGCCCCCGAAGAAATATATGCTCCATAATCTACCGATAATTCATATGCCTTTTTTACATTTTCATCAACCAAAACATATCGTATTCCCAAAAACGGATAAGAAATTTTATTGGTTGTCTTAACTTGCTCTATGTCTTTTTTGGCATAATTTATAGGAATCGCAAAGGCAATATTTTCCGCGTCCTGGGCAATTGCTGTGTTTATGCCGATAACTTCCCCCTTTAAATTCATCAACGGTCCGCCGGAATTACCCGAGTTTATGGCAGCATCTGTCTGGATAATATCTTCCAAGGTTTCTGTATGAGCGCCAAGCTCATCGGAAGCTGAAATTGTTCGGCTTAATCCCGAAACAATTCCCACCGAAACGGTATTGCTAAATTCCCCCAGGGCGTTTCCAATTGCTATTGCTGTCTGGCCAATCTGTATGCCATCGGAATTTCCCAACACCAATGGCGCAAATGTTTTTCCGTCTTCATTTTTTATTTTAATAATCGCCAAATCCTGAACGGGGTCTATTGCCAATGCCTCTGCGGAATATCTTTGGCCATTATTCATAACAACCGAATAATCGGCATCTTTGTCGGAAACAACGTGCTTGTTGGTCAGCACCAGGCCGTCGCTTGAAACAATAAATCCGGAACCCGAGCCGACTTCTTTATACTCAGTGCCATTTTGGACATATTGAGGAATTTGAATATCAAAATAGGATCCGTCACCAAACGGATTTACCCATCTTTGCTCATAGGTGGGTAAATTTTTGGAAATAATTATGCTTACTACGGAGTCATTTGCCGCCTTAACCGTGTTTATAACCGCCTGCTCGTAAGAAATATCTGAAACATATTCTATTGACTCTTCCTTTACTGCTGTTTCCTCTGGCTGTGGCTGGGGAGAAATTTTATAAGTCAGAAAACTTATAGAAAACAATGCGACAATAACGGCTAAAAAAACTCCTAAATTCTTTATAAAATTTTTGATGTCAATATTCATTTTTTGTTTTTCTTGTAATGATTAAACTTGTAATTAAATATATCAGACTTTACGGGACCGATAAATATCAGATGCATTTCGCATAAAAAATATTTCACTGCGATATTAAGCCAACCATCTGTCTTAAACCGCCTGTCGGCCACCAAAATTCTCATAGACCTTATTATTCCAAACCTGATTTTAAATGCTTTCTTGGCATATCTTGCCAGAGAGTGATCTTCTGAGAGCTTGATTTCTTCGTCAAAACCGCCTGTTTTAATAAATAAATCTTTTTTCATTAAAATTCCTGTGGCGGCATGCGGAAGAATCTGTTCAAACAAAATTATCATATAATTGTATGAAAGGTTCAGGGCCAGGCTTGAAAACCAGTTTCTGGGGGTGGGTGTTATGCAATAACTGGCCATATCCAAATTTCTTTTTTTAAATTCGGCCAAAGATTTCTCAAAAAATTTATCCGGCAAAACGACATCAGCGTCCACAAAGAACAATACGTTTCCCTGAGCGATTTTTGCTCCCTCGTTTCTGCCCTTGGCCGGCAGTCCCCCGGGAATAATTTTGCAGCCAAATTCTTTAGCGATATCCAAAGTTTTATCAATTGACCCTGCATCGGCTACGATAATTTCGTAATCAAAATCAGGCTGATCTTTAATAGACTTTAAAAGTTTGCCAAGATAATCTTCTTCGTTTAAAGTTGGAATAATTATACTAATCATCAATACGACTTATTGAAACAATTTTTGGGCCTCCTGCCAGAATTCAGGCTGGTTCTGAGTTTCTTTCATCCAGTACCACCATTCTACTCCCCAAAGATAAAATGTGTCCAGGCCGGTGGCTTTTGCGTATTCTACATTTTTTTTGAATTGGCCTATATCCATCGTTTTTTCTTGTTCGTCCAATGTGGAATCCGCATATACAGATTCTGTCCACGGCTCTGCCTGCAATTCGATACAGATGACTTCTTTGCCAAAAAGTTTGTTTATAAGCTGGGCTTTTCTAAAATATGAAATCGGCCGCAGCGGAAAGTCGTAATAAAACCCTATGCCGTCTATAACATGAAACCAAACCTTCCTGTACATTGTAACTCCTACAATATCGGCCATTTTGGCGGGTTTTGTCCAAAGCGACTGTTCGCCGGAATCAGAAACTATGATTTTTCTGGAAGAGTCCAATTGTTTTACAAGCTCAATTTCTTTTTGCAAAAATTTACCACCATCATAATACCAGCTCGGACATTCGCCAAATTTAAAAAGCGGTTCGTTTTCCACCTGCCAATATTCTATGGCTGAGCTGTTTTTATATCTCTCAACAACTTTTTCTATATAGTCTAAGGCCTTTTGCTGTTGCTCTGATACAGAAAGTTCCGGCATCCAGCTTGGAGCATGACATTCCGGCCAACGGCCTGTTTTTATGCCAAGCACATAAATGACTTTTACATTATTTTCCTCTGCTGTTTTTATCTGCCAGTCAATATCATCCCAAAAATAGTCATCTTTTTGCCCCTCAACCCAATCCCATTGTGTATGCAACTTTATATTTTTAGCTCCCAGGCCGCTGATAGTCTCCAAGAAAACCTCTTTCCAATTTAGGCCCAACATTTCTGTTTGCATTTGCGAAAAGTCCACCCCCCATTTCATATTCTCGGCCGGTTTTGGATTGCCAATAAAAAAATATCCGAAGACAATCAAGCCCATTAAGACAATGACAGAAACTAAAATTATCAAAAGCATTTTAATTTTCTTTTTCATTAATGTTTTTCGGCCAATATTTTTTCTATATTATATGTACCCATCTTTTCTATTTCCATAAAACCTTCCATTGCCGATTCTGCCAATGTTCCGCCGTTAAGCAAATCTGTCAGCCACTGATCGGTATATTTTGGATTTTCTTGCACGCGTCCTGCACCAATATGCAACAGCCAACGTTTGTTATAATCTTCCTGTGAACCGATGGTTGGCGCAATTATTATAGGAATTCCAAGTCCGGCATAAAATGACAATTCCGAAGGCTTTGTCCATAAAATATCTGTCTGGCGCAAAGCTTCGTTAAAGTTTTCAAAATAATCCTGCACTGTATTGCCCCAAAGCAAATGCACCCAGCCATCCAACTCAAGACCCTTAATATTTTCATTAAAATATCTTATTAAGTCCGTGTGCGTGCCGATGGATATTATAAATCTTAACTTGCGATTTTTAATTTCATTTTTAAGACTGTGAATTGCCTCCACGCAGATTTCTTTCTGGGCGCCAGCCCCGCCAATAGAAAACATGATTGTCAAAGGATGATTTGATTTTCTGGGGAGTTCGCCCAAAGCGCCGTTTACCAAGGGCTCATACATTTTACGATATTTTTTTTGAGGGTCTAAATTTATAATCCTGTTAGCCAAATCTTCTTTTACTATTTCTTTATTTCTGCCGATATTGGTTTTTGGCAACGGGTATCCTGTCAAAAAAATGTTTTCTGGCTTTACGCCATAAAGCTTTAGTCTGTCTCTGGCCCATGTACAAGGGGCAAAATATTTTATATTGCTTTTCCTGGGGCGCAAAGCCACCCATGAGCGGTTAATGTCGGCGTCGCATATCACGCAATAAACCTGGTTTTCGTATTTAAATTCCTCGGCCATAAAAGCCGGAGTGAAAAAAGTAGTAACAATTGGCAAAGGATTTTTTCTGAGCCTTTCTATAAGGTCTCTTCCCCATCCTTTTTTAACAAAAGTATATATTGTTTTTAGACTGAAAATCGGCCTGGACAGATCCCTTTTGGGATAATAGGTCAAAATCTTCTGAAAATAATCCATTATAGAAAATGCCAAATCTCCCAAAATTGGAACTCTTTTCAGCCTTGAGACAAACTCATAAGACAACCTGGTTCTTTCCCAGAAATTTTTATCTTTATCGGGAATGCCCTCATAACTGTTTGCGTGTATTATTTTATCTCCAAACGCAATCTCGTTTAAAGGATAAGCCGTCCTCTGATGGCCGTATCCCATATTTGCGGCAATAACCCACACCTTTTTTTTATCTTTTGACTCCATTTTTTTAATTTAATGTTTTTTTATTATATCATACACTGATTATTTTAAAAAAGAGCATTTCTTTTATTGACAATAGACCTAAATTATGATATAATTATATTATGCATCAAAATGGATTGATGCATAATACTAAGCTCTTTTTTATTCAGGAGTCAGATTATGCCAATGAAGGCACCTCCCGGGAACAGCAGAGTCGCCCAGCCCAAAACCGCCGCGTCCGACAATGGACGCAAAACGATTGCGGGCATTGTGATTTACTGCTCCGACCCCAGAACCGACAAGGCCAACTTATGGAAGGATATCAAAGCGTTGCTCATCCCTCCCGACGAGCGCCTTACCCCTATCGGCATGCTTGGCGCGCCAGTGGCGCTTGCCAGACCAGCGGACTTCCCCGTGAAATTCGCCGCCATCATGGAAGACATCCATTTTGCGCTGGAGGAATTTTCAAGGCCGAGAATTCTTATCGTGGGCCATGATTGCGGCATCTACCGCAGGCTAAGCCCGCGCGAGTTCAGCATCGCCGATAAAAAGGATGATTTGGCGATTGCTGCCAGGTTCCTTCAAAGCCATTTCCGGGGCATCCCCGTATCATCGTTCTTCAAGGACGCCGGAAGTTGCGAATTTGAAAAGATCGCCTGATCCTGACCGAGTGAATTTCGGCCAAACGCCGAAATCGAAGGCCACCCCTAAAAAAGGTGGCTTGTTTTTTTGCCTAAATACCTTGTAACGGCAATGATGGCGCAATATAAAATTATCGGCCAAATCCAGTGCACATTTTCAAAAGTTTTTATTGCCCAAGGCTGACTAAAAAAATCTATCACCCACAAAAAATATTGCAACAAAAAATAACAGGGAATGGCTAAAATCCAACCAAGCCAATTAGAAAATATGCCGACAAACGAAGATAAGAATCCAAAAATCATAAGCCAATAGACAACAGGCCCCGCCATTAAATTAGTTATGGGCGACACCAAAGAAATATTGCCAAAGTTGTAAAGCAAAATTGGCAGAGTAAAAACTTGAGCTGCAAATGTGGCAGATATGATTTTTACAAACTCTTTGAGCTTGCCCTTGGCAAAGATATTTAAAATTGCGGCAAACGCGGGTTCTAAAAATATAAGTCCCAATACGGCCAAAAAAGAAAGTTGAAACCCGACATCAAATGCCAGAAGCAATGGATTTTGGGCCAGCATTACAGCTGCGGCTATTGCCACCACCCTGACGCCCAGGCTTTGGCGGCCAAGTTTTTGCGCTAACAAATATAAGAACCCCATAATGCCCGCCCTCACCCCGGAAGCCGATAATCCGGTAAAAATAATATAAAAGCAAATTATCACGACAGCAAAATAAAACGCGCTGCCCCGTTTTAGTCCCAATATCAGCAAAAGAGACATTATAATCGAACTCAAAATCACGACATGAGTGCCAGACACCGCAATAATATGGCGAAGCCCCGTTGTGTTCAAATTATTTTTCAATTCATCTGACATTGCAGCATTATCGCCCAAAATAGTGCCTTCTAAAATTGAGGATTCTGGCGGATTAAAACTATATTGGATACTTTGCCTTGTCTCTTGCTTTAACCATAAAATTTTTTTATAAAACCACTGCCCAATATCTGCCTTTTGCTTTGCAATTATTTCAATTTTTGGAAAGCCCATCACAGAATAAATCCCGTCTTTGGCCAAATAATTTTTGTAGTTAAAATCCTCAAATTCCTGCGGCGTTTCCAATTTTCCTGAAATTTCTACAATGTCTAAATATTCGTATTTTTGATACAAGTCTGCATTTATCAAAACAATATTATCTCCTATTTTCACCTTTAATTTTTGGTAGTTGTCTCTCACATCGGGTTCATTTGAAATCACGCCCTGCAAAACAACATTTGTCCCGTTTAGTTTTCTCAATTCGTTATTTTCCATATCAAACTCTGCAATTTGAACCCGCAGAATACCAATAACAAAAAGCAAAATGCAAAATCCTAAAATTGCGGCCTTTCTGCTGGCAATAAAAATTGTTGCCAAAAACAAAACTCCCCACAAAATAATCTGCGGGGAGTTTAAAATGCTTTCCAAAAATATTCCTAAAATAAATGAAATGCAAAAATAAAATAATATTTTAGAGGGGCTCATGCGCGCAACCTAACCTCTTTAAAGTGCGGAGAAATTTGGGCAACAATTTCCTCTAAAAATTTGTTTTCAAACGGGGGGAATTT
>CAZQBZ010000011.1:0-21345 GCA_964592355.1 uncultured Candidatus Saccharibacteria bacterium
GGTCGTTGACTTCACCGGCCTTGTCTTTGGGTATTGCAGTGCATGAAACCGTCGAGGGCCTCAAAAATTACAGGGTTGAAGAAAGATTCTCAAGGCCGTTGGAAGAGACGTTTGAAAAAGAATGGGTAAAAGTTTCTGGCAAAATGGGCGGTTTTAAAACAGAAGCAGAAGAGGCCGAAGCAAAGGAAAGGGGCAGAAATATGATTTTAAGAGTGGCGCAGAATCCAGGACCCTTGCTTAACAAAACCATAAAATTGCCTGAATCCCACAATGGCATGCCGCCAAATTATTTTATTTCTCAGGACGATAACATAATTTTGAACGGCAAGATTGACTGGCTTGAATATATTGAAGCAGATGACAGCTTGCGAGTTATAGACTTTAAGACAGGCAAAAACGAAGAAAAAAAAGATTCTTTACAGCTGCCAATTTACACCTTGCTTTTAACCGCCCTGCAAAAAAGAAAAATTTCGGGAGCTGCCTATTGGTATTTAGATAAAGACAATAACCCGGTTGATTTGCCCTTGCCTGACATCAAAAAGGCGCACAACATTGTTTTGGCCCATGCCAGAAAAATAAAAGAGGCAAGGGAAAAGAATGAATTTAATTGCCCCAGGGGGCCTGGCGGATGTTTTGCATGCAAGCCCATGGAAAAGATACTGAAAGGCGAAGCGGAATTTGTGGGCATAGGCAACTATGGCCAAGAAATCTATATCGCATAACCTTTAAAACTTTTTTACCTTCTTGTTCGTATTAATATAATATTGTCTATAATGACAAATGCAACAGAAGAAAAAGACGATAAGGCGATAATTTACGAATATATTAAGGGCGACCAAAAAGCCCTTGAATTTTTGGTAAAAAGATATTTGAAGCCGATTTACTCTTTTGTTTATCGAAATATCGGAGATGTTGAGGCAGCCGAAGATGTAACTCAGGAGGTTTTCGTAAAAGTTTGGAAAAATATCAGAAAATTTGATTTAAACAAAGACTTTAAGCCATGGATATTCCAAATTGCCAAAAACGCATCAATTGATTATTTAAGAAAAAGAAAAACTGTTCCGTTTTCAAAATTTGAAAACAGCCTGGGTCAGAATATGCTCACAGAAACACTCGCAGAAAAGGGGCCAAACCTGATTGAAAGCCTAAACATCAAAACGGAATTTGAGAAGGCAATCGGCAGCCTTTCTGAAAAAGATAAAAACCTGATGCAGTTGCGACACAGCCAGGGAATGAGCTTTAAAGAAATTGCCCAAAAAATGAATTTATCAATAAACACCATAAAAAGCCAATATAGAAGAACAATTAAAAATATGCAGAGAAAGGCAACCAAATAGGCCTATTTTGCGTATAAATAGTCATATGGCAAAAGATAATTTTAACCCATCACCCCAATTATATTTAAAAATAATGAAGAGGCTTCGCCAGGAGGAGCGCATTTTGGCGGGCAAAAAAATTGTTTTGTTTTCAATAATGTTTGCAGGATCATCGGCAGGGTTGATTTCTGCCGGAAAAATGCTGTTTTCGCAGCTGCAAACTTCAGGGTTTATTTCCTTTGCATCCCTTATTTTTTCTGATTTTGAAATTATCAAAGCCTATTGGCAAAATTTATTAATTGCGATTTTAGAAGCCATGCCGACCATGTCCATTGCGTTGTGTCTGGCAATATTATTAATAGCCTTACAATCAGTAAAATTTTTATCAAAAAACATTAAAACTCTTTTATGGATATAAACAATTTTTTACAATCAAAAGGATTCAAGATTGCCGCCCTTAGCATCGGATGTTTTGCGGTATTGTTATTAGCCTTCGGACTTGGAGTGTTTGTTGGAGAACAAAAGACCAATTTTTCTTTCAGGTGGGCGGAACAATACCACAGAAATTTTGCTGGACCTGCCGGAGGATTTTTCCAAGAGTTTGCCAGGCCCGGCGAAGAATTTTTGGAATCGAACGGGACAATTGGGCAAATCATGCAAATAAACGAGAACCAGATTATCGTTAAAGGTAAAAATGATATAGAAAGAGTGGTAAACATAGGGGATAAGACGATTATAAAATACCAAAACCAGAATATGGCAATTTCAGACCTTAAAACAGAAGATGATGTTGTTATTATTGGAAACCCGAATGAAGACGGTCAATTAGAGGCCGTGCTCATCAGAGTTATGCCAAGTCCAGAAACAGATATTAGAATAATAAATCCAAACAATGATAAATAAAATCAAAAATTTTTTAAAGATAATTTGGGGATATATAAAAACCCATAAAATCAAAAGTTCTATTGCGCTTGTCGTCTTAATAGTAGCGGCGTATTTTGGCGGCCAGTTTATTTTCGGTCAGAAAGACGAAGAAACGAGATATATAATGGCCGAAACAACAAGGGGCAATATAGAAATCAGCATATCCGGGACTGGACAAGTTGAGGCAGCCGGAACCAAAGAGGTGAGCTCGGAAGCCTCCGGAAAAATAACCTATTTAAATCCGAATGTCAAAGTCGGAAACTCCATCAAAAGCGGGACCTTGATTGCGATAGTGGACAATGCCGATGCGCAAAGATCGGTAAATTCTGCCGAGTCGGCAGTAGAAAATGCAGAAGATGCGTTGGAAACCGCCCAAATAGATTTGGACGACCTTATTGGGTCGGATGAATCAAATCCAAAAGTGATACAAGATGCGCAGGATGATTTGGAAAAATCATACGAAGACGGATATAACGATGTTTCTTCAGCCTTTCTTGATTTTCCGTCTATTATGAAAGATTTGGACAGCATATTGTTTGACAGAAGCTATAATAACTATCAAAAAAACATAGATTACTACTATTCTGCAGCTCTTGTTTACGATTCATCAGTTGAAAACTATAAAACATCCGCCCAAAATTCTTACGATAAGGCCAAGGCTTCTTATGATGCGAGTTTCGCAAAATACAAAACATGCAGCATATATTCCGATTCGCAGGAAATATCATCCCTTATCTCGGACACATATGAAACTTCCAAGCTTATAGCCCAATCTTTAAAAGACGCTCTAAATCTGGTTCAATTTTATCAGGAAAAATTAAATGACAGCGGTATAGACGTTCCTTCGACTTCAAACACCCATATTTCAACACTAAGCTCTCACCTTGGCACAACAAACAGCAATACATCCTCGTTGTTCAATGCAACCTCGGATATAGAAAGCAAAATCGACACACTCGACAATTCGGACGATCAAATACGATCTGCTCAATTGACATTAAAATCAAAACAGCAAGCCTTGCAGACGGCAAAAGACAACTTGGAAGATTCCAAAGATTCTTTGTATGACCATTCGATATACGCCAATCTCAGCGGAACAATTTCAGCGGTAAACATTGAAACTGGCGACAGAATTTCAAGCGGGTCTTCGTTGATTACAATAGTCACAACTTCAAAGATAGCCTCCATAACAATGTCTGAAACAGATATTGCCAATGTCAAAGTTGGCAACAAAGCAAGATTGACATTTGATGCGATAGAAAACTTGGAAGTGGAGGGCACTGTTTCGCAGGTTGATGTGGCAGGATCTGCAAGCTCGGGGGTCGTGAGCTATGGCCTGAAAATTTCTTTTGACACAGATAATGAAACAATAAAACCGGGTATGTCTGTTAGCGCCACAATCGTAACCGATTCAAAAGAAAATGTATTAATGCTTCCGTCATCGGCAGTAAAAGAATCGGGCAGGGGGTATTATGTGCAGGTTCTCGGAAAAGAATATGATCTGACAGACAGACAAACATCTATCAGGGGAGTTACATCTGATACTGCTCCGGAAAACAAAGAAGTGCAAATTGGCTTAGTTGGTGACGAATATACAGAAATCACGTCCGGATTAGAAGAAGGCGAACAGGTTGTTTTAAGAGTAAGCACCAGTCAGACATCAACCACCAGCACGTCTTCTGGTTCAAACAGAAGCTCAAGCGGGACTTTTAATATTCAAAGTGGAGGCGGAGCCCCAAGTGGGTCATTTACCGGTCCAGGTCCCGGAATGTAAAATGATTGAAATAAAAAACATAACAAAAATATACGGATCAGGAACCGCATCATACCAGGCATTGAATGGCATCAGCTTTAAAATAGAAGATGGGGAATTTGTTGCAATAATGGGGCCGTCAGGATCGGGTAAATCAACCTTAATGCATATTCTCGGGGCTTTGGACACTCCCAGCGCGGGCACTTATATGCTTGACGGCAAAGATGTTTCAACTATGACAGAAAACGAGTTGGCCCAAATCCGAAAGAACAAAATTGGATTTGTTTTTCAGGCTTTTAACTTGCTGCCCAGAGCAACCGTACTGAGAAATGTGGAGCTGCCATTGGTATATTCCGGGGTGGAAAAACAAAAAAGGACTATCAAGGCTGCGGAAGCTTTGCTGTCCGCAGGGCTTCAAGAAGAATATTTCGGGCATTTGTCAAACCAGCTTTCCGGAGGACAGATACAGCGCGTAGCCATTGCCAGGGCGTTGGTAAACAACCCTTCTTTAATTTTAGCCGATGAACCAACGGGCAACCTGGACACAAGGACAGGCGAAATCGTCTTGGAAACTTTCCAAAAGTTAAACGAAGAAAAGGGCAATACAATCGTTTTAATTACGCACGAAGCAGACATTGCAGAACACGCAGACAGGATAATTTTTATAAAAGACGGCCTTATCGTCTCTGACACAAAAGACCATAAAAAGAAAAGAAGAAGCGCTTAATATGAAATTTCAAGATACAGTAGAAGAAACCTTATCGGCCCTGATGTCCAATAAGGTCAGGACCAGCCTTACAATGCTTGGAATTGTAATAGGCATAGCTTCGGTTATTGTGATGGTTTCAGTCGGACAGGGCGCGTCAACATCCATAACCGAAAGAATAGAATCAAACGGATCCAATCTTTTAATGATAACGCCGGGATCGGCCGGAACTATTGGATATGGCGCCAGACAACAGTCGGGAACAGCCCAAAGCCTTACCACGGAAGACTCAGAACAAATTTTGCAGCTTGTCAGTTCTGTAAAGGCTATCACCAATGAAGTTTCGAGCAGATATCAGGTTGTTTACAAAGGAAACAACACAAACACATCAGTAATGGGAACCGACGCAAGCTATGCTTCAATAAGAAACGTAAGCGTTGAATATGGAGAATTTATAAACAATTCTTATGTTGAATCAAAATCCAAGGTGTGCGTATTGGGGCCTTCGGTTGTTGAGGATTTATTTGGAGAAGATGCCGACTCGTCAGAAGTAATAGGCAAAACCATAAAAATAAATAAAATTGAATTCAAGGTTATCGGGATAACAAAAGAAAAGGGCGGCAGCGGATTTTCAAACCAGGATGATATGATTTATATCCCATACACAACTGCTATGAGATATTTAAGCGGCAATGAATATCTTTCTGAAATTGATGTGCAAATCTCTGACGCCAATGAAATGGAAGAAGCCCAGACTGAAATAACAAACCTGCTTTTAAGCCTGCATAATATTTCTGATCCCACTTCAGCAGATTTTAGCATCTCAAACCAATCCGATTTGCTTGAAACAATAACTTCAACAACACAAACCCTCACAATACTTCTGGGCGCCATTGCCGGAATATCTTTGCTTGTTGGCGGCATTGGCATTATGAATATGATGCTTACCACCGTTACAGAAAGAACAAGAGAAATAGGACTGAGAAAGGCAATCGGAGCAACCGGCGACGACGTAAGCCTGCAATTTTTAACAGAATCCGTTGCTCTTACCTTTTCCGGTGGGCTGATAGGAGTGATTTTAGGCTGCGCCGTTTCTTTTTTAGTCAACTACTTTGAAATAACCTCAACCACCATATCCGTTGGCTCGGTCTTATTGGCCGTGGGGGTGTCGGCCGGAATTGGAATTATTTTTGGATACTATCCGGCAAAGAGAGCTGCAAAGATGAACCCCATAGAAGCCTTGCGATACGAATAACTTATGGCTATAATTATTATATGAACAGGAAAAATGTTTTAATAATTATCGCAATAATATTAATCGCAGCGGCTGCCATTTATTTTTGGCCCAAGCAAAACAAAACAAACCAACCAATGGACAATCAAAACAACAACGAACAGTCGTTAAACACATACTACATACAGGGCATGAAAGTTGAAATATTAAAAGAAGGCGTAGGCACAGAAGCCAAGAAAGGAGATAATGTGATGGTGCACTATACTGGCACACTGATAAACGGCAAAAAATTTGACTCATCGGTGGACAGAGGGGAGCCGTTTCCATTCATTTTAGGCCAAAACAGGGTTATTCAGGGCTGGGAATTGGGAGTTTTGGGCATGAAGGTGGGAGAAAAGAGGAAATTAACCATTCCGCCACAATTAGCCTACGGAAATCAGGCCATAGGAGAAATAATACCGGCGAATTCCACCCTGATTTTTGAAGTTGAAATGGTTGGAATAAACAAATAACGGAAATTTAGCAAGAGATAAATCTTGAAGCCCGACTATTGACAAGCTCGGGCTTTTTGATTACACTATGCTTATCTAATAGTTTGGTAACCTAACTAATTTCATGGACACAAATGAACAATTACTAACTTCTATGCAGAATATGGGACGCCTAATCAGGCGTGAAGTTTTCTTGCGCAAAGACTGCAGTCAAGATTTTTCTCATTCTGAAATTGAGGTTATGTTTTTTCTCAAAGAGAAAAAAACCGCCACAATGAGGGCTATTGCCGACCACCTAAGAGTAAAGCCAGCATCCGTCACGCCTGTAATAGAAAAGATGTTTAAGAAAAAAATGTTATCCAGGACTCCGGATAAAAAAGACAGGCGAATTATCTATATATCCCTCACAAAAAGCGGACTTAAGACGTTTATAGAAAAACAAAAAGAGATGCATAAACATATTAAGAAATTTTTCCAAAAAATAAGCGAAAAAAATAAAAAAGAATTATTAAGAATTATAAACACTATAGTAAAAGACTATGAATAAAATAACTAAAATTTCTGTATTTTCAGTCGCGATACTGGCGATTGTTTCAGCAGGATTTCTTGCAAGCAATGCCCTCTCAAAGTCAAACCGCATATCGTTTGTCAGCACTGAGGTTGTACAGGGAAACATTTCAAAAAAAATAAACCTTATTGGACAGGTAAAGGCTTCCCAAGGGGTTGATATGTCTTTTGAGGGTTCCGGAAAAATTACGGCAAACTATGTGAAAGTGGGCGATAAAATAACAGCCGGACAGGCGTTAATATCAATCGACAGCTCAATATTGCAAGCTCAATTAAACCAGGCAAGAGCCCAATTGGCTCAGGCAAAAGCCCAAGTTAACACCATGAGTATGGAAACAACTCAGAACAAGGCTGATTCCAGCTTGCAAACAGCAAGAACGGCGGCTTTGGCATACGCCCAAAAATCAGTGACTGTGGCTAAAAACTCTTTAATGATTATGACGGATATTCAGTACAGCCACTTTATGGCAAAATGGGCAGGGCAAGACATTGTCATAGAACAGGCAAAAGCTCAAGCGGCAAAGTCATTATTGGGGGCCGAAGGAGCCGGCGGATGGACCTCCCAATCATTGTCCACCCTTAATGGAGGAGCTTACGGTCAAGTTCAAACAGCAATAAATAATCCAACTGCGGAAAATATAGATACTGCGGTCAATGCCACATTTGAAGCTTTAAAAGACACGAGGAGCTTGATAGACGCCATTCCATTAGATACATCCATAACAGCAGCCGAGCGCTCGTCAATTGTTGCCGAAAAATCATATATTTCAGGTGAAATTATAGCGCTTTCAAATGCTATCCAGGCAATTTCGGCTCAACAAGTAAACAATGATGCCACGATAACCACCACAAGCGCCCAGATAGAAGCCGCCAATGCAAATGTAAAAACCATTGAGGCCAATATCCAATCAATACAAACACAAATTTCAAAAACAACTTTAAGGGCCCTGTTTGACGGTCAGGTTGATAAAAACGATGCCATTGTGGGATCTTTGGCTGTGGCCGGATCTCCGGTTGTGACAATATCAAACAATAACTTAGAAATTCAGGTAAGCATTCCGGAATCACAAATAGCAAACATTAAAATCGGCAATAGGGCCGACGTGACCTTGGATGCATTTGGAAATAACCAGATTTTTAAAGCCTCTGTCGTTTCCATAGACACCGCCACAACGATGGAAAATGGCATTGCCGTTTACAAGGCAAGGCTTAAATTTGAATCTGAAAATGAACAAATAAAGTCCGGGATGACTGCCAATATAACAATAATTTCGGCAACTCAAGAAAATGTTGTCATGGTTCCAAACACAGCAGTAATTCAAAAGTCAGGCAAATATTTTGTAATCGTGGATAAAGGGGCATCAGAAAAGGAAAGCAGGGAAGTGTCGATTGGAATTAAAGACGATAAAAACACCGAGATAATTTCCGGGCTTGGAGCCGGCGAAAAAGTAATTTCTTATTAAACAAAATGCAAATAAATAACAGAAATAAAATTATAATCGCCTTGGCAATTCTTTTAATTGTCGCGGGATCCGTTGCCGGGATTGTATTCTGGAAAGCGTCTTTAAGCAAAGTGTATATTGAAGATGCAAAAATCTACGCTCCGACAATCAGTCT
The DNA here is from genome assembly GCA_964592355.1 of uncultured Candidatus Saccharibacteria bacterium. GTDB lineage: Bacteria > Patescibacteriota > Minisyncoccia > Minisyncoccales > Staskawiczbacteraceae > XYD1-FULL-39-28. The sequence goes on from CAZQBZ010000011.1 coordinate 8,609, forward strand.
TTATGCAAAGACCGCGGGCACGTTGCAGGAAACTTTTGTAAACATCGGTGACGCCGTCAAGACAAATGATCCTGTCGCAAGAATCGGCAACGAACTCGTAAAAGCCAAAACCGACGGCGTGATTTTAACAATCGAGACAAGCATCGGATCTTCATTCAGCCCGCAAACGGCAGTGGCCACGATGATAAATCCGCAGGATTTAAGGGTAGTTGCCCAAACAAAAGAAGATAAGGGCTTAAAATTTATCAAAGTCGGCCAGCAGGCATACTTTACGGTCGACGCTTTTGGTTCACAAGAATATTACGGAATTGTTGACCAGATAAGCGAGACTTCAAACGAAGGCGACATTGTCTTCAGTATTTCAGATGAAAGGCAGGAAAAGGCTTTTGATGTGAAAGTCAGGTTTAATGTCCAGAATTATTCAGAACTGAAAAATGGAATGTCGGCCAAGCTCTGGGTAATAAAATAGAAATCGCTTCGCAATTTATGGCGACAAAAAAATCCTTAAATTTGAAATGGATTATCCTAATCACTGTCATTATAGGGACATTTTTAGGCAGACTCGACCAAACCATAGTTAATCTGGCGCTGCCCGATATAATGGATGATTTTAAAATCACCCAGTCGGCGGCAGGATGGATTGCCACTGCCTACATTTTGGCCAACGCGGTGTTTGTGCCCATATGGGGAAAGTTAGGGGACACAATAGGTAGAAAAAAGGTTTATCTGATAGGATTTTCCATATTTATCCTGGGATCAGCCCTGGCTGGTTTTGCATGGAATTTAACCTCAATGATAGTGTTCAGAATAATACAAGCTATCGCAGGCTCGGCAGATTATCCGACAGCAATGTCAATTTTGGCCGCCACGTTTAAGGAAGATAAAGAAAGGGCTCAGGCTATGGGGCTATGGTCCGCATCTTTTGCGGCGGCAGTAGTTTTCGGCCCCCTTATAGGCGGTCCGCTAATAGACAATTTCGGATGGAGATCTGTGTTTTTGATAAATATTCCGGTCGGATTGGTTGGAGCGATAATGGCTATTTTATTTATTAAAGAATCTATTGCCGACAAAGAGGCAAAATATTTTGACTGGTGGGGAGCAGCGGCTCTGGGGGTCTGCTTGTCCACATTGGTTCTTGTGCTCGAAAAAGGATATGAATGGGGATGGATTTCTTTGGCAAGCATAATTTGCTACATAGTCACCCTTGTTGCCGGATACATATTCGTAAAAATAGAACAGGGACAAAAAGAGCCAATTGTGGATTTAAAATTCTTCCAAAACAACATATTTGTCGGAACTATTACCAACAACTTCGTTGTATTTATGGCAATGATGGGCGCAGTTTATATGATTCCATATTTCGCCCAAGTCTTTATGGGATATGACGCAACCCAAACAGGATATTTATTTATGCCTATGGCGTTTATGATGATGATTGCCGCAGCGCTTGGGGGAAACCTGATAGAAAAGATAAAGCCCAAATATGTTATAGCAATCAGCACATTGATAGCTGCCGGCGGGACATTTATGTTTACCGCTCTTGATGCGAGATCCACGGCAATGGATATTATAATTCCGATTTCGATTATGGCTTTTGGAATGGGACTTGGAATGGCTCAGAGAACAAATATTATAACAACCGCAGTCCCGGAACAAGAAGTTGGGTCGGCCTCATCCGTGTTGGCGCTGGCAAGAAATATTGCCGGAGCATTTGGGATTGCCGTATTCGGGACGCTTTTAAATAATTCCATAACAAGAAAAGTTATGGAAACGGCATATCATAGTTCGATAAACATAACAAATCCCATAATATATCAGCAAGGGGCCGGGCTGATCATTTTAAATGCATATATGGCTTCTTACAAAATAGTGTTTATAACCGCTTCCGCTATACTTTTATTTGGAGCCGTAGCCGCTCTTTGGATAAATGTATCAAAAGAGGATATGGCAAATGCCAAAAAGGTGCATATAGAGGCCTAATCTTCACTTTATTTATTTTATAATATATAATAGTTTATATATTATTGTTTAAATTTTATTAATGAAGACTAAAAATCTTTTTTATTTTTTTTGTTTTTTTGCCCTGATCACAGCCGGTTCCGTCTTTGCGTCAACCAACAGTGAGTCTGGCCACGGAATTATCATGACTTTATTATGGATTTCTGTGATAATCATTGCCGCAAAGGTTTCTGGGTTAATAGAAAAAATCGGGCAACCTCCCGTTTTGGGCGAGCTATTAATGGGAGTTGTCCTGGGAAACTTGTCCCTTATCGGCATAAATTTCTTTTCGCCAATAAAAACGGATATATATCTTTCTTTTTTATCTGAAATAGGGGTAATCATATTATTATTCCAAGTCGGATTGGAATCTAATATAGGACAAATGAAAAAAGTTGGGCTTAGAGCCTTTCTTGTCGCAACAATAGGCGTTATCTGCCCATTTATATTGGGAACTTATATTGTCGGCCCATGGCTTCTTCCGGGGTTAAGCAACAACGCATATTTATTTTTAGGAGCCGCATTAACGGCCACATCTGTCGGCATAACCGCCAGAGTTTTTAAAGATCTTGGCAGACTAAAAACTCCCGAAGCCCAAATAATTTTAGGGGCCGCAGTCATTGACGACGTGATGGGGCTTATTATATTAGCCATAGTTTCTGCAATCGTTACGGCAGGAAACATAAGTATTGGAGCCCTATCAATAATAATATTAAAGGCTGTGGGATTTTTAATTGGAGCCATATTAATAGGTCATTTTTCTGCTCCATATATAGGAAAATTTTTCTCAAAAATAAATACAGGAGCTGGCATGAAATTTGCAATGGCTATATCTTTTGCATTTTTGTTTGCATTCTTGGCTGGCGAAATAGGATTGGCCCCCATTGTTGGAGCATTTGCAGCGGGATTAGTGCTGGACCCGGTGCATTTCAAAACATTCAAAAAGCCTAAAATCTCTGACGAATTGGAAGAGTGCGCTTGCGACTTATCACAAGAACAAAAAAATAAACTGATAAATTTATCCAACCACTATTGCGAAAAACACGTTGAAGACTTAACAGAACCATTGGCGCATTTCTTTGTCCCGATATTTTTTATAATGACAGGAATGAACGTAGACTTAAAAACATTATTTGATGTTAAAATCCTTATAGTGGCGCTTGGCATTACCGTTGCAGCCGTTATAGGAAAATATTTCTCCGGTTTTGTGGCAGGCAAAGTAAACAAGCAGATTGTCGGATTTGGAATGGTTCCAAGAGGAGAGGTTGGCCTGATATTTGCGTCGATAGGAATGGCCTTGGGTGTTGTAGATATCAGACTTTATTCTGTGATTGTGATAATGGTAATACTAACAACACTTCTCACACCTCCGATATTGACATATTTTATCAATAAAAGATAACATTAATAAAGAAATAATTATTAAACAAAATAATATGTTCATAGCCATAGTATTTATTGCAATCGGCTTAGCCCTCTTGCTAAGCTCGCTCAATATTATCACCGGAAGCTTCTGGGGATTTTTCTGGGCAATTCTATTTATAGCTTTCGGCGTAAAGCTGTTAAATCATAAAAAAGCCTGTCCATTTTGCACATGGGAAATGTGGAAAGACACCTGCGACCACCACAGACATCATCACGACCACAAGCACGAAGAAACAAAAGAATCTGAACCGGAAATGTAAATTAAAAAACCGCTCATCTTGGGCGGTTTTTTGTTGCATCATTTGGGTTGACTTTTTTAAAAAAAGCGATATAATTTTAATCATTGGGGTCGTAGCTCAATTGGGAGAGCGCAGCCGTGGGCTTTTCTGGGCATTGTGATTACTCGCGATATTGGCCTCAAAATGCCAAGGGCCGTTATGCGAGGCTGAGAAAAGTGGCTGGTTGCAGGTTCAAGTCCTGTCGACTCCATTTAGCCCATTTGGGCAAATTTGTTCTTTACTTACAACCGCGAAAGGAATTTGCAAATGAAGGTTGCCTCATGGAGGGAACTGGGATCTGACATTCACTATGTCGGGTGCCAATGCGACAACAACCAGACATTCTTGTTTGTCTGCAAAGACAGCAAGGTCATGGAAATGATCCGCCAGGTCGTAAACCTTGCCAAGAATCCCGAAGTTGAAGGATTCGGCTCTGATGAAGCCTGCGCCGTCGTTGACACGCTCGTGGAACCGGAGTTCTACGAAAGGCACTGCGTCGAGATCGACGCCATCTTCCTGTCGTTCGGCGACAACAAGTAGTCCGGGCTTTTGCCCGGCAAGATTTGCACACATAAGCCTAAGCCATAAGCTCGGGCTTTTAGTTTGCATAAATTATCACTCTTGACACGAGATTGCTAATTTTATAATATGCAATATAAGTCATTATGTTAACCGAAAGACAAGAAAAATTACTGGAATTTTTAGTTCGTGAATATATATCTGCGGGGGAACCCGTAAGCTCTTTGGAATTAAAAAAAATTACCGATTTGGATGTTTGCGGCGCCACTATAAGAAACGACCTGCAAGAATTAACAAAACAGGGATTCATAACCCAGCCACACACATCAGCAGGTAGAATGCCAACACAAAAGGCTTACAAATATTTTGCCGAAAAAATAGAAAGAGAGCAAGAAAGAGAATTTGACGAGTTTATTGTGCGACAAATCAGATACGCGCACCAAGAAATGGAAAGGCAAATGCAACAGATGCAAGAAATTATGCATGAACTTGATAATGGAAACATATTTAATATATTAAACATTTTAGACAAATGGAACAGGAAAATATAGAACAACAAATTGAAGAATTAAAAGCAAAGTGTGATGAATATCTCAATGGCTGGAAACGCGAAAGGGCGGATTTTATAAACTATAAAAAAGAGGAAGGGGAGAGAATCAGCACTTTGGCAAAGTTTGCAAACGAAGAGCTGATTCTGAATATTTTGCCAATTTTAGACCATTTGATTTTAGCCTCAGCCCATATAAAAGACGAGGGACTGGATATGGTTATAAAGCAATTTCAGGATTTTTTGGCAAAAGAGGGAATTGAACCGATAGAAGTAGCAGGCAAAGACTTTGACCCAAATACGATGGATGCAGTTGATGGCGAAGGTGAAAAAGTTTCAGAAGAATTGCAAAGGGGATATACCTTGCACGGCAAATTAATCAGGCCGGCAAGAGTAAAATTAACAAAATAATCTTATGGAAACAAAAATATTCGGTGATAAAAAACTGACATTTCACACAATGACGGCAAAAGAGCAAAAATTTGCCAAAGAATATTTGGATTTTGTAAACTCGCTTATTGATGAAGAAGCCAAAATATTATTTAAAACTAAGCTGACGCTAAAACAGGAAAAAGAATGGCTTAAGACTGCACCCAAAGATGTAAAAAGTAAAAAGAAAGTTTTTCTGATAGCAAAAGACGGCGATAAAGTGGTGGCCAACACCAGCGTGGAATTAAACCGCCAAAGAAAAGATCACATTGGAGAGTTCGCCATTGGGATAAGAGATGGATACAGGGGGATTGGGTTAGGTAAATACGTTATGTCAGAAGTTCTGAAGATGGCTAAAAAAGACTTGCTGGGGCTAAAAATCTTCAAACTTGAAGTTTATGAAAATAACAAACCTGCCATCGCTTTGTACAAAAAAATGGGCTTTAAGGAGGTGGGCAAAATTCCAAAGGCAATACAACACAACAGAAAATTAATAGGCGAATACATAATGATTAAAGACGCAAAAAATTAAATAAGTTTTTTTAAAATGGATCCTCAACAACCACAACAAGTTCAAATAAGAGCAGAGAATGATGATATTAAGGGACATTACTCAAATATCGCTCAAATTTTTCACACAAAAGAAGAGGTTATAATAGACTTTCTCTTGCAAGCCCCGTCTGGCGTTAGCCTAATATCACGAATAATTATGAGCCCGGGACATGCAAAAAGGCTATCAATCGCTCTGAATGACAATATAGGACAATATGAAAAACAATTTGGTGAAATTAAAGAAGCCGAACAACCAAAAACAGAGATAGGATTTACATCATAAAATACAATAAAATAATAAATTATAACAAACTAACATGAGCAAAGTATTAGGTATAGATTTAGGAACAACAAACTCCGCAATGGCCGTTGTTGAGAGCGGAGAGGCAAAAATTATTGAAAACAAAGAGGGGGCAAGAACAACTCCGTCTATTGTTTCGGTTTCAAAAAACGGGGAAAGGGCTGTCGGAGTTTTGGCAAAAAGACAGGCTGTGACAAATCCTCACAACACAATCTTTTCTGTAAAAAGATTGATTGGCCGCAAATTTTCCGATGCAGAAGTGCAGCGCGATAGAAAGTTACTGCCTTATGAAATAAAGGAATCGGCAGACGGTGGAGTGGATGTAAAAATGGGCGACAAGTGGTTAAACCCCGCAGAAATTTCTGCCATGATTTTACAGAAACTTAAATCCGACGCTGAGGCAAAAATTGGTGAAACAATTTCGGAAGCAATTATTACTGTGCCCGCATACTTTGACGACGCGCAAAGAAAGGCAACAAAAATCGCAGGCGAAATCGCTGGCTTTAAGGTGGACAGGGTTATAAACGAACCGACAGCCGCTGCCTTGGCTTATGGACTGAACAAAAAGAAAGACCAGCAAATTTGTGTGTATGACTTTGGCGGAGGAACTTTTGATATTTCAATTCTTGATGTTGGAGCCGACACGGTTGAAGTAAAAGCAACGGGAGGCGATACGCACCTGGGCGGAGACGACTTTGACCAGAAGATAATGGACTGGGTTGTCGATGAATTTAAAAAAGAAAATGGCATTGACCTTGCAAAAGACAACCTGGCCTTGCAGAGAATTAAAGAAGCGGCGGAAAAGGCAAAAATTGAGCTGTCCGGAAGCATGGAAACGGAAATAAACTTGCCGTTTATCACATCAGACCAAAGCGGCCCCAAACATTTGCTTTTGAAATTATCCAGAGCTCAGTTTGAAAATATGGTTTCGGCGGAAATCGAAAAATCCATAGATTTGGTAAAGAAAACATTAAAAGAAGCGGGATTGGAGGCAAAGGATATTGAAGAAGTTGTTTTGGTTGGCGGACAAACAAGAATGCCAAAAATGCAAGAAGAAGTCAAAAAGCTTTTTGGCAAAGAACCCAACAAAGAAGTCAACCCAGATGAAGTGGTTGCGATTGGGGCTGCTGTGCAAGGCGGAATTATGCAGGGAGATGTGAGAGATGTTCTGCTTTTGGATGTAACGCCCCTTAGCCTTGGCATTGAGACATTTGGCGGGGTAAATACAATTTTAATTGCCAAAAACACAACTGTGCCAACGGCAAAAACGCAGGTATTTTCAACAGCAGCAGACAGCCAGACAAGCGTGGAAGTGCATGTGTTACAAGGCGAAAGGCCAATGGCCCAAGACAATAAAACTCTTGGCAGGTTTATACTGGACGGCATCCCGCCCGCTCCCAGAGGAGTGCCACAGGTGGAGGTGAGCTTTGACATTGATGCCAATGGAATCTTGAGCGTATCGGCGAAGGATAAGGCGAGCGGCAAATCCCAATCAATCAAGATTGAAGGCTCATCCGGAATTTCAAAAGACGAAATTGAAAGAATGAAAAAGGATGCAGAGATGCACGCAGCCGACGACAAGAAAAAACAAGAGTTTATTGAGGCTAAAAATATTGCAGATACTTTGATCTATACCTGCGAAAAAACCATAAGAGACGCCGGAGATAAAGTAAAGGCAGAAGATAAAAAAGAAATCGAGGACAAGATAAACGCCTTGAAAGAATCACAAAAAAGTGATAACATAGAAGACATAAAGGCAAAGACGCAGGAATTGTCCGCTGCCATCCAAAAAATTGGCGCTGAACTCTATAAACAAGAGCCTCAGCAGCCAAATCAAGGAGAGAAAAAAGAAGACAGCGCAGAAGAGGGAAAGTACACTGAACAAAAATAAAAAACAAATATGGAAGAAACATCAAACGATAAAATAATCAGAAGATTAAACAGAAATGTAAGAATCTTGCAAATTTTAGTGGTTATTTTTATTGTTTTGATAGTGGGTGGGGCTGGCGCTATTTATTGGTTTGTCCAGCCGCATATCGGGATATTTGTTAAACTTTATGAAGGCGCTGCTAATCTACAGCCTCAGCTGGAACAATTAAACCAGCTTGGTTCATCTGTAAAAAACCTGCAATCCCTTGAAAAATCAGTTGGTGCAATATCCTCTAACTTGCAGTCATTGCAACAAACAGTGAATTCCATAAATGCCGCCTTGCAGCAGGCGCCCTGGAATTAAATTTTAAAAAGAAGATGGATTATTATACAATTTTAGGATTAGACAAGGGCGCATCTCAAGATGAAATTAAAAAGGCGTTTCACAAACTGGCACACAAATACCACCCTGATAAAGGCGGAGATGAAAAAAAGTTTAAAGAAATAAACGAAGCATATCAGGTGTTGAGCGATAAGGAAAAGCGCGCCCAGTATGACCAATTTGGCAGAGTGTTTGACGGACAGCAGGCCGGCCCTGGATTTGACCCATCCGGATTTTCATGGGCATGGGGAAACAAAAGCAGCCAGGACGTGGAATTTGATTTGGGAGATTTAGGAGATGTTTTTGGAGAAATGTTTGGATTTGGCGGAGCGAACAGAGGCGGAAAAAAAGATGGCCGAAGAGGGAAAGACATACAGGTTGACATTGAAATTCCGCTTGAAAAAACTTTAATAGATTTTACAGAAAAGATAAGCATCACAAAACATATTGTTTGCAACAGGTGCGCGGGCCAGGGAGCAGAACCGGGAACAAAAATAAAAGAATGCGTGGCGTGCAGGGGGTCAGGAAAAGTTCAGCAGGTAAAGAAAACAATATTCGGGTCATTTACAGCAGTTGGAGCCTGCCCTGAATGCAATGGAGAAGGCACAATGCCTGAAAAACCTTGCAATGTTTGCAAGGGCGAAGGCAGGGTAAAATCGCACGAGGAGATAGAAATAAAGGTTCCAGCGGGAATTGATACTCATCAAGTGATTAAGATAGAGGGCAAAGGCGAGGCAGGCAAAAAAGGGGGTAAATCCGGAAATCTGTATGCAAGGATATTGGTAAAGAAGCACGCGATATTTGAAAGACGGGAAGACGACCTTTTTACAACATTGGACATCAAGTTTTCTCAGGCATCACTGGGAGACGAAGTGGAATTAAAAACAATTGACGGCACAAATATTTTGCTCCAGATTCCTCAGGGAACAGAATCTGGCAAAGTATTGAGAATTTCAGGAAAGGGTATTCCGCATTTTCAAAACAAAGGCAGAGGAAATTTGTATGTTGAATTGAAAGTGATAACTCCCAAAAAGTTGTCAAAACAACAGAAAGAATTATTAGAAAAATTAAAAGAAGAGGGGATTTAATCTCCTCATATGCCCCTGTAGCTCAATGGTAGAGCAGTAGCCTTTTAAGCTATTGGTTCCGCGTTCGAGTCGCGGCAGGGGCACAAAATTTAAGACGCTCGCAAGAGCGTTTTTAATTTTGTGCTTTTTTGTTTGCGACTCGAACGCTCAAGGGGGGTCCCCGTGTAGGAAAACAGCTCGCCAAAGGCGAGTGTTAGAAACCGATAGGGTTGCGAGAAGCTTTTGCAAAGCAAAACTTCCCGACCTGGGTTTCTAAGGAGGAGTGAAGCGACGACGCGTTCGAGTTGCGACAATAAAAAATCCCGGACAGAGATTTCTCTCTGCCGGGCTTTTGTTTTAGGCTTTCGCCTTTTGTTTACGACTCGTCCTTGCGCTTGCCGATGCGGGCAGCGAGACGCAGCTTGTGGTCAGCCATCAGCATGACTGAATGGCTATCGTCCTTGATATGCACCAAAATGCGATATCTCTTAGACACCCTGAGGCGATACCAGTTGATGCCACCGAAGGGAATCCATGGCACGAAGTTGCGTTCGGTGGGCTTAGCTTTCAAAAGTTTTGCCACAGCTCGCATCGTCCTGCCTGCTTCCAGGGGCCATCCATAGCACAAATCCAAGGTCTCAGCCAATTGAGTGCCGTCATCGGAGAGCTTCAGGCTGAATGAATCCAGCTCGGTGCCGTACTCATTCACGCAAGTTACCTGCCACGGCTTGTCTTGGCCATTACTGCTCGGCTGAGGCGCAGGTGTTAGCTGAGCAACAATCTGCTGTTTTTGGCGTCGTCGAGAAATTGCGCCATTAACATTGACTGACTGAGCCGGCGTTTTGGCCGACAACGGATGCTCAAGCCGAACCGGTAAAATAACCCCTTTGTCTTCCATATACGCCTGTCTGTCCAAAGACTGACCGACCCAGGTCAATATTGCCTGGTAGGCTGCGTTGCGAAGACTCTCAAACTCCCTGACCTGGCTACTGAGACCCTTACGAATTGTCCGCTGGGCCTCACGCCAAATCTCTGGGAAGTTTTCGGTCTTCACTGAAAGCCTCCGTAAAAAATCTGCGAAGGCTTCCACGATGAAAGGCTGATGAGCTCGCCATAAGGCGATCAATACTGGCATTGCCAGAGAGATATCCTTGTTGCGGTCAAGAATCTGCAGCATATACTGGTCCATTTGGGACAGTTTTGCGTACATGCGGTCAGCCGTTTGCTTGTCGCACGAAATGTAGAGGCCGTGTCGCTCAAACTTGGCATCATTGCCTTGGTTATCGGTGATGAATTTGCTCACCTCGGTTTCCATTTGTTTGAGAACACCGGCCACAGCCTGCAGTTCGATTGGAGCGGCCTGACTGCCCTGCACATAGCAGTTGAGAACAAGCTCTCCTGTATCGTTTGCAAACCTTGAAAAGTCTTCCTTGCGCTGTTTTGTCTCTTGCCACATGGCAAGCAGGCAATCAGCCTCTTTGATTTCCTGTGGGGACAAAGTCATAAACTTTTTCTCCTGTTAAGGTGCACTTAGTGTAGAAAACACAAGATTATTTATACTATAATTATACTATTTTGTCAACGTTGTTGCTGACACAAATATGAAGTGATAAAATATAATCTACGATGATAAACAAAGGCATTGCAACTTTCGGTTTAGATTATGGCAAGTGTCCCAAGTGGCTATTTGACCGCATGGTTTTGCTTTCGCGCCAAATGATTTATGCAATGAGACAAGAATACGGCCCGGATGAGTTTATAAAAAGAATAGGCGACCCTGTATGGTTTCAAAGTTTGGGCACCGTCCTTGCTTTTGATTGGAATGCTTCGGGATTGACAACAATTTTAACTGCGGCGCTGAAGGAAGCTATCAGGGGCCAAGAAAAAGATCTTGGCATTTTTATTTGCGGGGGCAAAGGAAAGACAAGCCTGAAAACGCCAGAACAAATTTTACAGTGGTCTGAAAGAATTGCATTGCCGGAAAATATGGCCAATGGTTTGGTTTACAACTCAAAAATGGCAGCCAAAGTAGACAGCAGCCTTGTGCAAGACGGATTTCAAATTTATCATCATGCATTTTTCTTCACCAAAAATGGGGCGTGGACCGTGGTGCAGCAGGGCATGAATGCAGCAGAGCAGTCGGCGCGAAGATATCACTGGCATTCAAAAAACTTGAAAGACTTAATAGAAGAGCCGCACTCTGGAATATCATCTAACGTGACGGTAAAAAATATTTTAAATATGACCTCGCACAATAGCGATCAAAACAGGGGAGTGAGCACGGAGCTTGTCGGACAAAGTTTCAATACGTTAATGAAAGATATAACCCTGATAAGAAAATATTATGCTCCACACTCACAAATGGCAAAACTTCAGCTTGGCAACAAAGAGCAACTGACCTTGCTAAATTTGGAAACAGAAGAATTTAAATGGCATCCGGTAGTGCATGAGAATTTTGCCAAGTCAAAATATCTGGAAAAAATATTGTGGTCATTGTGCGACAGAAAACCTGAAAACTATGAAAAGCTTTTGGCCACCCCGGGCGTTGGTCCAAAAACAATAAGGGCATTGGCTTTGGTTTCGGAAGTCATTTACGGGGCAAAGCCCAGCTATGAGGATCCCGCCAGATATTCGTTTGCCCACGGGGGAAAGGATGCCACGCCATATCCTGTGGACACGCAGACTTATGACCAGACAATAGCCAAACTGCGCAGCTTTATTAAAAAATAGCTCATCTGTTATTGATATTGACTTTTATATATTTATATTGTATAATTAATATATGCTTAGGATTTGCCTAAACATCCCGCACAGAAGGGTTTTCTGTAAAACAGCACATACTAGGGGACATGTTATGGTGAAAGGATTTCTAATTAAGTTGGGGTGGCTATTTGCCATCTTCTGCGCGCTCATGGCGCTTGCAAAAGCAATCTAAAGGAGGCAGACCACATGAAATCATTCTTTTTCCTGATGCTCGTTATCGTTGCCGCATGGATTTCCAGCGGCATAGTCGTGTACAAAAATCACGACCGGATTAAGAAGATTGTGGACAGCCTTCCGGCAAACACAACCGAAGACCTTCAGAAAGGCTGCTCGGCAGCCTACCAGGTCGGAAAGGCCACTTACAGTGGCGGCAGAGAGATCTTCTTTGGAAACAGCAACCCAGGAAGCAACAATGAATATGCGCAAGACCAGCAATACGAATACCAACGAAACCAGCAGCGATAGCAAGACAGGTCCAGATCGGCCACAGACAAAAATACGCAACTTTTTGTCTGTGGCCTTTTTTCTTGAAATTTTGCAACAAAACATGTATTATATGAATATATAAATACGAAATGGGCCCATAGTAAATCGGTATTACGCTTCC